>JBBSPR010000062.1:0-13202 GCA_038258615.1 Sphingomonadales bacterium
CCCCGAGATCGATGCCGCCGCCATCCGGCTGCTTAACCGCCACGGCGTCGAAGTCGTGGTCGCCACCACCGGCCTGTGCTGCGGGGCGCTCGATCATCACATGGGCAAGGAGGATCGCGCGCGCCGCCTCGCCATGGCCAATATCGAAGCTTGGGAGGCCGAGCTCGCCGGCGGCGGGCTCGATGCCATTCTCGTCACCGCCTCGGGCTGCGGCACCGTGGTGCGCCATTATGACGAGCTGTTTGCCGCTGACGCCGGCTGGGCCGCCCGCGCCGCGCGCATTGCCGGGCTCACACGCGATGTGTCGGAATATGTCGCCACGCTCGATCTGCTGCCGCCGGTGATCGCGCCGGGTCTGGCTGTCGCCTATCATTCCGCATGCTCGCTCCAGCATGGCCAGCAGGTCCGCCTGCAACCGCGCCAGTTGCTTGCAACCAGCGGCTTCGATGTGCGGGAGATCGGCGAGGGGCATATCTGCTGCGGCTCCGCCGGCACCTACAGCATCCTGCAGCCGGAAATGTCCCAAGCGCTCAAGGCGCGCAAGCAGGCAGCAATAGCGCGCACCGGGGCCGCGATCATGGCGAGCGGCAACATCGGCTGCCTTGAGCATCTGGCGAGCGAAGCGACCCCCACGGTCCACCTCGTGGAGCTGCTCGATTGGGCCACCGGCGGCCCGCGTCCGTCGTCGGTTCCAGTCCTGGAAAACCTAGCGGGCAGACCGTAATCATAGCGCATTGACAGCGTTGTATACAGTGTACATACCGATTCTACGGTTCATCGATTGGATGGAGCCGTTGCCGCGCAGGCGACCCTAGATCGCCGCGCTGCCGAGGGGGGTGCGCTGTGTCAGCTCGGCAAGCCGGCATCATTGCGTGCGCAGACACATGTCTGCGCACCACACCAGTCACCCCGCCCAGTCGCGTCGCTTGAGTCACATCATTCATCGTCATCGCGCCACGCCGGCAATTCTGCCGTTGCGCATGTCTTCTCATTTTCAACAGGGTGCACAAATGGCAAAGATCGACACTCGGAGGTTTGGACCTGCCCGCAGCGGCCGCGTGCTGCTCGCTTCCACCGCACTAGCAGCGCTGCTCTCGCTGCCACAGGCCGCGCAGGCGCAAACCGCAACGGCCTCCACCGAAACCGCTGTCGTTGAAGAGGCGGCACAGGATGGCAGCGAGATCATCGTCACCGGCACCAGCATCCGCGGCGTCGCGCCAACCGGGTCGGCGCTGATCGGCGTCACCAAGGAGACGATTCAGGCCAATGCGCCCGCCAATGCCTCCGAATTGCTCAGCCAGGTGCCCCAGCTCGGCAACTTCGGCGCAAACCATGAACAGGCAACCGTCGGCCGTTTCCGCACCGGCGGCTTCCTGCCCAACATCCACAATATCGGCATCTTTGCTACGCTGACCCTGTTCAACGGCCACCGCATGGCAGCCGTCGGCGGCGAAGCCGTCCTGCCCGATCCCGGCATTGTTCCCATCCTCGCGGTGCAGCGGGTCGAGATCGTCGCCGATGGCTCGTCGGCCGTCTATGGCTCCGACGCCGTCGCCGGGGTCGCCAACTTCATCTACCGCCGTGACATGGACGGCTTCGAAGCCCAGGGCACCTATGGCATCAGCGAAAACTCGTCCTACGAGAAGCGCAATCTGGCGATGGGCTGGGGCAAGCGCTGGAGCACCGGCAACTTCATGATCGTCGGCGAATATTCGGGGAACACCCCGCCGACCAATGGCGAATATGATTTCATCCGCGCCGACCAGCGCTTCCGCGGCGGCGCCGACCGGCGCGGCACCTCCTGTTCGCTGCCCAACGTCACCGCCAATGGTGTCGTCTATGCCTATCCGTCGTTTCTCACCGGCAACGCCAACCGCAACCGCTGCGAAAACCAGCTCGACAACACCATTATTCCTCAAAGCCGGCGCTACTCGGTGCTCGCCACCGTCCGTGAGCAAATCTCCGACACCATCACGCTCTGGGCCGAGGGCAATTATTCCAACCTGCGCACCAACAGCGTTGCCAATCCGCGCAATCTCAACCTGATCGTTCCCAGCACCAATCCCTATTTTGTGCTGCCGCCCGGTGTTACCGCCAGCCAGGTCTCGGTGGTGCGCAACACCCAGGGATTGTTCGACAACCCGCGCAACAATCAGCGCTCCGAAGTCATGGGCATCACGCTGGGCGCCGATATCGATGTCGGCGGAGATTGGCAGGTCAATCTGCTGACCCACTATTCCAAAACGAATGATTTCAACAACCAGCCCGAAGTCGATCTTCAGGTAGCACAGGCCCTCGCCCGGGGGACGACACTCGCCACGGCATTCAACCCCTTCGGTCAGGCAGGAGACAACAACGCCGATGTGCTGGCGCAAATCAAAAACGGGTTCACCCAGATCAACGACACATCGCAATATCTGCGCCAGCTTCAGGTCAAGGCCGATGGCCCGCTGTTTGCTGTTCCGGGCGGTGATGTCCGCGTCGCGGTCGGCACCGATTTCCGCGACGAGCAGGCCAATCAACTGCAGTTGGGCGGCGTCCCCGGCCCCAATCAGCTTCTGGTTCGTGATGACAACATCTCGCGTTTCGTCGCCGCCGTCTTCACCGAAGTCAACATTCCGATATTCAGCGGTGCCAACGCGATCCCGCTGTTCCAGCGGCTCGATCTCGCCGTTTCGGGTCGCTACGATCACTATCAGGGCCTCGGCGGCACCTTCAATCCCAAGTTCGGCATCGTCTGGCAGCCCATCGACGATCTGACGCTGCGCGGCAGCTGGGGCACCTCGTTCGTCGCTCCCAATCTCGGCCTCATCACCTCGATCTTCGGCGTCCCGCAGCCGGGCTCGAATGTCGCCGGCATCGGCACGGTCAACATCTACAACCAGGGCGGCGGCAACCCGGCCCTCACGCCGGAGGACGCCACCACCTATTCATTCGGCGCCGAGCTGCGTCCGTCCTTCGTCCCCAACCTCCGGTTCGGCGTCACCTACTACAACGTCAAATACTCGAACCTCGTCTACAAGCCGACGCAGGCGGATGCCTTCTTCAATCCCGCCTTCGCCTATGCGCTGACCCGCAATCCCACGCCCGCCGAAGTGGCGCAGGCAATCGCCGAGGCACCACCGCAAAGCCCGGTGCCCGATGTCATCAACTTCATCTTCCGCTCATACGCGGTCAATCTCGGCACCCGCAGCATCGACGGGCTCGATTTCGATCTCAACTACACGCTCGACACCGGGGTCGGCAATTTTCTGGTCAACGTCAACGCCAACCGCCAGCTTGGTTTCCGGCAAGAGATCGTTCCCGGATCGGGCTTCCAGAACCTCATCGGCCGACAGGAAGCGATCAAGTGGCGGGCCCGCGGCCAGCTGTCGTGGAACCTCGAGGATTTCACTGCCTCGCTGTTCATGAATTACATCGACGGCTACACCAATCCCGGCTCTGCCGCCTTCCCGCAGGTCGACAGTTGGGAGACCTTCGATCTTACGCTGCAATATAGTCTGCCGCGGGTCCTTCAAGGCAGCCAGATACAGGTCCGCGCGTCCAACCTGTTCGATCGTTCCCCCCCATTCTACGATGGCACGCTCGGCTATTTTTCCAATCTCGCCTCGCCGTTCGGGCGTACACTCGAAGTCACGCTGCGCACCCGGTTCTGACGCTTGATCTCGCCAGTCCACAGTCATCTGGAGCATTTGCCATGGTCGCCATTTCCCGTCGTGCAGCCTTGGGCTCGGCTCTCGCTGCGAGCGTGATCGCAATCGGTCCCGGTTTCGCCAGGGCGCTTGCCGAAGGCACACTGCCACCCAAATCCCCGGCGGGCATCGCCACCACCGCGCTCTCCACCCGGCTGCGGACCGCTGGCCTCCCGCCCCTGCGCGAGAATCCGGTCGCCTATGTCGAATATTGCCGCTCGCTGGGTGCGGGCGGCATCCAGCACCTCATCACCACCGATCTGCCTGCCGTGCGCAAGCGCCTCGATGAGTTGGACATGTATTATGAGGGCCAGGTCCGGTTGCCCGCGCGCCGCGATGAGGACCTGTCGGCCTTCGAGGAATCGGTGCGCGCGTCGGCAGCGCTGGGCGCCACAGTGGCCCGCGCCGTCAGCCGCCCGCCGCAGGGCGGCACCGGCCGGCGCTACGAGACGTTCAAGTCGTTGGCGGAGTATCGGGCTTGGCAGGCCGAGGCCGATGCCATCGTCGAGCGCTGCTTGCCGATCGCCGAGAAGCACAAGGTCGCCATCGCGCTGGAGAACCACAAGGACCGGACGGTCGAGGAGCATGTCGGCTTTCTGAAGCGCTTCAGCAGCCCCTGGCTCGGCAGCCTCATCGACCCCGGCAACAACATGAGCTTCATGGAAGACCCGGTCGAGACGGTGACCGCGCTGTCGCCCTGGGTGAAGGCGACGTCGCTCAAGGACATGGGGGTGGCGCTGTACGAAGACGGCTTCCTGCTCGCCGAAGTGCCGTTCGGCACAGGGATGACCGACCAGAAGGCGCTGTTCGCGATCATGCGCAAGGCCAACCCGAAGCTGTTGCCCACCACCGAGCTGATCACCCGCAACCCGCTCAGGGTGCCGGTGCGCACGCCCGCCTATCTCGCCAGCTTTCCGGACGCGCAAAAGGGCAAGGTGGCCCCATGGCTGGCGATGGTCGAAGCCAGAGCGACGCCGCTGGACGTCATGGACGGGCTGACGCCGGCGGAGCAGCTGGCGCGCGAGGAAGCGAACAATCGCCAGGTGTTCGAATGGGCGCGGGCCAACCTGGCCTGACGCGCCGGGCCTGCCGCGCGGCAGGGTGCCTCAGAGGCTCATCCCGCCATCGACGATGATGTTGCTGCCGCTCATGAAGCGCGCCTCGTCGGAGGCCAGCAGCACGGCGATCTCGGCGATCTCTTGCGGCGTGCCGATCCGTCCCATCGGCTGGCGGGCCACGAAGGCGGCACGCGCCGCCTGGGCATCGCCGCTCGCTGCCAGCCGGTCTTCGAGCGACGGACTGTCGACCGTGCCGGGGCTGATAGAATTGCAGCGGATGCCGTGGCCGATGAAGTCCCGCGCCACCGCCATCGTCAGTCCGATCACCGCCGCCTTGGAGGTGCCATAGGCGAAGCGGTTGGGGGCGGCCATCACCGACGAGACCACCGAGGCGATGTTGATGATGGACCCATCGCTGCGCCCCAGCATGGCAGGCAGGAAGGCGCGGATCGTCGTCGCCATCGATACGACATTGATGGTGAAGCTGCGCGCCAGGTCTTCGGGCGTGCCGTCGAGAATGCTGCCATTGGCCACCCAGCCGGCGCAATTGACGAGCACGTCCACCTCCGGGCAGGCCGCCGCTGCATCGGCCACCGACTGCGCATCGGTCACGTCCATCCGCCGGTAGCGCACCGGCGAGCCGTCGAAGCGGCTGGCGAGCCGGTCCTCCTGCAGATCGGTGGCGATGACGCTGGCGCCTTCGCGGACGAAGGCCTCGACGATGGCCAGGCCGATGCCCTGGGCTGCGCCGGTGACGAGCGCAGTCTTTCCTGAAAGCCGGTCGGTCATGCCAGATCCATTCTCATGCAGCGTAAAGGCTGGCGGCGCCGTCGATGCGCAGCACCTGCCCGGACACGAAGCTCGATTGCGCCGAGGCGAGGAAGGCGACGACGCGTGCCACCTCTTCGGGCCGCGCATAGCGGTCGAGCGACGGGCCTTCGCCCATCATCCGCGGATCGGTCTGGCGCGTGGCGAGGAAGCGGGCGCTGGTGGCCGGGCCGGGGGAGACGACATTGACCCGCACGCCGAGCTCGCGCATCTCGAGCGCCAGGCAGCGGGTATAGTGCACCACGGCGGCCTTGGCGCAGCCATAAACGACCTCGGGCGACACTGCCTGATGGGCGTTGAGCGAGCCGAAGTTGATGACACTACCCTGGTTGCGTGCCGCCATGCCGGGCACCACGGCGCGGCACATCAACATGGTGCCGATGAAGTTGCGCTGCAGCACCGCCATCGCATCGGCCAGGCTGATGTCGAGCGCACCGTTGGGGCTGGGCTTGGTGTTGGCGGCGCCGATGTCTCCGCCGGCGCAATTGACGAGGATCGAGATGGGTCCCAGCGTATCCGAGACGCGCGCCACCATCGCCGCCACCGCGGCTTCGTCGCAGATGTCGCCGGTCACGCCCATGGTGGGCACGCCGCGGCTGGCAATCGCCGCTGCCACGGCGGTGAGATTGGCCTCCTCGCCATATTGCGCCGGCGCTTCTTCGGAGATGTCGTGGACGGCAACCGCGGCGCCGAGATCGGCCAGATGCTGCGCGATGCAGCGCCCCAGCCCGCGGCCCGAGCCGGTGACCAGCGCCACGCTGCCATCGAGTCCCGCTGCCAGCGCACTCATGTGCGCGGCACCTTCCATGGTCTCGACCACCTTGTGCATCTGCCCGCCTTCCTGCCTTGTCGCCGACCTTTGATGAGCCGATGTCCCGGCGTTGACAAGTGGAAAACGGTATTTAGTATACATCCAACGCGAGCGATCGGTGGGAGCGGCGTGCAGAGCCAACTGCAGCCGGATGTCGTAGCAAACACAAGGGATTATCATGGGGAAGCGCATTTCGGATTCCACCGGCAGCCGGTTGATCGGCCGGTGGTGATGAAGCCCACCCGCGTTCGCTATGGCGTCGTCGGCTTCGCGCTCTCGCTGGCAATTCTCGCTTATGTGCAGCGGGTCGCCATCTCGCAGGCGGCCGGGCCGATCTCGGCCGATCTGGGGCTCGACAAGGTCGAGATGGGGCTGATCTTCGGCGCCTTTGGTCTTTCCTATGCGCTGTTCGAGATCCCGATGGGGCTGCTCGGAGACAAGCTCGGCGTGCGCCGGGTGCTCGCCCAGATCGTCATCTTGTGGTCCTTCTTCACTGCGCTCACGGGGGCTGCGTGGAATCTCACCTCGATGTGGATCATCCGCTTCCTGTTCGGCGCGGGCGAGGCGGGCTGCTTCCCCAATCTCACCCGCATGCTCACCCAGTGGCTGCCGCGCGGCGAGCGCGTGAAGGCGCAGGCGCTGATGTGGGCCTCCACCCGCTGGGGTGCCGCCCTCACCCCGCCGCTGGTACTGGTGGGCATCACGTTGTTCGGCTGGCGCTGGGCGTTCGTAATCTTCGGCCTGATGGGCGTCGTCTGGGCGGTCTTCTTCCTCAGCCGCTTCAAGGAGCGGCCGCAGGACAATCCCAAGGTCAACGAAGCCGAGCTGGCGCTGCTTGCGGAGTCGCAGGCGCTGGTCACCCAGGAGCATGGCGGCTGGCTGCAGCTGCTGCTCAAGCCGCAGGCGCTGCTGCTGATGGTCCAGTATTTCTGCTGGTCCTATGTTTGGTATTTCTTTGTCACCTGGATGCCGACCTATCTCGGCGAGGCCTGGGGGCAATCGGCGGCGGAGACCGCCGGGCTTTCGGTGCTGCCGCTCTTCATGGGCGGCGCCGGCTCGCTCGTCTCGGGCATGATTCCGCTGCGCGTGCCGCGCCGGCTGGTGGCGATCGGCGCGTTCATCGCGGTCGGCTCGCTGCTGTTGCTCATCCCGCAGGCAACGAATGTCGGCGTGGCCATAGCACTGCTCGCTGCGATCAGCTTTTCAGGCGATCTCACGGTGCCCATCTCGTGGAACACCTGTGTCGAGATGGGCAAGCGCTACACCGCCACCATGGGCGCCTCGATGAACATGTTCGCCAATTTCTCGGGCTTCCTCGCGCCGGTGGTCGGCGGCATGATCCTCGCCGACGCCACCAAGAGCTGGAACTTCATGCTCTATGTGATGGCTGCGGTCGCCTTCTTCGGCGCCTTCTGCTGGCTGTTCATCAAGGTCCCCGAGCCCGATCCCGAGCCCGACCTCGTCGTCGCTCCGGCGCTCTAACAAGGTAGCGCATATGAAAATCGATCTCTCCGGCCGCACCGCGGTCATCATCGGCGCCTCGGGCGGGCTGGGCGAGGCGATGGCCGTCTCGCTCGCGGAGGCCGGCGCATCGCTCGTGCTCGTCGGCCGCAACACCGACAAGCTCGATACGGTTGCCGAAGCGGTGCGCGCGCATGGCGTGACCGCGCATGTGTTCGCCGCCGATGTGACAGACGAGGCCAGCGTGGCGAAACTCAGGGACAGCATCACCGAGAGTGTCGGCGCCCCGCAGATCCTCATCAACAGTGCGGGCACCAACATCCGCAAGAACCTCGTCGATTTCACCCTCGACGAATTTCGCAGCGTGGTCGATTCGAGCCTGATCAGCACTTTCCTCGCCTGCCGCGCCTTCGTGCCCGGCATGGTCGGCACCGGCTATGGTCGCATCATCAACCTCACCTCGATCATGGCGCATATCTCGCTGCCGGGGCGCACTGCCTATTCATCGGCCAAGGCATCGCTGCTCGGCCTCACCCGCGCGCTCAGCCTCGAGCTGGCCGGCGAGGGCATCACCGTCAACGGCATCAGCCCCGGACCCATCGGCACGCCGCTCAACGCCCCGGTGATGAACGATCCGGTCGCCAATGCGCAGTTTCTCGCCAGCCTGCCGGTCGGCCGCTGGGGCCGACCCGAGGAGATCGGCGGCCTCGCCTGCTATCTGTGTTCCGATCTTGCCGGCTTTGTCACCGGCGGCGATTTCATCATCGACGGCGGTTGGACCGTCAGATGAGTTGGCAATGGCCGGTCGCAGCATTCGTATCAGCACTTGCAGCATCGCTTTTCGCTGCCGATGGCGCAGGCGCGCAGCAACCGGTCAGCCCCGGCCGCCTGCTGCAGCAGCAGATGGCCACGACCTATGAGGAAAGCTGTTCGGGCTGCCACGGCACCGATCTCGCCGGCGGGCGCGGGCCGAGCCTGTTCAATCCGAAGCTGCTGGCTGCGCGCACCGATGCCGATCTGTTCCAGAAGATCAAGAAAGGCGTCGACGGCGCCGAAATGCCGGGGTTCGACGAGGTGCTCGAGGACCAGGTGATCTGGCAGCTCATCGCATGGATGCGCATCCGCTCCGATGTGTCGGTGGCAAAGCCGGTCTTCGTCGCCGATCCCGCCAATGTCGAGATTGCCTCGGAGAAGCAGAAGTTCCGCATCCATGTTGTCGCCAGCGGGCTCGACACGCCTTGGGGGCTGGCATTCCTGCCCGATCAACGGCTGCTGGTGACCGAGCGGCCGGGCCGGCTGCGGATCATCGACAGCAAGGGTCGCTTGCAGCCGACTCCGGTCGCCGGCACCCCCAAAGTCTGGGAGCGACAGGATGGCGGACTGCTTGATGTCGCCATCCATCCGGATTATCGGCGCAATGGCTGGATTTATCTCGGTTATTCCGAACTGCAGCCCGGCTACACCGTGCCCGCCAATCCGCCGCCGGTGCCGCCCGGCGCCCAGCCGCCCAATCATCCGTCGATGACCGTCATCGTCCGCGGCAAGCTCGATCGGCGCAATCGCTGGGTGGCGCAGCAGGAGATCTTCCGCGCGCCCTCCAGCCTCTACACCACCAGCGGGTCGCACTATGGCACGCGCTTCGGCTTCGGTGCCGATGGCAAGCTGTACTTCACTCTGGGGGAGCGCGGCGAGATCGCCAATGCCCAATCGCTCGCAACCCCGCTCGGCAAGATACACCGCGTCAACGACGATGGCAGCGTCCCCGCCGACAATCCGCTGGTCGGCCGCGCGGATGCGGTGCCGACGATCTGGTCATGGGGGCATCGCAATCCGCAAGGGCTCGCCTGGGACATGCGCTCCGGGCTGCTGTGGGAGGCCGAGCACGGCCCGCAGGGTGGCGACGAGATCAACATCGTCGAGCCGGCAAAAAACTATGGGTGGGGCGTCATCACCTCAGGGCTGCAGCCGGGCATGACGCTTCGCGAAGCGCCGGGCATGGAACAGCCGATCGCTGCCTACACCCCGCGCATCTCGCCGTCGGGCATCCACTTCTACACCGGCGATCGCTATCCGGGCTGGAAGAACAGTCTGTTCGTCGCCGGGCTGGCCGGCCAGCAACTTCGCCGGCTGGAAATCGACGGCCGTCTAATCACCCATGAGGAGATCGTCTTCCAGCAGTTCGGGCGGACGCGCACGGTGACCACCGGCCCCGACGGGCTGCTTTACGTGCTGCTGCAGAACCCGACCGGCGCCGGCACGCCCTATGGCCTGTCCGAGGCCTCGCCGGGCCTCGTCGTGCGACTGGAGCCGCTGCCATGAAGCTCATCCTCGCCTCGCTGTTGCTGGCAAGCCCCGTCTACGCCGGCACGGCACAGACCAGTGTCTTCGGCACCTCGCAAGCCGGAGAAACCGTTCGTCTCGTCACCCTGACCAACAGGGCCGGACATATTGTTCGCTTTTCGGCGCGCGGCGGCACCATCACCGAGATCCTGGCACCCGACCGTGCCGGCAAGCTGGCCAACATCGTGCTGGGCAAGCCCGATTTCGCCGCCTGGGAAAAGGCCGGGTCGTTCAACAGCGTCGTCGGCCGCTATGCCAACCGCATCGCCGGCGGCGGCTTCACGCTCGATGGCACCTTCCACAAGCTGCCCTCCAACCCCACCACCGGCGTCGCCATCCATGGCGGTCCCGGCGGGCTGGCGTCAAAACTCTGGGATGTGGAAACCTTCGAGACCGCAACCACCGCCGGTGCCATCATGCGCTTCACCAGCCCCGATGGCGACAACGGCTATCCCGGCACGCTCAAGCTGACCATGACCTACACGCTCACCGACGCCGGCGCGCTGCGCATCGACTATGGCGCCACCACCGACAAGCCGACCATCATCAACCTGACCAACCACAGCTATTTCAATCTCGGCGGTGCCGCGTCGGGCCCGGTCTACGGCCATGTCATGCAGGTGGTGGCGCGGCGCTACACCCCCACCGACGAAAAGCAGATCCCCACCGGCGAGCTTGCCCCCGTCGCCGGCACGCCGTTCGATTTCGCCCGCCCGGCAACGCTCGGTTCAGCGCTCTACGCCGTGCATCCGCAATTGCAGCTGGCCAAGGGCATCGACCATAATTTCGTCCTCGACGCAGCCCCCGGCGTGCTGGCGACGGCAGTGCGGCTGCACGATCCGGCCAGCGGCCGCCAGATGGAGGTTCGCACCACCGAGCCCGGGGTGCAGATCTACACCGGCAACAATCTCAGCGGCGCGCAGATCGGCGCCGGCGGCCGCGTGCTGCGCCAGTCGGACGGCGTAGCGTTCGAAACCCAGCACTTCCCCGACAGCCCCAACCAGCCGAATTTCCCCTCCACCGTCCTGCGCCCGGGCGAAACCTTCCAGTCAGCCACCGAGTTCGTTTTCTCCACCGACCGCACGCCGTTCTGGAAGAAGCAATGACCCGCATCGCACCCCCCGTGATCGCTCTTGCGCTGGCGGCGGGCCTCGCGTTTGCGCCTGCCGCGGCCAGGGACATGCGGCTCATCGCCATCGATGTCGAAGGTGGTGCCGCCAATCTCTACATCACGCCCGGCGGCAAATCGCTGCTGATCGATACCGGCTTTCCGGCCGGCATGGGCGGCCCGCGCCCCGCACCGGGAGGGGCGCCCCCGCCGCCCGCCACCAGCAGCGCCCAGCGAATCGTCGCGGCGGCGCGCGCCGCGGGGCTGTCGCGCATCGATCACGTCCTCGTCACCCATTATCATGCCGATCATGTCGGCGGCGTCTTCGATCTCATTCCGCTGATCGAGATCGGCGAGTTCATCGATCACGGCCCCAACCGCGAAATGCCGCCCCCCGGCACCACTCCCGGCCCCTTCGCACCGGTCAGCAGCTATCCGCGCTACGAAGCCGCCATCGCCGGCAAGCCGCGCCGGATCATGAAAGCGGGCGACCTGCTGATGATCGACGGGCTCGAGATTACTGCCGTTGCCAGCGAAGGCGATGTGCTCGCCAGCCCGATGCGCGGTGCCGGCAAGCCGGGACGCGCCTGCGACACGCTCGTCACCGAGGCACGCGACGGCGGCGAGGAGAATTGGCGCTCGCTCGGCGTCCTGCTGCGCTGGGGCAAGGCACGGCTGCTGGCCCTCGGCGATGCGACGCTGCGGCTCGAAAACCGTCTAGCTTGTCCGGTCGATCGCGTCGGGCCGGTCGACCTGATGTTCGCCAGCAACCATGGCAGCGAGAACGCCGGCAGCGAGGCCCTTTACCAGACATTGCGCCCGCGCATTGTCATGGTTTCGAACGGCCCGACCAAAGGTGCCGATGGCTCGGTTTTGACGCGCTTGGGTGCAATGCCCGCCCCGACAACAGTGTGGCAGCTCCACTTCGCGACGCGCAGTCCGGAAGCAAACACCGCGCCCGAGCGGATCGCCAACACCGACCCGCTGACCGACAATAACCTCACCGTGACGATTTCCGACCAGGGCGGCATCGCCATCAGCAATCCCCGCACCGGCATCACGACCCGCTATCCGCCGCGCTAGCCTTCGGGACGCGCCGCGCCGGCGGGCCGTGCCTGGCCCGTGAGCCGGCCGAGCAGCTTCATCGCATAGAGCATGATCCGCTCGCGCACCGGCCTGGTGGGCCCGGTCGTTGCCGGCAGCCGCAGCCGCTCGAGCGCGGCCACCGCGCTGTCGTCGCCGTCATCGGGATGCATCGCCACCCAGTAGAGCAGCTTCGGCAGGTCCGCCGCCGGCACTTCCGCCTCCAGCCGCTCCAGGACCAGCAGCGGCACATGCCGCTCGAAACCGTCCATCTGCAGCAGGTCGGGCACCGCCGCCACGGTGAGCAGGTTGCGCACCCGC
The DNA here is from genome assembly GCA_038258615.1 of Sphingomonadales bacterium. Classification (GTDB taxonomy): domain Bacteria; phylum Pseudomonadota; class Alphaproteobacteria; order Sphingomonadales; family Sphingomonadaceae; genus Sandarakinorhabdus. The sequence goes on from JBBSPR010000062.1 coordinate 12,703, forward strand.
TGCACCGGATCCTCTGCCTTGGCGGGCGGCCAGGATGGCAGCCGCACACTCAGCAGCGCAATCTGCTCGGCCACCACAGGGTCCATCGCTTCGCCGGGTGAGGCGATAGGCGACACCAGCCCGCCATCGGGCGGCAGCGCCTCGAAGGCAATCCGCGCATAGTCTGCCGCTGTCACGGCTTGCCAGCCCTTCGGTTCGGGCGCGCGAGCCAGGGCAGGCTCCGGCGGTGCCGGCGCTTCGACCGCCACCGGTGACTCGGGGGCGAGCGTATCGGCCTCCTGCTCCGGCGCGGGCGCGGGTAGCGGAGCCAGAAAGTCGGTCACAGGTCCGATCCGCGCGATATCGCGGCCAGCGGGGGCGACGCGGTCGGTGGCGATCGCCGCCAGCCCCACCGCAGCCCAGGCGGCCAGCGCCACCAGCAGCCAGCCGGTCGACCCGGGGGACCGTGCCGCTGCTACCGGCTGCCAGCGGAACAGCCCCGATGCCGCGGCAAAGGCGGC
>JBBSPR010000063.1:0-13163 GCA_038258615.1 Sphingomonadales bacterium
CGCCGCCGCCGCCGCTGCCGCCACTGCCACTGCCAAGCCCCAGGGCGTCCCGGATCAGCTTGATGACGTATGTCGGCCCGGCGGCTTCGACAAAGGCGAAGGACGAAACCGCCGCCAGCTTGAAGCGGGCCCAGGCGCGTGCGACGCGGGTATCTAGCCGCTTAGCAAGATCGGCGGGTTGATCGGCGGGGCTGCCAGCGCGTGTCGCAACGCCGGGGTTGAGCAGCACCGGCAGCCGGTGTTCGGCCACGTCCGAGCCCAGCCTGTGGTGCGAAGCGGCCAGCCCGAAAAAGCCGGCAAAGCCGAGCGTCCGGATGTGCGGATCGACCGTTTCAAGCGCCCGGCGTAGCACCTCCGACCGGACATCGATGCAGAACGCCATCTGCAGCTTCGGCGGCAATGCCCTGACGGCCGCGTCGTCGTCGGCCAGAACCGCCGCGATTGCCCGCTGGGCCGCATGCTCCGCCGATTCCTGCATGATGGCATCGATGCATTGCGCTTGCGTCGGGGCAAGCGGCGTCGCATGGGCGCCGATGGCCGCCTGCCAGGCTGCGCCGATCTGCGGTCGGTAGTGGTCGAGCAGGGCGTCTTCCCACATCATGCGGATGGTGAGGAAATCGGTGATTGCCGCGTCGTCACCGCCGGCCAGATTGGCCTGCCACTGGCGATGCCGCGCCGCATGGGCCCAGCCGCCCAGCGCCGAAAGCGCGCGGTGGAAGCAACTGGCCATGGCATCGGGCACAAGACCGATCCGGTTGACGATCTGCGCAAGTGCCTCCTCGGCAACCTCGGGTGCCGCGGCCACCCTGGCGGCGAAGCCTGCCAGCCCGAGGATTTCCGGGGTCAGGTCGTGGGTCGCCGCCGATCGCCAGGCGGCATAGGCAGACGCGCCGCGCGGCGCCGCCCACAAGGCCTGGCCCTCGTCGAACCAGCCTGCCGCCCAGTTGCCAAAGCGATCGGCAATGATCGCCGGCCAATCGATGCCCGACGCTTCGGCGGCAAGATCGGCAATGGTCGGGATGGCTGCAGGAGCCGGGGCGGGCTCGGCAAGGGCATTTTTCAGCGCGGCGACACTGGCCGGGCGCCATCCATCGGCAGCGTGCAGCGCCGACGCAAGATCAGCGTCGTTGATCGTGCCGGACGCGACCCGCTCCAGGTACCAGCCGCGGTCCATGGTCATCGCGATGCCGGCGGCACGCGACATGCGGGCGGCGACCATCGCCAGCCCCTCGCCGGCCTGGCCGAGCCAGGGGTTGACGGCGACGCTGGAGGCCAGCGGCCACGCCGGGGGGATGGCCGCGGCAGCCGCCGCAACAGCGGAGCGCAGGCGATCATGCTGCGATGCAAGGTCTGTGGTCATGCGGAAACCTTCGGGTTGGAGGATGCAGTGCCGCGCAATGCCCAACCACCAAGCAGCCGGTCGATCAGGGCGTTGACGTAGAGGCCGTTGGCGAGATGCACGCGCAGCCCCGCCGCCGCCGGATGATAAGCCCAGAGCGGGAACATCGCCTGGGCGATGGCAACGAGACCGAAGCTGATGACGGCGAGCACGAGAAGAACCCATTCGAGCGGGCCGGGCGCCGGAGCCGGCGGGACGCTGCCTTCGATCAGAGCGGTTGCCCCGACATGCAGCGCGAAATAGCCGAGCGAGGCCGCTGTCGCGAGCACTGCCAGCCGCCGCGTCAGCGCCTCGGGGGCCGCCTCGGCAAGGCCCTGCGCCAGCAGATAGGCGATACCGAAGATCAGGATGGCGCCCAGCGCCAGCGCCTGCGGCGATTGCCCGAGGAAGCCGACAACGCTGCCGATGAGGCCATAGATGAGCAACGCAACGACAAAAGCGCGTGCGACCGCCGCCGGGCCCGGGATGGCGACGATGCCGGGCCGGCGAAATGCCGCGATCCGTTCGACCGCGCCACCCGACGACAGGAAGGCGTGCGCCTTGTAGAGCGAATGGGCGACGATGTGCAGCAGCGCCAGCGGGAACAGCGACAGCCCGCATTGCATGACCATGAAGCCCATCTGGGCGATCGTCGACCAGGCCAGCGATGTCTTGACCGCCGGCTGGGTCAGCATGACCATGCCGGCGAACAGGGCGGTGAAGCCGCCGCCCATGACGCGGCCGGCCAGCGCTGCGGGCGACAGCAGCATGACATCGGCGAAGCGGATCCACAGGAAGCCGCCGGCATTGATGACCCCGGCATGCAGCAGCGCCGACACCGGCGTCGGCGCCTCCATGACCTCGGTCCGCCAGCCATGGGTCGGAACCTGGGCCGAGTTGAACAGCGCGGCGACCGCCAGCAACATCGCTGCGATGCGGGCCGCATCACCACCGTCGCCGGCCCGCGCCGCAGCGATGATCGTGCCGATATCGGTCGTGCCATAGGCCATGGCCAGCATCAGCGCTGCGGCCACAAGCACCGCATCGCCCATGCGGGCAAACACCAGCTGCTTGCGCGCTGCCCGCTGCGCGGCGGGACGATCGGGATAGAAGAGCAGCAGCCGCGTGAGCCCCAGGCCGATCGCGACCCACGCCGCGCCCAGCAGCACGAGATTGCCGGCAACGACGAGCAGCATGACGCTTGCAAGCGTTGCGCACAGCCAGGCCATGAAGCGGCCCTGCCGGGCTTCGCCATCAAGATAGGTGCCGGCAAAGCGAACGACGACCCAGCCGACAAAGCCCACAAGCAGAAGCATGACCGCACTGACCGCATCGAGCCGGACCGACAGGCCGATGCCACCGAACCCGATGAGCGGGCTGGTTGCGGGCCCCGACACGATGAGCAAGGCGGTGGCGCCGAGGGCGCTCAGCAGCGCAGCGAGCATCAGCCCCTCGGTGGCCAACAGCGCGCCGCGGCCGAGGCGTCCGGGCTGCGCGAAACCTGCGATCGCCGCCGCCAGCACGAGAGCAGGGGAAACCAGTATCAGGAGGGTCATCATCAAGCGCATCCCGTCAAGCCGCCGCTGTCGGCGCAGCGCGAGGCATATCGGCAACCGGTCGTCGCTGAAAATTCATTGTTTCGCGGGATTCGTTCTGCTTAAACGAACGAACCATGGCAGAGATGAATTACAATCACCTGCGCTATTTCTGGGCAGTGGCGCAGGACGGCAACCTGACGCGTACCGCGGGCCGGCTGAATGTCTCGCAATCGGCCTTGTCGGTGCAGATCCGGAAGCTGGAGAACCGGCTTGGGCATGCGCTTTTCGAACGGCGCGGCCGTCAGCTCCACCTGACCGAAGCAGGGCGGATCACGCTCGACCACGCCGATGCGATCTTTGCCACCGGCCGCGACCTCATGGGCACGTTGCAACAGACAGGTGCGGTGCGTCAGGCGGTTCGGATAGGCGCGCTGGCGACCCTGTCGCGCAACTTCCAGATGGGCTTCCTGCGGCCGCTGCTCGGCCGCGACGATATCGAAGTCATCCTGCGCTCCGGCAGCGCGGCCGAACTGCTGCGTGCCTTGCAAGCGCTCAAGCTCGATGTTGTTTTGACCAACCAGGTGCCGGAGATCGACGCGCTGACTCCCTTCATTGCGCACAAGCTTTCGGAACAGCATGTCGGCCTGGTGGGTACGCCGGATCTGATTGGCGAGACGCGCAGCGTTGCAGATTTGCTGGCACGGCATCCGCTGATCCTGCCGACCCAAGGCAGCAGCATACGCACCGGTTTCGACGCGCTTGCCGTGCAGCTTGGTGTCAGCCTTCAGATCGCCGCCGAAGTGGACGACATCGCCATGATGCGCCTGCTGGTGCGCGAAGGATCGGCACTCGCAGTGCTGGCGCCGATCGCCGTTCAGGACGAACTGGCAAGCGGCACGTTGATCGAGGCCGATGAACTTCGAGGCATTCTCGAAACGTTCTTCGCGGTCACCGTGGATCGTCGGTTTCCGAACCCGGTTGTCCGGTCGCTCATCGCCGCCAGTCGGGGGATTCCAAGCCGGTGAATCTCTTTCGTCAGCCCGTTGATCAAGGCCATCCGCCCTCAGGGCTCTGCCCACCGCGGTCTCTCGAAAGCTGATAAGGGGCCACAACCGAAACCGTCGCAAGCGACTTTGTAATTGAGATGGAACAATTTCCGGGACCGTTCCGGGGATTTCGCGCCCGAGGTTGCCGGCGGTCATTTCCTGTCCGGATTGCGCCTTTGCCGGGGTTGTGTTGTTCAAGGGGTTGGCCTAGGGCAAAGGCCGGTTCGGGGAGTGGCGCAGCCTGGTAGCGCATCTGGTTTGGGACCAGAGGGTCGCAGGTTCGAATCCTGTCTCCCCGACCATTTTCTTTCGACGTCCGGCGATCAGCCACTTCATTGCGCGCTGCCAGGCTGCAGCGACGTGCAGCCTAGGCTTTGTCGGGCAGCTCGGCGCGGGCGAGGCGAGGGCTTAGCAAATGGATGGCGCCGAGCGCCAGGAAATAGGCTGAGCCGGCGACGGCGAACAGCGGCGTGTAGCTGCCGATGCCATCCAGAACATAACCGGCGTATTTGGCCATGAGCATGCCCCCGACCGCCCCCACGGTGCCGCCGATGCCGATGACCGAGCCGACGGCGCTGCGGGGAAAGAGATCCGACGGCAAGGTGTAGAGATTGGCGGAAAACGCCTGATGGGCGGCAGTGGCGACGCCGATGATCAGCACGTTGAGCCAGAGCGAGTCGATCGACTGAGCCACGAAAATCGGGGTGACGGCAAAGGCGCACACGAGCATCGTCATCTTGCGCGCATAGTTTACCGACTTGCCGGCCTTGATCATCCGGGACGAGGACCAGCCGCCGACGATGCTGCCGACATCGGACATCAGGTAGATGGCGACGAGCGGTGGGCCGAAGCTCACCAGATCGAGATCGTAGCGGGTGCCGAGGAAGCCCGGCAGCCAGAACAGGAAGAACCACCAGATCGGATCGATGAAGAACTTGCCGAGCGCATAGGCCCATGTCTCGCGCATCGTGACGAGCCGGCGCCATGGCATCGGCGTGATCGGATCGGCCGGATCCTGGGTGATATAGGCGAGCTCCTCGGCGCTGACCTGGGGCTTTTGCGCCGGGCGGCGATAGATGGAGAGCCAGGCGATGAGCCATATGATGCTGAACCCGCCGGTGATGACGAAGGTCGAGCGCCAGCCATAGGCGATGGTGAGTGCCGGCACGAGCAAGGGCGTGATGATGGCACCCACATTGGCGCCGGCGTTGAAGATGCCGATGGCAGTGGCGCGTTCGCGCGCCGGGAACCATTCGGTGACGGCCTTGATGCCGGCCGGGAAGTTGCCGGCTTCGCCGATGCCCAGCCCGAAGCGCGCCATCGCGAACTGGGCGACCGAATAGACGCCGCCGTGGAGCATGTGCGCCACGGTCCATATCGTGAAAGCGATGGTATAGCCGAGCCGCTCGCCGATCAGATCGACGACGCGGCCGAAGCCGATGTAGCCGATGGCATAGGCGAGCTGGAAGAAGAAGATGACGTTGGCAAAATCGGTTTCCGACCAGCCGAGATCGGCAGAGAGCGTGGGCTTGAGCACGCCGATCATCTGCCGATCGATGTAGTTGATCGCGGTTGCCGTGAAGAGCAATCCGACGATCACCCAGCGGTAGCGCCCGACCCTGGCGACCGGCGTGTCCATGGCAGTCATCTCTTCCTCCCCAACGCTGGCCGGCCCGCTTTAAGCGATGTCCGGAATGGCACTCTTGATGTGGCAATCGAGCGCATGATCCGTGCCGAAGCGTGCCGTCGCCGATTGGCCGGGAGCGATGGCGTGCACCCCCGTGATGGCACCGGTGGAGACCAATGTGCCGGGCGGAACGGCGATGCCGCGGCGGGCAAGCAATTCGAGCAGGAAGCGCACCGAGCCCAGCGTGCCATCGGGAAAATCGGCGGCGATGCCGCGGCCGATGGTCTGGCCGTCGATGTCGAGGGCAATCGGCCAATGGTCGATGTCGGCAGCCGCCCAATCGGCAATCTCGGCACCGAGGATGATGCCGTTGTTGTTGCCGAAATCGGAGACGGTCACTGCCGGCCCGAGATCGTTGATCGCGGCGAAGGGCGAGCTGGCAATCTCGATGCCGACATGCACGCCGGCGACCAACGCTGCAGCCTCGGCGAGGGAAAAGCGTGTTTGGCCGGGTGGGACATCGCCAAGCCGGAAGATGAATTCGGCCTCCACGGCACCGAAGCCCTGGGCGAACACCGGCATCGACACTGGCGCGGCTTGAGCACTCGAGAAAACGGTGGACGCGAAGATCGGCCCTGCCAGCCGGTCGCTCCCGAAGCGCGCATCGAGCGGTGGCCAGATACGACCCACCTTCCAGCCCGCCACGGTGCCGCCAATGAAGTTCATGGCAGCATCCTGAATGGCATAGCCGGCATCGAGGCTTTGCGGCAACGGCCCCGGATAGTCCGGAAGAGCGGTCGGATGGCGGCGGGCGTCGACCAGTGCCGCAGCGATGGCCGATGCAGTTTCGGCGGTGATTGCGGTGTCTGTCACGGCGCCATGCACCCTTTCCCCATGCTTTTTGATCTTGTAGGAAACCGGTGTCATAAAGTCTGTCATGATGCAAGTCCCGTCTCTTAGGGGCTGCTGGTGGCGGTGTTCATCGAGTCGCGTTAGACAGGAGGCAAAGGGGACATTCGTGGACAGCGACGCCAACATACCTGGCTCGGCCAAGCCGACGATCAATGATATCGCGCGGCTTTCCGGCGTTTCGAAGAAGACCGTCAGCCGCGTCATCAATCGCTCGCCACTCCTCAACGAGGAGACGCGCAAGCGCGTCGACGATATCATTCGCGAGACCGGCTATGTGCCCAACCCCCAGGCACGCGCGCTGGCGTTGCGGCGCAATTTCCTGATCGGTCTGGTGCACGACAACCCCAATGCGCAGATGGTGCTCGGCATGCAGCAGGGCATTTTGAGCGTGCTGAAGGGCACCGAATATGAGCTGATCGTGCGGCCGGTCGATCGTGGTTCGACGACTCTCGTGGCCGATGTGCGGTCGTTTCTCGAACGGCAGCGCCTCCACGGCGTGGTGCTGCTGCCGCCCATCTCGGAGGATGACGGGCTGGCGCGGCTCTGCGACGAGCTCGGCTGCCGCTATGTGCGGATGGGATCGGCCGAGCTCGACGATGCCGCGCACATGGTCGCGTCGAACGACCAGGACGTCGTGCACGAGGCGGTGTCCTATCTGATCGGCGTGGGCCATCGCCGCATCGGCATCATCACCGGCCCCAGCGGCTTCCGATCGGCATGGGAACGGCGGCAGGGGTTCGAGCGGGCGCTGGCCGACGCCGGCATCGCTGTCGATCCGGCGCTTGTGGTGGAAGGCAGCTACCGCTTCGAATCGGGGCTTGCTGCCGCCAGCAAGCTGCTCGACTGTAGCCCGCGGCCGACGGCCATTTTTGCATCGAACGACGAAATGGCCTCGGGCGCGCTGCATGCGGCACGGCGCCTTGGTCTCGATGTCCCGGCCGACCTGTCGATCATCGGTTTCGACGATACCGCCATCGCCGCGCATATCTGGCCGCCGCTCACCACGGTGCGCTGGCCGATCGTGGAGATGGGCAAGGCAGCAGCGCGCAAGCTGCTCGCCGGCACCATCGATGCCCAGCCGGAGGTGCCGGGCGACGCGCTGTTTCTGTCGCAATTGATCCATCGGGCTTCGGTGGCGCCGCCGAAATGACGTTGAACTGGCGCCTGACACCGGTTACCATGATGATTATCGCTGATGCCAAGCCAGATTGAAGGACGTCCGATGTTCGAGAAGACTTATCACGCCACCCATCCCGACATGATGGAAATGGTCGCCAACGACGAGCTTCGCGACCGCTATCTGGTCACCGGGCTGTTCCGCACGGGCGAGGTCGTTCTCAACTACTCGCACAATGAGCGGTTTGTGATCGGTGGCGCCGCCCCGGCTGGCGCACCACTGCCGCTGCCAGTGCAGATCGCCCCGGCGTCGGCGGCCGGCAAGCCGTTTCTGGAACGACGCGAGCTGGCGGCGGTGAATGTCGGCGGGCCGGGCGCGATCAGCGTCGATGGCGAAACGTTCGAGATGGCCAACAAGGATTGCCTCTATATCCCGATGGGGTCCAGCGAGGTGACGTTCTCGGGCGAAGGGGCTCGTTTCTATCTTGCCTCCACGCCAGCGCATGTTGCCAGGCCCGTGAAGAAGATCGCCATTGCCGAAGCCAATCCGCTGGAGCGGGGCGGGTTGGAAGGCTCGAACGAGCGGACGATTTACCAGATGGTGATCCCCGGCATTTGCGAGAGCGCGCAGCTGCTGCTCGGGCTGACGATCCTGAAGCCGGGCAGCGTGTGGAACACCATGCCGCCGCATCTCCATGATCGGCGGTCGGAGGTTTATTTCTACTTCGATCTCGGCGAGGATGACCGGGTGTTCCACTATATGGGCGAGCCCGACGCGATGCGCCATATCGTGATGGCCAATGAAGAGGCGGTCATCTCGCCGCCATGGTCGGTGCATATGGGATCGGGCACGCGCGCCTATGCCTTCATCTGGGCGATGGGCGGCGAGAACCTCGACTATACCGACATGAACGTCCTCGATATCTGCCAGCTCGCATGAGCCTGTTCGACCTCAGCGGCCGGGTCGCGATCGTGACCGGCGCCAACACCGGCATCGGCCAGGGCATTGCACTGGCGCTGGCCGGGGCTGGGGCAGACATTGCCGCGGTCGGTCGCACGCCGGCGACCGAGACTGCGGCGGCGATCGCGGCGATGGGGCGGCGCTGCAGCCTGATCGACGCCGACCTGTCGACGATCGAGCCGGTGCCGCGCATCATGGGCGAGACGCTCGACCATCTCGGCCGCCTTGATATTCTCGTCAACAATGCGGGCATCATCCGGCGTGCCGACAGTGTCGACTTTACCGAAGAAGATTGGGATGCGGTGATCGATACCAACCTGAAATCGGTGTTCTTCCTGGCGCAGGCCGCCGGGCGGCACATGATCGCGCAGCATGCGACGCACGGCCAGCGGGGCAAGATCATCAACATCGCCTCGATGCTCACGTTCCAGGGCGGCATTAGCGTGCCCAGCTATACGGCCTCCAAGGCGGGCGTGGGCGGGCTGACCAAGCTGCTCGCCAATGAGTGGGCGGCCAAGGGCATCAACGTCAACGCCATCGCGCCCGGATACATCGCCACCAACAATACCGATGCGCTGCGCGCCGATCCCGATCGCAATGCCTCGATCCTGGCCCGGATACCGGCCGGGCGCTGGGGACGCGGCGAGGATCTGGGCGGTGCGGCGGTGTTCCTGGCCTCTGCGGCGTCGGATTATGTCGATGGCCATATCCTCGCCGTTGATGGCGGCTGGCTGGCGCGCTGATGGCGGGGGCCATCGTCTGTTTCGGCGAACTGCTGATCCGGCTCAGCGCTCCGGGCCGGACCTTGCTGATGCAGACGCCGTCGCTCGACCTGCATGTCGGCGGGGCCGAAGCCAATGTCGCGATTGGGCTGGCGCGGCTCGGCCATGCCACGGCGATGGTGAGTGCGGTGCCGGCGAATGCGCTGGGGCAGGGGGCCTTGGCGGCGGTGCGCGCCCAGGGAGTCGATACCAGCCGGGTTGTCACCCGCGACGGGCGGATGGGACTGTATTTTCTGAGCGCCGGCGCCGGGCTTCGCGCCTCCGAGATCGTCTATGACCGCGCCTGGAGCAGCTTTGCGACCGCCCCTGCAGATGCTTTTGATTGGCCGGTGCTGCTGGCGGGTGCTGCGCGGCTGCACCTTTCGGGCATCACCCCCGCACTCGGGCCGGTGGCCGCACAGGCTGCAGTTGCGGCGGCTGAAGCCGCGACGGTGCTGGGTGTGCCGGTGTCCTTCGATGGCAATTACCGGGCGCGGCTGTGGGAGGCGTGGGACAGTGATCCCCGTGCCATTCTCGGCGCGCTGATCGACCATGCCGACATCATGTTCGGCAATCATCAGGATGTGGCGCTGCTGCTGGGGCGCGAATTTTCGGGCGATGGCGCGGATCGCCGCCGGGCTGCTGCGGAGGCGGCGTTCGAGGCGTTTCCGCGGCTGCAACTGATCGCGTCCACCGCGCGCCATACCGAGGATGCAGACCGCCACCGCATCGCGGCGCGGATCGATGCGCGTCACGACCATGTGCAGACCGCCGAAGTGCTGGTTTCCGGCATCGTCGACCGCATCGGAGCCGGCGATGCCTTTGCCGCCGGCGTGCTGCATGGTCTGTCGCAAGGGGATGGGGCAGGCCCGGACATCGCCCATGCCGCGCGCATCGGCCTGGCGCTTGCCTGCCTCAAGCATTCGCTTCCGGGTGATGCCAGCCTGTTCGGCCAGGGCGATATCGACGCCTTTCTGGCGGGCGGGCTCGATGTCCGCCGCTGAGGGTGTGTCGCGCCGGGCGGTGCTCGGTGCGACAGCACTTCTCGCGGCACCGGTGCGGGCGCGGGACACGGGTGTTGCAACCGGTGCCGGAACCTTCGTCGGCAGCATCGAGGGCGGCATCACCGCCTTCCGCGGCATTCGCTACGGGCGTGCGGCACGCTTCCAGCCGCCGGTGGCGGAAGCCAGGCCCGGGACACGGATCGCGGCAATGGCGTTCGGCCCGGTGGCCCCGCAGGCCAGCCGCCGTTACGCGCCGCAGGACGAGGATTGCCTTTTCCTCAACATCTGGACGCCGGGGGCCGATGGCGCACGCCGGCCGGTGATGGTCTATATCCATGGCGGCGCCTATTCCAATGGCAGCAGCACCGATCCGCTCAACGAGGGTGCTGCTCTGGCAGCACATGGCGATGTGGTTGTCGTCACCGTGAATCACCGCCTCAATGCGTTCGGCTATCTGTATCTGGCGCGGCTGGACCCGCGGTTTCCCGACAGCGGCAATGCGGGGCAGCTCGATCTCGTGCTGGCGCTGCAATGGGTGCGGGCTCACATCGCGGCGTTCGGTGGGGATCCGGCGAATGTGACGGTGTTCGGCCAATCGGGCGGCGGTGCCAAGATCGCAACGCTGATGGGCATGCCGGCGGCCAAGGGGCTGTTCCACCGCGCGATCACGATGAGCGGACAGCAGGTGACGGCATCGGGGCCGCTCAACGCCACGGCCAGGGCGCGGGCATTTCTCGACCGGCTGAAGCGTGATCAGCTGACGGCACCGGCCGAAGCACTGGTCGAAGCGCTGGCGGCCACCGATCCGGTGCTCGGCGGCGGGGTGTATTTCGGCCCGGTGCTCGACATGCGCAGCCTGACCCGCCACCCCTTCTGGCCGGATGCCAACCCGCAATCGAACGCCATTCCGATGCTGCTGGGCAACACGCTGGCCGAGGCACGCGCGTTTCTGCCGCCCGGCTCGCCCAAGCTGGCCGGGCTGGGCTGGGACACGCTGCCGGCGGTGATGGCGCCCGAGCTTCGGGTGGACATCAGCCCGGAATGGGTGGTGGCACAGTATCGTGAGCGGCATCCCGGCTGGTCGCCGCGCGAGGTGCTGTGGGACGCCGTGACAGCGGGACGAAGCTGGGGCGGCCAGATCGAGGAAGCCGAGGCAAGGGCTGCTGCCAATGCGCCGACCTGGGTGTATCAGCTCGATTTCGCCGACCCCGCGCGGGTAGAGGCGGGTGCCATGCACACGATGGACATTCCGCTGGCGTTCGGCACCACGGCCGCTGCCGAGGCGCCTTCGGGCGACAGTGCCGCGGCACGGATCACCAGCCGTGCGATGATGGATGCCTTTGTCGGTTTCGCCCGCACCGGCACGTGCCGCTGGCCGCAATATCGTACCGACACGCGGACGACAAAGATCTTCGATGCGAGCTCTCGCGTGGAAGACGACCCGCGCCGTTGGCAGCGGGCATTGTTCGCCCGCGTACCCTATGTGCAGCCGGGGACCTGACCTGCGCTATTGCGCTACCGGGTAGGAAATGATCAGCACGAGCGGCGCATCGCCCTTCTGCACGATCCCGACATTGGCGCCGGTGTAGAGATAGGCTGCCATGCCGGGGCGGAGCCGGCTGGTCGCACCGTCGGACGTGACCTCGCCTTCACCCGACACGACATAATAGACTTCGTCGTGGCCCAGCACATGCAGCCCGATCGAAGCACCCGTGTCGAGTGCGCGCTTGCGGAACTCCATCGTGCGGCCGGGCGCGCCGTCGCTGATGCGCCAGGCGGTGCTCATGCCGGTGCCGTCGTGCGGCGGCGCCTCGCGGACCATCGTTTCGCGCTCATCGACGACAACCATGGGCGCGGCCAGAAAGGCCAGCAGGGCGGCGATCACCGACGCATCGCCGCGTCGCGTTCCGACAGCCGCTCCTGCGGGATGGGGCCCTTCTGCCCCGGATAGAGGCCGGACTTCGGCTCCATCGTCTGCAGGTTCCAGTCGGCGTCCACAAACGGTGCGCGCGTTTGCGGCTGCTGGGGGTAGCCGCCGATTTCCTTCTCGTCGTCGAGGATGGCGCCGCGCCCTTCGGCGATGAAGAACAGCACGCGAATGTCGTCGGCATCACGGTCCCAGGGTCGGGCGCCGGCATTGGCGAGCACATGCGTCTCGACATCGACCGTCGGCATGATCTGGGCCCATTCGGGCAGCGCATCGGGGGCTTCGGCCTCGATCAGCTTCGCGCGCGTTTCGCCGTAGCGGCCGAACATCGGCAACGGCGCGCCGAATTTGTCCACCGCCCGATTGTCCTTGCCGAAAAACCGCAGGTCGCCGTCACCGCCGAGCATCAGGAAGGGCAGGCAGGCGTCGGTCGAGGGGCCGCCGCGCATCACGTTGCCGATCGCGGTGAGCCGGCCCTCGACATAGGGCTGGCCAGCCCATTCGAGCGCCATGAGGTTATAGTGCACCGCGCGCTTGCCAGGGTCGTAGATGAGGTTGTTGACCATCACCGCATGGGCGCCCCCCTTGAGCAGCGGCGAGCGCTCGACATTGTGCGCCCAGATGTTGCGCCAGAAGACGATGCCGGTGGCATTGTCGTGAATCAACGAGCCCTTGGAATGCTCGCCCTTGGGGTGGCTGGCATTGGCCAGGCCTTCTGCCGCGAGATTGTAGGAGAAGATGAAGTTGCGGCTGGTGTTCTTGCGCCAGGCCTCGACGGTGCTCCCGCCGGCAAAGCGCGGGCCGGAAGCGGACATGTTTTCGTCGACGCCCCAGCTGAAAGTGCAATGGTCGACGATCACGTCGTGCGCCGCCACGCCCGAAAAGGCATCGGC
>JBBSPR010000064.1:0-13161 GCA_038258615.1 Sphingomonadales bacterium
GAGGGACGGAATCGATGCCGCACGGGCATTGCTGCCGCACGGCATCCGCGTCGTGTTCGCCAGTGCCCATTCCGATGCCGTGACGCGAGGCCGCGGCAATGCCGCGCAGCCGCTCGGCTGGCTGTTCAAGCCCTTTTCGAACGACGAACTCGTGCTGGCCGTTGCGCGCGCCCTCGAGCGGCGGCGGCCCACATGATGCCGGGCCCGCCATGACCGGACCAATTGTCGCCGGTGTCATCGGCTGGCCGGTGGCGCATTCCAAATCGCCGGTCATCCATCGCTTCTGGCTGGCGAAGGCCGGTGTCGATGGCGAGTACAGCCGCTTCCCGGTGGCCCCCGAGGCGCTTGGGGATGCCGTGCGATCGATGGCAGCGCTGGGCATCTCCGGCGTGAATGTCACCGTGCCGCACAAGGTGGCGGTGATGGCGCACCTCGATACGCTCGACGAAACGGCGCAGGCTGTGGGGGCGGTCAACTTCGTGAAACGGCTTCCCGATGGCCGGCTTGGCGGGGTGAACACCGACATCGATGGCGTGTACGGGCCTTTGCTGGGCCATGGGCTGGAAGGGCGCGAGGTGGTGGTCGTCGGCGCCGGAGGCGCGGCACGGGCGGCCGTTGTGGCGCTGCGCAATCTGGGCGTGGGCTGGATCAACCTGCTGGTGCGCGATGAGGACAAGGGAGCCACCATGCTCAAGTCCCTGGGCCAGCCGGGGCTGGTGCTGCCGATGGACGGGCCATTTTCCGAAGCGGCACTGCTCTTCAACGCCACCACCGCCGGGATGCACGGCCAGCCGCCGCTGGCGATCGACCTTGGCGGCATGGCGGCGGACGGGATCGTGTTCGACGCCGTCTATGCGCCGCTGGAAACGCCGCTGCTGGCGGCGGCACGGGCTCGCGGGCTGACAGTGATCGACGGGCTGGAGATGCTGATCGGGCAAGCCGCACTGGCGTTCGAGATGCTCTATGGTGTGCCCGCCCCCCGCGCGCATGACGCCGAACTGCGGGCGCTCCTGACGGCATGAAGATCATCGGGCTGACCGGCTCCATCGGCATGGGCAAGAGCACGGTGGCGGCGATGTTCCGCCGGCTGGGTGTTCCGGTCTTCGATGCCGATGCCGAGGTGCGGCGCGTGCAGGGGCCCGGTGGCCGGGCGCTGGCAGCGATCGAAAGCACCTTTCCCGGAACCACCCACGAAGGCGGCCTGCACCGCGAGCGGCTCGGGGCAGCCGTGTTCGGGGACCATGTGGCACTGCGGCAGCTGGAAGGCATCCTGCATCCACTGGTGGCCGAGGCGCAATCGGCGTTCCTCGGCGCCCACCGGCTCAAGCGGGCCGTGGTCCTCGATGTGCCGCTGCTCTTCGAAAAGGGCGGCTGGCGGCGCTGCCACCTCACCGTGGTCGTCTCGGCGCCGCTTCGGGTGCAGCGCGCCCGCGTGCTGGCGCGGCCGGGCATGACGCGGACGAAGTTCGAGGCGATCCTGAAGGCGCAGATGCCCGATGCCGAAAAGCGCCGCCGTGCCGACGTGGTGATCGAGACCGGCCGCGGGCGCCGGGTGACATGGGATGCGGTGCGTCGGGTGGTGCGGGGGCTTTAGAAAGGGGGCCTCCGGCGGCTGGGGCCGTGGGCCCCAGACCCCGATATTGGCGCCGCCCCATGTGCAAGCCGTGTACGTTTTGGGCGATGACCCTTACGAATGGGGTGCAGGGGGCTCGCCCCCTGCCCGCCGGAGGCTTCTATTTCAGCGTCCCCTGCGCTATGCCCCCGCCATGCGCGAGATAGTTTTCGATACCGAGACCACCGGGATCATGCCGGGGGATGGCCACCGCATCGTCGAGATCGGTGCTGTCGAGATGGTCGGCCGGGTGGTGACCGGGCGGCAGTTCCACACCTATGTCGATCCGTGCCGGCCGATGCCGCGCGATGCGCAGAATGTGCACGGGCTTTCGAGCGATTTCCTCACCGGCCAGCCGGTGTTCGAAATGGTGATCGACGGCTTTCTGGACTTCATCGGCGATGCACCGCTGGTGGCGCACAATGCTGCGTTCGACATGGAGTTTCTGAACTGGGAGCTGAAGCGTGCCAAGCGGCAGCCGCTGCCGCTGACGCGGATGGTGGACACGCTGGAGATCAGCCGCAAGCTGCATCCCGGCGCCAAGCATACGCTCGATGCGCTGTGCAACCGCTATGGGATCGACCTTTCAGGCCGGGTGAAGCATGGCGCGCTGCTCGATGCCGAGCTGCTGGCGCGGGTGTATGTCGAGCTGATGGGTGGCCGGCAGATCGGGCTCGATCTTGCGGCGGAGGCGGCCGATGTCGCGCTCGATTTCAGTGCGCCGCCGCCGGCGGTGGTGGGGGCATCCGGCCCGCGCGTCATGATCCATGCAGCGGCGAGCGAGGACGAGCTGACGCGGCATGCGGCGTTCGTGGCCGGGCTCAAGGAGCCGCTCTGGCTGGCGTGATAGTGCCGCACATCCGCGTTACACCGGCGTTTTGCAACGGGACATGAAGAGGATTTTGCCGCACAATCCCCAGTCCGCAGCCTTGGCTGCGGACAATGCGCTGGCACAGGTCGCCGGCGATTATCAGCCGCGGGCGGTGCCCGCGTTGGGAGACGAGTGATGGACATCAGGATTTCGGGACATCAGGTGGATACCGGTGCGGCGTTCGGCGTGCATGTGCGCGAGCGGCTGCAGGCGATGGTGGACAAGTATTTTCCGCGTGCGCTCACTTCGCACGTCACACTGGCACCGGCGCCGCATGGGCATTTCCAGGCCGATATCGTGATGCATGTGATGGCCGATCTGATCCTGAAGGGTTCGAACCGGGGTGCCGAGGCGCATTTGGCCTTCGATGGTGCTGCCGAACGGATCGACAAGCAGCTGCGCCGCTACATGCGCCGGCTGAAGGATCGGCACGGGCCGGGCGCGCAGGTGGCGGCCGAGCGCGCTGTGATGAACGGCTTCGAAAATGCCGACTACAAGATCTTTGCAGCGGTGCCCGAGGAAGCGGAACCCGAGGGCGACCATCCTCTTGTGATTGCCGAGACACGCGTGGACATTCCCGAAGCCACGGTGAGCGACGCAGTGATGATGCTGGACTTGCGCAACACAAACGCATTGTTGTTCGTCAATTCGGCATCCGGCAACCATAATATGGTGTATCGGCGCGACGATGGCAGCATTGGCTGGGTCGAGCCCAGGCGCGCCTGAGGGCAGTTTTTGGAGCGTGTGATGAACGGTGGAGATTTTGCCGACCTGCTGCGCGGGGACGCGATCTTTCTGGACCTTGAAGCTGCCGACAAGCCGGCGCTGCTGGCCGCGTGCGCGCGAGCAGTGGCGCCGATTGCCGGCCTGCCGGCCACGCTGATCCTGGAGCGGGTGCGCGAGCGTGAGGCGCTCGGCACCACCGGCTTCGGCCAGGGCGTGGCGATCCCGCACGCCCGGCTGGCGGGGCTCGCCGCGGTGACGATCCTTGTCGTGCGGCTGGCCGAGGCGATCGACTATGGCGCACTCGATGGCGAGCCGGTCGATCTGGTGGTGCTCCTCTTGTCCCCGGAAGGGGCGGGCGCCGATCATCTGAAGGCGCTGGCGCGGATCAGCCGTGCGATGCGCAATCCGCGAACTTTGGCGGCGATGCGCAGCGCCGAAGACGCAGCATCGCTGGTCACGGTGATCGACATCCCGCCGTTGAGCGTCGTGCGCGCCGCCTGATGCGGCTGGCGGCGGGGCTCAAGGTATCGGCGCTGCTCCGCCGGGTGCAGGCCGCCGGCGGCTTCGGTGCGGTGCTGGCACGCGGGGACCAGGAGGCCGGCAGCATCGCCGTGGTTGTGCGCGAGCATGGCGAGGAGCGCCTGTTGGCGCCGGTGATGGCGCCCGATGGTCGCTATGCCTGGGACGAAGCGGCGCGCGGCGAGGCGGTGGCCGGCTGGGTGACGCGCGCACGGCAGCGCGATCCCGATCTCTGGGTGATCGAGATCGAAGCTACGGACGGGGCGCTGCTGGTCGGCGAGACGCTGGCGCAGGATTGACCGCGGCGCAGGATTGACCGCCGGTCTTTCGTTCTTCGATTGTTCTGCTATTCTGCGTGCATGGAAAGCGGCGATGTCAGGCGGGGTGTGTTCAGGTGGCGGGTGCGCGCCGGCGTGATGCCGCTGGCCGAAATGAGCCTGGGGTGCGGGCGACGCGCCGATGTGATGGGCGTCGATTCCGCCGGGCGTCTGACGCTGGTGGAGATAAAGGTGTCGCTCGCCGATCTGCGCGGGGACCGGAAATGGCCGGACTATCTGGACTGGTGCGACCGCTTCTTCTGGGCGGTGCCCGAGCCGCTGGCGGCGGTGGTGGTCGGCGAGGCCTTTGCGCCCGGGCAGACCGGCGTGCTGGTGGCGGACCGCTACGACGCGGCTCTTGTCCGCGACGCGCCGTGGCAACCGCTGGCTGCCGCGCGGCGCAAGGTCCAGACGCTGCGGTTCGCCCGGGCCGCCGCCTGCCGTCTGGCATTGGCGAGCGACCCGGAGATGATGGCGTTCGCCGAGGTGCGAGGAGCCTAGTTGCTGGTGTCGAGCGGCGGCACGCGCAGCACCTGGCCGGGGTAGATCTTGTCCGGATGGCTGAGCATCGGGCGATTGGCCTCGAAGATCTTCGGATAGAGGTTGGGGTTGCCGTAAAGCCGCTTTGCGATGGCCGACAGCGTGTCCCCCTTTTCCACGGGGTAGAACACCACGGCTTCCTCATCGGCATCGGCGTCCTGCTCCGAGGTCGCTGCCGGTGCCGGTGTTGATGCTGGCGTTGCGGTCGGGGCTGCGGGCTTGGGCGTGATACTGGAGAGCGGCACGCGCATCTTGTTGTCGACCTTTGTGATGCCCTCGTTGTTGCCGATCGCCATCACGATCTTGGAGGCTTCGGCCCGGTTGGCAGCAAGGCCGGTGACCGTGGCGATGCCATCGTCGATCCTGATGTCGAGGTTTTGCACCTTGAGGCCGAGCTTCTCGACCTGGTCCTTGATCTTGCCGGCGTCGGGGCCGCCGATGCCCAGCTTGTCCTTGAAGAAATCGATCATGCCCATGTTGTTCTCCCTTTGCAGACAAAGCCGCGAGGAGAGGATTGGTTGCCCCGATCAGTCGAGCGGATCGGCGCCGTAGGTGTTGGGGCCCCGTGTGCCGCTCGTGCAGAACCAGATGAGCAGGATGAGGCCGCCGATCAGCGGCACCAGGCCGAGCAGCACCCACCAGCCCGAGCGGTCGGTATCGTGGAGCCGCCGCACCGACACGGCGAAACTGGGCAGGAACAATGCAAGGCTGAGCAGGCCGGTAACCGGTCCGACACCGGTGCCGGCGGCGGCGAGCAGGCCGAAGATGACGATATCGGCAATGGTGGCGGCGCCGGCGAGCAAACCGGAGAACAGTGCATACCACCAATATTCCGCACGGCGGGCACGGCCACGGAAGGTCGCATATTTGCGGATGGGCTCGAGCATCCAATGGCTGGGGGGCTGGGTCATGGGGTGATGCCTTCAGTCGACCCGCTTCTCAGTTGACCGGGGCGCGGAGGCGGTAGCTCAGCGCTTCGGCGATATGCACGCGGCCAACCTGCGCGCTGCCGGCCAGATCGGCAAGGGTGCGCGCCACGCGCAACGTCCGGGTATAACCGCGTGCCGAAAGGCGCAGTCGCTCGGCGGCCTGCGCCAGCAGAGCGCGGCCGGGCTCATCGGGGGTGGCATGGGCTTCGAGCAGCTTGCCATCGGCCTCGGCATTGGTGCGGACGGGCGTGCCGGCATAGCGCGCCGCCTGCTGGCTGCGCGCATGCGCCACCCGGGCCGCGACCTGCGCGCTGGATTCGGACGGCGGCGGCAGGGTGAGATCGGCGGCCGACACCGCGGCGACATCGATGTGCAGGTCGATCCGGTCGAGCAGCGGCCCGGACAGGCGCGACTGATAGTCGGCGGCGCAGCGGGGTGCGCGCGAGCAGGCGCGCGCGGGATCGTCGAGATGCCCGCAGCGGCAGGGGTTCATCGCGGCGATGAGCTGGACGCGCGCCGGATAGCTCACATGCGCGGCCGCACGGGCGACCGACACGCTGCCGGTTTCGAGCGGCTGGCGCAGCGAATCGAGCACATTGCGCTGGAACTCGGGCAATTCGTCCAGAAACAGGATGCCCAGATGCGCCAGGCTCACTTCGCCCGGCCGCGCCTTGGCGCCGCCGCCGACAAGCGCAGGCATCGAGGCGCTGTGATGCGGGCTGCGGAACGGCCGCGCACGGATCAGCCGGCCCCCTTCGAGGCTGCCTGCCATCGAGGCGATCATCGACACTTCGAGCGCTTCGGCCGGCGTCAGCTCGGGCAGGATGCCCGGCAGGCACGCGGCCATCAGCGATTTGCCGGAGCCCGGCGGCCCGCACATCAGCATGTTGTGGCCGCCGGCCGCCGCCACTTCGAGCGCGCGCTTGGCGGTCTCCTGCCCCTTTACCTCGGCCAGGTCGGGCCCGCTGCGGCTGAACTCGGCGAGCAGCCGCTCGGGCGGGGTGATGACCTGCGTGCCCTTCAGATGGTTGAGCAGCGCCAGCAGATCGGGTGCGGCGAGCACATCGACATCGCCCGCCCAGGCAGCTTCCGAGCCTTGGCTCGCCGGGCACACGAGGCCCAGTTCGGCCTCGGCGGCGTGAAGAGCAGCCAGCAGCACGCCGGGGACCGGGCTCAACCGGCCATCGAGCCCGAGCTCGCCCACCGCGAGGAAATCCGCCAGCGCATCTGGGGGGATGATTCCCATGGCGCTGAGCAGCCCCAGCGCGATGGGGAGATCATAATGCGAGCCTTCCTTCGGCAGATCGGCGGGGGACAGATTGACGACGATCCGGCGCGGCGGCAGCGACAGGCCCATGGCGTGGAGGGCGGATTGCACGCGCTCGCGGCTCTCCTTCACCGCCTTGTCGGGCAGGCCGACGGTGATGAAGGCAGCCGCACCGCTGCTGATCTGGACCTGCACCTCGACGCGGCGGGCTTCGAGCCCGAGAAACGCCACGGTTCCGACAAGTGCGACCAAAGGGGCCTCCAGACGCAGCAGTGCTGCGGAAGTTGTTGACCCGAAGTAAACCCTAGAAGCCGAACGTATTATTCTCAAGGGCAGTCGCCGTGCCTTGCGGTTGCCACATCGCCACCATAGAGCGCCGCCGATGAACACCAATTCCCTGCGGTGGCTGCTGCGAAGCCGGCCGATGCGGATCGCCCAGATCGGTCTGGGCGGACTGCTGATGGCGGCTGCGCCCATCGCCGCCATCCCGACGCCGCCGCCGGTGGGGATCGTGGTGTTCGCCATCGGGCTGGCGCTGGTGCTGCGCAATTCGCGCTGGGCGAAGCGGCGCTATCTGCGATGGACGCGGCGCTACCCGCGTGTGCGCAAGGCGGTGGATTTCGGGCTGCGTCGCAAACAGGTGAAGCGGCCTGCCGGGCAGCGCTGGTGGCGGCGGCAACGGTTGATCGGCGACCGCACCGGGGGCCGCAAGTAGCGCGCTTTCATTGACGAAGTGGAGGGCGGCTCCTACATCGGCGGCTTGATAGGGTGGGCCCGGAACCTGCCCCCACAGACTGTGTCAGGACCACCATGCTCGGATTGGGCGGCATCGCCAAGCGCTTGTTCGGATCGGCGAACGATCGATATGTGAAATCGCTCGGTGCGATCGTGACGAAGATCAACGCCTTCGAGCCGACGCTGCAAGCGCTCGACGACGAGGCGCTGCGGCTGCAGACCGACACGTTCAAGGCACGGCTCGATGCCGGGGAGACGCTGGAGGATATCCTGCCCGAAGCCTTTGCCACGGTGCGTGAGGCATCGCGGCGCGCACTCGGCATGCGCCACTTCGACGTGCAGATGGTCGGCGGCATCGTGCTGCACCGCGGCGAGATTGCCGAGATGCGCACCGGCGAAGGCAAGACGCTGGTCGCCACGCTGGCGGTGTATCTCAATGCGCTCACCGGCAAGGGCGTGCATGTGGTGACGGTGAACGATTATCTCGCCAGCCGCGATGCCGGCTGGATGGGGCAGGTCTACCGCTTCCTGGGGCTGAGCGTGGGGGTCATCATCCCCAATCTCGACGATGCCAGCCGGCGCGCGGCCTATGCCAGCGACATCACCTATGGCACCAACAACGAATTCGGATTCGACTATCTGCGCGACAACATGAAGTACAGCCGCGAGCAGATGGTGCAGCGGCCGTTCAACTTCGCGGTGGTCGACGAGGTCGATTCGGTGCTGATCGACGAGGCGCGGACGCCGCTGATCATCTCCGGCCCGACCGACGACAAGAGCGAGCTCTACATCTCGGTCGATGCGATGGTGAAGACGCTGGTGCCCGAAGATTATATCGTCGACGAGAAGGCCAAGTCGGTGATCCTGACCGAGGATGGCACCGAAAAGGCCGAGCGCGCGCTTGAAGCCGCCGGGCTGCTCGAGGGCGAGAACCTCTATGATTTCGAGAACACCCAGGTGGTGCACCATCTCAACCAGGCACTGCGCGCCAATGTGATCTTCCGCATCGACACCGATTATATCGTGCGGAACGGCAAGGTTGTGATCATCGACGAGTTCACCGGCCGCATGATGGACGGACGGCGCTGGTCCGATGGCCTGCACCAGGCGGTGGAAGCCAAGGAGGGCGTGACGATCCAGCCCGAAAACCAGACGCTGGCGAGCATCACCTTCCAGAATTATTTCCGCATGTACCCCAAGCTGGGCGGCATGACCGGCACCGCGGCGACCGAGGCATCGGAATTCTACGATATCTACAAGCTCAACGTCGTTGAGATGCCGACCAACCTTCCGGTCAAGCGCATCGATGTGGACGATGAATTCTACAAGAGCGCTGCCGACAAGTACAAGGCGATCGTCAAGACGATCGGCGAGGCTTCGGCCAAGGGCCAGCCGATCCTGGTCGGCACAGTATCGATCGAGAAGAGCGAGATGCTCTCCGAATTCCTGACCAAGGAAGGCGTGAAGCATGTCGTGCTCAACGCCCGCTACCATGAGCAGGAAGCGCAGATCGTCGAACAGGCCGGGCGGCTGGGCGCGGTGACGATCGCCACCAACATGGCCGGGCGCGGCACCGATATTCAGCTCGGCGGCAACGCCGAAGCGCGGATCGGGCGCGAGCTGTTGGAATTTCATGATGGCCCCGAAAAGGACGCCGAGATCGCCCGCATCAAGGCCGAGGCATCAGCCGAGCGCGAGGCAGTGCGTGCCGCCGGCGGGCTTTTCGTGCTCGGCACCGAGCGCCACGAGAGCCGGCGCATCGACAACCAGCTGCGCGGCCGCTCGGGCCGCCAGGGGGACCCGGGCTTTTCGCGCTTCTACCTCAGCCTCGATGACGATCTGCTCCGCATCTTCGGCCAGCAATCGATGCTCAGCCGGATGATGAATTCGGGGCTCGAGGAGGGCGAGGCGATCGTCCACCCCTGGATTTCCAAGGCGATCGAGACCGCGCAGAAGAAGGTGGAAGCGCGCAACTACGATATCCGCAAGCAGCTGCTGCAGTACGACGACGTGATGAACGACCAGCGCAAGGTCGTCTACGAGCAGCGCGCCGACATCATGGATTCGGAGACGGTCGGCGATGTGGTCGTCGACATGCGCCACGAGACGGTCAACGCCATCGTCGCCGAGACCTGCCCGCAAGGCAGCTTCCCCGAGCAATGGGATGTGGCCGAGCTCCAGGACAAGGTGACCAACACGCTGGGGCTCGACATCGACGTGACCGGCTGGCCGCAGGAAGATGCGATCGACCCGGACATGGTCGTCGAGCGGCTGATCGAGGCGTCGGATGCGCTGATGGCCAACAAGGCCGCCAGCGTGCCGCCCGAAAGCTGGATCTCGATCGAGAAGAATTTCCTGCTGCAGGCGCTCGACCATCACTGGAAGGAGCATCTGGCGACGCTCGATGCCCTCCGCCAGGTGATCCATCTCCGTGCTTATGCGCAGAAGACACCGCTCAACGAATACAAGTCGGAAGCCTTTGCGCTGTTCGAGCGGATGCTGGTGATTGTGCGCGAGGATGTGACGCGGACGCTGGCGCTGGCGCAATTCTCGATGGAGCCGCAGGCCGAACCCGCACTGCCGGGCTTTGTGACGACGCACATCGACCCGTTCACCGGCGAGAATGATGCCGGTGGTTTTTCGATGCCGTCGCTCGACGCCTTCGGGTCATTGCCGCCGGGAGCACTGGCGGGCGCCATGGCGGCGACGGCCGAGCTTGTCGATGTGGATGAGGAGACACGCGCCGAATGGCTGCGCGAAGTGCCGCGCAACGCGATGTGCCCGTGCGGCAGCGGCAAGAAGTTCAAGCATTGCCATGGGGTGATCTGAGGCTTCGGCAGCGACCGGGAATTCGCTCCGTCAATGGCCTTTCCTTGCAGCTGTCCTCGATATTCCTTATGTTGAGGACGGTCGTTGCAGGACATGAAGATGGGCAGTTCGATGACGCTGAACGTGCGGGTCAGCGGGACCTTGGGTGAGTTTGTTGCCGCCAATGTCGGTGATGATGGGGCCTATGAGAATGTCAGCGAATATGTCCGGGATCTGATTCGCCGGGACAAGGAGCGCGTGGACGCCGAGGCGTACACGCGGTTGAAGACCGAGTTGATGGCCGCGTTTGCCGCGCCGGACACAGCGTATGAAACCATGGACGCCGAGATGATCATCAGCCGCAATATGCGGCGCTGACAGATGACCGCCTTTCGTGTCCAGGCCGGGGCAGGTCGCCGCCTTGATGACATCTACGTTTATACGCGCAACATGTGGGAAGATGAGCAGGCATCGCGCTATCTCCACGGCCTGTTTGCGCAATTCGACGACATTGCGGCTCGCAGGGTCGTGTGGCGCTCCATTCCCGCCGAGTTCGAGGTCGAGGGGTTCTACTGCCGCCATGAGCAGCATTACATCTATTGGCGGCTGCTTTCCGATGGCGTGATCGGTATCGTGACGATGTTGCACGAGCGCATGCATCAACTCGACCGGTTTCGCGAGGACGTCGCACCTTAGTATTGAGGATTTGCGATCTTTCAGTGCCCGACGCGCAGCCGCGAGTCTTATCCCTGGTCCCGCCGCGACCGCGCCTGCCAATCCGCATCTCCGCCGGTCGGCTGGCGCATCTGTACCAGGCTGGCCCAGAGGCGGGGGAGGCGGCTGCGGAGCATAAGGCGCGCGAGACGAACCCTGGCCGGCGTGGCAAGGGCGGGCTGGACGAACAGGAGATAATTGCCGCGGGCGACGAGCGTGTAGCCGAAGCGGCGAGCGATGAGGTCGATGGCGGCGTCGGAATAGAAGAAGATGTGCTGGCCGGTGCTGGGGGTGAGATACCACCAGTCCGCACCTTCGCCGCGCCAGCGGGTGGTGGAGGCGAGGACCGCCCTGGCGCCGCGGCCGAAGATCCGGGCGAGATCTTCGGCGGGGTTGGCGAAATGCTCCATCACCTCGAAGGCCGTGACGAGATCGGGGGTGGCGAAATCGGGATTCGAAAAACCCTGCGCGTAGCCTGGGCGGGCGTGGGCGTCTTCGACAAAGGCGTTGAGGCCGTGGTCGCGGAGCAGGCGGGCGTGGAGGCCGTCCCCGCCGCCGAAATCGAGGATGTTTCGCAGGCCGAACAGCCGCGCGACAAGGTGGCTGGCGCCCATATTGACGAAGCAGCGCTGGGCGGCGCCGGTATCGAGGTCGGCGAGGTTGTTGGCATAGGCCTCCGCCAGCCAGTGCGGCGGCTCGGTCTGCAGCGAGCCGCAGGCGGCGCAGGCGAGATAGCTGACCTTGTGACGGCCGAGCAGGGTACCGGTGAAGCGGGCGCTGAGGTCGCCGCCGCAGAGGCGGCAGGCGGCGAGTGCAGATGGGACCGACATGGCTTGCTGTGTGGCGGCTGCGACAGGCAAATGCCAGTGGTTTGCGGGCGGCCGGGCCTGTGGACGATCGGGCAAGCGCATTGACGGCGGGGGCCGGCTGCACTATGCGGCGCCTTCCACTGCGCGTGGCTGCTTTGCACGCATGTGCCGCAGCTGCAGGTGGCGGAACGGACACGACAGGGTGCACCGCGCGCGCGGGGCCTGCCGAAAGGCTGGTCCTGACGCGCTTATGCCTTGGATGGGGTTTCCACTTCATCCCTGGGCGGGGCGGCTCTGGAGTAGGCACTTGCCATGGTGGCATGCGCCGAAGCGACAGGAAGAATTGATGCCAACAATCAACCAGTTGATCCGCAAGGGTCGCGATCCGCAGAAGGCGCGGAACAAGGTGCCGGCCATGGAGGCCTGCCCGCAGAAGCGTGGGGTTTGCACCCGCGTTTACACCACGACTCCGAAGAAGCCGAACTCCGCGCTCCGCAAGGTTGCGAAGATTCGCCTGACCAACGGGTTCGAGGTCATCGGTTACATCCCCGGCGAGGGCCACAACCTGCAGGAGCACTCTGTGGTGCTGATTCGCGGTGGCCGCGTGAAGGATCTTCCCGGTGTGCGCTACCACATCCTCCGTGGCGTTCTGGATACCCAGGGCGTGAAGAATCGCAAGCAGAGCCGTTCGAAGTACGGCGCGAAGCGTCCGAAGTAAGGATCGATTGAAATGGCACGTCGTCGTCGTCCCGAGAAGCGTGAAGTCCTGCCGGATCCCCGGTTTGGTGATGTCGTTCTCTCGAAGTTCATGAATCTGGTCATGCTGCAGGGCAAGAAGTCGGTCGCTGAGTCGATCGTCTATTCGGCCCTCGAGACCATCGAAGCCAAGAGCCGCCGCGAGCCGGTTGGCGTGTTCCACGATGCGCTGGCCAATGTGCGCCCGGGCATCGAGGTGCGGTCGCGCCGCGTCGGTGGTGCCACCTATCAGGTGCCCGTCGAGGTTCGCCCCGAGCGTTCGCAGGCGCTGGCCATTCGCTGGCTGATCGCTGCAGCGCGCAAGCGTTCCGAGCACACCATGGCGCAGCGGCTCTCGGGCGAATTGCTCGATGCCGCTTCGAACCGCGGTGCAGCCGTGAAGAAGCGCGAGGATTCGCACCGGATGGCCGAAGCCAACCGCGCCTTCTCGCATTATCGCTGGTAATCTGGCGCTGGTAATATCGCGCGGGTAACCGCGCTCACCCTCTAATCGTCTGGCAGGTTTTCCATGGCACGCACAAATCCGCTCGAGCGGTATCGCAACATCGGCATCATGGC
>JBBSPR010000065.1:0-13015 GCA_038258615.1 Sphingomonadales bacterium
AAACCGACGCCTCGCCAAGGACTTCGAAAACTCCATCGAAAGCGCAACCGCCTGGCTGTTCATGGCGTCCGTACAACTCATCAACCGGAAACTCGCAAGGGCCTGCAATTAAACGATATCATTATGAGTCAGACTCTAAGGTTTTTGCAGCGAAACTGCTTGATCTGTTGTGCTCGCTTCCGAACGGTCGGCTTTGATGTAGATTCGTCTTCCATCACTCGTGTCTAGCATACGGGCTTCAGTGTTCCAGCCATCAACTACTTTTCAGCTCAGATTTTGCTGTTGTTTTTGCGATTTGGGCTCTGAAGCGGTCGAACAAACCAACAAAGTCGAACAATCTATATCGTGAGGGCAGAACGCCACGCCTGCGGGGTGCCGGTCATGGCCGGGGCCGGGTGGCGGATGAGGTCGGGGGTCCAGGCGAAATCGGTGTCGATGGTGACGTGGACGTGGTCGATGGCGGGGATGGCGAGCAGGGCTTCGCGGGCGGCTTGGGCGAAGTGGGGGGCCATGGTGCAGCCGGCGAAGGTGACGGCCAGGCGGAGGTGGAGGGTGCCACTCGCAAAACTCCAACCGCGGACGAGGCCCATGTCGGGGAGCGAGAGGGGGCGTCCGGCGGCGACGCTGCAGGGATCGTGGATGCGGGCCAGGGCCGCTTCGATGGCGGGGCGGAGGGTCATGCGGCGGTCCAGACCGACCATGGGGCTTTGAGAGGGGCATTCGTATCGAAGGCGTCCCCGGCCTGGGCGGCGGCGAGGGTGGCGGTGGTGTGCCCAAGCATCCGGGCGTAATTTTCGCCGAGGATCATGCGCTTCACCGCGTCGGTGATCGGCGGGATGCCGTGGCGGTCCTGTGTTTGCGCGCTGAACTCGAAGGCCCACATCAGCTCGATGAGGTGCTGGGGGTGGGTGACGGTGCAGCCGGTGCCCCAGAGCAACTTCTCAGGCCCGCCCCATTGCATGAGGAGCGCCAGGGCGGCTTCGAAGCGGCCGGGGGCCTGCCAGAGGAGGGCCGTTGTGGTTTCCAGATTGGCGTAGACGTTGGGGAAGCGGCTGATGGCGAGCGCGGTTTCCTCGATGAAAGCCATGCCGGAGTGGACGATTTCGAACGCCATGCCGGGGAAATTGTCGGCCGCGGTCTCGAAGTCCTCGGCGATGCGGTAGGGGGCGAGGGGCACCGAGCCGTTGGGGAGCGCCTTATGGATGGCGACTGACTTCAGCCCCAGCGCCTGGGCGCGCTCGATGACGGCGCTCGCCACGTCGCCATCGGTGCGCCAGGGGCGATAGGGATCCATCTGGTGGGGATAGAGTTTCACGCCGACCGCGCTGGGCAGGGCGGCGACCTGGGCTTCTAGATCGTCGAGGACGGCGTTTTTCTCACCGCTGGGGTCGACGCCGACATAGCCGAGGACGCGGCTGGGCCAGCCGCGCACCATTGCCTCGGTCTTGTGGCGGGCGGCGAAACCATCCTTGAACCAGCTGTCCAGGGTGAGGGTGTGGGTGGCGACCATGCGCGTGGCGCTCTCCTCGAACATGGTGCGGACGAGCGTTTCGGGGGCTATGTCGGTCATGTAGGTGGCGTGCGGCACATGGCGATCGGGCGGGGTCATCATGCAGTGGAGGCCGTAGCTCATCTGCCAGAGCTGCTCGCCGTAGCGCGAGGCGATGTTGGCGGGATCGAGGTTGAGCGCATGGACCACGGCATCGATGACGAACAGGTCGGCCGGCAGCGGCGGGAGAATGTCGAGAGCAGCGGGCATGGGTGTCTCCGGTGTGTGGAACCATAGTGCGCGGGCGGGAGGGCTGCCGCCAAGCCCCATGGCGCTTGGGCCGATAACCGGAATGCATGGGGGCAAGGGTCGGGGCGATTAGCCGGGCGGGGCGGCGTGCTTATGGTCGGCGGCATGGCGACCTTGCTCAACTCTCCCCCGACCTTCGATCCGGCCGCGCTGGTGCGGCCGGGGCTGGTGCATCGCTCGGTTTATACCGACGCGGAGATCTTCCGGCTGGAGATGGAGCGCATCTTCAGCCGCGCCTGGATTTATCTGGCGCATGAGAGCGAGATGCCGGCGGCGGGCGATTATGTGCGGCGGCATTTGGGCACGCAGCAGGTGATTTTGACGCGGGACCGCGACGGGGCGGTGCATGCGATTCCCAACCGTTGCTCGCATCGGGGAGCCACGCTGTGCGCCTTCGATCGCGGCTCGGCGCCGGGGGGGCACAGCTGCCCCTATCATGGCTGGAACTTTGCCGCCGATGGCCGGCTGCGCGGGGTGCCGCAGCGGAGCAATTACGAGGGCGTGCTGGAACTGGGCGATTATGACCTGCAGCCGGTGCGGGTGGCGGCGTATCGCGGCTTTCTGTTCGGGACGCTCGACGCCGAGGCGGTGCCGCTGGTGGAGTTTCTCGGGCATATGGCGACGTCGATCGATGATCTGGTCGATCGCTCGCCTTCGGGCGAGGTGGTTTGTTCGCCGCATGTGCTGCGCCACCATTATCGCGGCAACTGGAAGCTGAGCTTCGAGAACCTCAATGACACCATCCATCCGGGGTTTGCACATTCGGCCTCGGTGGTCTCGGCCAAGGCGGTGGCGGCGGGGCTGGAGGAGGGCGAACCGCTGGCGGCATCGCTGGGGATGATGCTCGCCAATGGCAAGCCGATCCAGTTCTTCCAGGATCTCGACATGGTGACGACGCCGCGTGGCCACAGCTATATCGGCGGGCATATGGGGGCCAATTACACGGCCGATACGCAGAGCGCCTATGCGCAGGCGCTGATCGCGCATCATGGGCCGGACAAGGCGGCGCGGGTGCTGGGCACTGACAGGCATCTGATGCTGCTCTACCCGAGCTCGACCTGGCATGCGCGCTACCAGACGGTGCGGATCGTGCGGCCGGTGCGGCACGATCTGACCGAGATCATAGGCTATACCTTCCGGCTGCCGGGGGCGCCCGAGGAGACGTATCGCAACGCAGTGGAATATTGCACCGGCGCCAACAGTGCGGCGTCGCCGGTGATTGCCGATGATCTCGAAGTGTATGAGCGGATCATGGACGGCAACGGGTTTGACGCGCGCGAATGGGTGCCACTGAGCCGGGGGTTGCGCGAGGACCGGGAGACGGTGGCGGGGTTCACGCGCAGCCCGGCGACATCGGAGGCGTTCATCCGCAACCAGTTTGCGGCATGGGCCGATTATATGGGTTCCGACGCATGAGCGACGCGGGTTTGCGCGAGACGGTGCGCGCGCTGATCGAGGATGAGGCGCGGCTGCTCGATGACCAGGATTTCGAGGCCTGGCTGGCGCTGTTCACCGCCGATTGCCGCTATTGGGTGCCGGTAAGCCGCGAGCAGGCGACCCCGGGCGATGGGGTGGCGCATTTCAATGATGACAAGCAGTTGATGGCGGCGCGCGCGCACCGGCTGCTCAACCCGCGGGCTTTCGGGGCGGAGCCGAGCCCGCGCACGGCGCATGTGGTGTCGGGGGTGCGGATCGATGCGGTGGATGATGACGGGACGGTGCATGCCAGTTCGTCGCAGATCATCCTCGAATATCGGCGCCGCGACCGTTTCGAGGAGGACAGCCGGGTGTTTGGCGGGCGGGTGCGGCATGTGCTCCGGGCGACCGGGGGCGGGCTGCGGATTGCCGTGAAGCGCGTGGATCTGGTGAATGCCGAAGGCTCGATGAACGCGCTGGCGGCACCGTTTTGATCGCTTATCTGCCTTATGGGGCATGGTGGTCGACGCCGTTTGCGCGCTGGCAGGGGCCACTGGCGCATCTGCATTCGCTGCGCTTTGCGGCGTTCACGGCGCGGGGTGCCATGGCGGCGCGGGGGATTTCGGCGGAGGCGCTGGATTTCGGGGTGCTGGGGTTCACCGTCCCGCAGCCGGGGAGTTTTTACGGGCTGCCCTGGGTGGCAGCGGAAGCGGGGGCGGCGCATCTGGCGGGGCCGAGCATTATGCAGGCGTGTGCCACTTCGGCGCGGTGCTTGCAGGTGGCGGCGGCGGAAGTGGCCGGCGGCGGGGCGACGGCGGCACTGGTGCTGGCGGCGGACCGGGTGTCGAACGGGCCGACGCTGGTTTACCTGCGGTCCGAGGGGCCGGGCGGGGCGCCGCAGGTGGAGAATTGGGTGCTCGACAATTTCGCCGCGGACCCCTGGGCGAAGTGCGCGATGGTGCAGACGGCGGAGAATGTGGCGGCGAAATGGGGGCTCACGCGTGAGGCGCAGGACGATCTCGTGTTGATGCGGTTGGCGCAATATCATTCGGCGCGCGACCGGGGGTTTCACGGCAGCTTCCTGATGACCGAGTTGCCGGAGGGGCATCTGGAGGGTGATTTCGGGGTGCAGCCGGTCAATGAGGGGAAGGTGCGGGGGCTGAAGCCGGTGCAGCCGGGGGGCACCGTGACCTATGCGGGGCAGACGCACCCTGCCGATGGCAATGCCGGGGCGATCGTGGCGACGCGGGATGTGGCGCGGGCGCTGAGCCGGCGACCGGAGATAGAGGTGTCGCTGCTCGGCTTCGGCACGGCACGGGTGGAAAAGGCGATGATGCCGGCGGCGCCGGTGCCCGCCACGGCGCGGGCGCTGAAGGCGGCGGGGCTGGAGATGGCGGCGGTGGACGCGGTGACGAGCCATAATCCGTTTGCGGTGAATGATCTGGTGTTTGCCGCCGAGACGGGGTTTCCGCTCGATCGAATGAATGTGAACGGGTGTTCGCTGGTGTTCGGGCATCCGCAGGGTCCGACGGGGCTGCGCTGCACGATCGAGCTGATCGAGACGCTGGCCGAACGCGGGGGCGGCGTGGGGCTGTTCCAGGGGTGTGCGGCGGGGGATACGGCGATGGCGCTGGTGCTTGAGGTGCGCGATGCACGGGGTTGATGCCCTGCCGAGCCCGTTGGCGTTGCTGGCGCGGGCGGCAGAGCCTGCCCCCGATGCAATGGCGCTGGCTGCCGGGCCGGTGCGGTTGAATTATCGCTGCTATGCGGCGGCAGTGGCGAGCCTGGCCGGGCAGCTTGTGGCGGCCGGCGCGCGGGGGCGGGCGGTGGTGGTGCTGCTGCGCAACGGCGTGGAATTGCCGATCGGGATTTTCGGCGCACAGGCGGCGGGGGGGCAGGCTTGTGCGCTCAACCCCGATTATACCGAGCGCGAACTGGCGGAGATGCTGGCGGTGGCGAAGCCGGCGGTGGCGATCACCCATGCCGATCTGGCGGAGCGGCTGCGGGCGGCTTTGGGCCCGGAGTTCAACGGCACGTTGCTGGTGCTGCCCGATGATGTGGCGGCCTGGGTGGCGAGCTTGCAGGGGCCGGCCCCTGCCCTGCCCGCGCCCGATCCGGACAGCATTGCGACGCTGCAGTTTACCGGTGGTACCACCGGGGTCCCCAAGGCAGTGATGCTGAGCCACCGTGCCATCGCCGCCAATGTGGCGCAGCGCGAGGCGGTGCTGCCGACACTTTGGCAGGATGAGCGGGTGATCTGCATGATGCCGCTGTTCCACAGCTTTGCTGCTGCGATGGGGCTGCACGTGGCGGCGAATTGTGCGGGGAGCCTGCACGTCCTGCAGCGCTACCGGCCCGATTGGGTGGTGGAGACGATCGCCGCCGAGCGCATCACGCGGCTGCCGGCGGGGCCGACGGTGTTCAACAGCCTGTTGGCGTATGACGGGCTGGCGGGGGCGGATCTTTCGTCGCTGCGCAGCGCCTGGTCGGGGTCGGCACCGCTGTCCGCCGAGACGCTGCGGCGCTGGCAGGCGTGGACGGGCGTGCCGGTGTATGAAGGCTATGGCCAGTCCGAAGCGGGGCCGATCCTGACCTATCATGGGCCCGGAACGCTTGAAAAACCGATGGTGCAGAAGCTGGGCAGCGTGGGGCCGGCGGTGCCGGGGACCCAGGTGCAGATCGTCGATGTCGAGACGGGGGTGCGCGTGCTGGGGCCGGGGGAGACGGGCGAGGTGCGCGCACGGGGGCCGCAGATCATGGCGGGGTATCTGGACGATGCGGCGGCGACCGGCGAGGCGCTGCGAGATGGGTGGCTGCATACCGGCGATATCGGGCGGCTCGATGATGACGGCTGGCTGTTCATAGAGGATCGCAAGAAGGATATGGCGATCATCGGCGGCTACAATGTCTATCCGCGCGAGGTGGATGAGGTGCTGATGGCGTGCCCCGGCGTGGCCGAAGCGGCGGCGGTGGGGGTGCCCGATGCGTATCGCGGTGAGCTGCTCTGGGCGTTCTACAGTGCCGACAAGGAGTTGCCGCTTGCGGACTGGGTGGCGGGGCGGCTGGTGAAGTACAAGCATCCGGCGCGGTTCGTGCGGCTGGACGCACTGCCGAAGACCGCGGTGGGGAAGATCGACAAGCAGGCGCTGAAGGCGCTGGCGGTAGCGGGCTGATGTCGCTCGCCCAGGTCGAGGCGCCGCGGGCGATGTTGGCGGGGCGGCCGAAGGATGTGCCGCTCGCAGCACGGCGTGCCGGGTTCGAGGCGATGATGGCGCGGGACGTGCCGCCGGCGGAGACGCGGGTGGAGACGGTGGCGATTGGTGCGGCACTTTCCGGCGAGCTGATGATGGCGGCGGGGGCGGACCGGGGGCGGCTGCTGGTTTGGCTGCATGGCGGGCAATTCGCGCTCGGGTCGGCGGCGAGCTACCGGGCGTTTGCAGCGCGGGTTTCGGGGCTGAGCGGCTGTGCGGTGCTGACGCCGGACTATCGGCTGGCGCCCGAGCATCGCTTTCCCGCCGCGCATGACGATGCCGAAGCGGCGCTGCGCTGGGGGCTGGCAAATGCTGGGCGGGTGGCGATTGGCGGGGATTCGGCGGGGGCCAATCTGGCGCTGGCGGCGGCGCAGCGGGTGGCAGGGGCTGTCGCGCTGTGGCTGCTGTCGCCGTATCTCGATCTGACACACACAGCACCGAGCATAAAGGCACGGAGCCCGCGCGATCCGTTCGTTGATCCGGCGGAGATGGATGCGGTGGCGGCGCGCTATCTGGGGGATGCCGACCCGGCCGGCACGCGTGCTTCGCCACTCTTCGGGCCGCTCGACACGCTGCCACCGGTGCTGGTGCAGGTTGGATCCGATGAGGCGCTGTTCGATGATGCGGCGCGGCTGGCGGCGCTGGTGCCGGGGACGGTGTTCCAGGAGTGGGTCGGGATGATTCATGTCTGGCCGCTGTTTGCAGCGCAGATTGATGAGGGCGGGCAGGTGATTGCGCAGGCGGGGGCGTTTCTGCAGCGGATAATGGTTGAAGCCTGAAACATATGCCTTGCAATCATTCCTGATTGGAATGACACTCGGGCCATGGAACTGCGCCAGCTTCGCCATTTTCAGGAGATCGTCCGCTGCTCGAGCTTCGGCCAGGCGGCGGAGAAATTGAACATCACTCAGCCCGCACTTTCGAAGAGCATTCGCAATCTGGAGCGGTCGCTGGGGTGCCAGCTTTTGGAGCGCCATCCATCGGGGGTGACGCCGACCGAATATGGTCTGGTGTTCCTCGATTATGCCGCCCTTGTCATTTCCGAGCTCGAGCGCGCGGTGGAGGAGTTGAATGCGCTGCGCGGGCGCGGGCGCGGTGTGGTGCGGGTGGGGGCCGGCTCGACGATGATGCGCTATCTGCTGCCGCAGGCGGTGCGGCGCTTCATGGCGCAGGCCGAGGGCAATTCGGTGAGCTTTCGCCAAGGGCTGAAGGACGAGCTGATGGCCTCGCTGCGGCGTGGGGACATCGACATCATGGTGGGCAGCACCAACCCCGACCAGCTTCCCGACGACATGCGCCATGAGGCGGTGCTGCAGGACCGGATCGTGGTGGTGGCGGACGGCAAGCATCCACTGGTGGGAGAGCGCCGGATCGGGCTGGGCGCCCTTGCGGCGTGCCAATGGGTGCTGCCCGAAGGCAATGAGCCCGAAGGCGAGCGGCTTGTGCGCAGCCTGCGCCGTGAAGGGCTGGCGCCGCCGCGGGTGGCGGTGCGCACCGGATCGTCGGTCTTCATGGCGGCGCTGCTCAAGGACAGTGGCTATCTGAGCTATCTGCCGGCGGCACTGATTTCGCTCGACCCCGACTTTGCGCATCTGGTGCCGCTCGATCTGGCCGAGCCGATCTGGCCGCCGGTGCTGGTGGGGGTGACCTATCGCCGGCGCGGGGTGATGCTGGCGCCGGTGCGGCGCTTCATCAACCGGCTCAAGGATGTCGCAGGCGAGGTGCCGGCGGGCTGAATGGCTTGTTGCCGGCCGATGTTTCAACTATAAAATATCGAAGCTGAAACGATCGAGTCGGTGATGCCCGAGGCCCCTTCCCCCCGCCATGCGCTGATCACCGGTGGCGGCACCGGCATCGGCGCTGCGATTGCCGCAGCGCTGGCTGCCGAGGGTTGCAGGGTGACGCTGCTGGGGCGCCGCGAGGCGCCATTGCGGGCGGTGGCCGAGGGCTTGGCCGGTGCCGGCTATGTGACCGGCGATGTCATCGACCCCGACAGCATCGCCAGCGCCTTTGGCGCGGCAAGGGCGGCGCGGGGGCCGATCGACATTCTCGTGGCCAATGCCGGGGCGGCGGAGAGCGGGCGTTTTGCGTCGCAGGGCCGGGACGTGTGGCGGCGGATGATGGCGGTCAACCTCGATGCCGTGCATGATTGCGCCCAGGCGGCGCTGCCCGACCTGCTGGCCGGCCCGGCCGGGCGGCTGGTGGTGGTGGCGAGCACGGCGGGGCTGAAGGGCTATGGTTTTTCGGTGGCCTATAGTGCCGCCAAGCACGGCGCCATCGGGCTGGTGCGGGCGCTGGCGATGGAGCTGGCGGGCACCAGCGTGACAGTTAATGCCGTTTGCCCAGGCTTTACCGACACCGAGATCGTGGCCGAGGCGGTGGCGACGATCAGCGGCAAGACGGGGCGCACGGCAGAGGCGGCGCGCGCCGAGCTGGCGCGGTTCAACCCGCAGGGGCGGCT
The DNA here is from genome assembly GCA_038258615.1 of Sphingomonadales bacterium. Classification (GTDB taxonomy): domain Bacteria; phylum Pseudomonadota; class Alphaproteobacteria; order Sphingomonadales; family Sphingomonadaceae; genus Sandarakinorhabdus. Next base: position 8,927 of record JBBSPR010000065.1, read on the forward strand.
GATCGACCCGGCCGAAGTCGCACAGGCAGTGGCGTGGCTGGTTCGGCCCGAGAGCCGCAGCATCACCGGGCAGAGCATCATCGTGGCAGGCGGAGAGATCATGTGAGCATCGACAGCGTATTGGCGTTCCGCGAAAAACATGATGGCGAACTGGGCGATGCTGCCCTCGACCCGGAGACGCGCGAGGCGGTGCGGCTGTGGCTGCGGCTGCTGAGCTGCACGATGGTCATCGAAAAGCGGGTGCGGCGCGGACTGGCGGAGCAGTTTCAGACGACGCTGCCGCGCTTCGACATATTGGCGGCGCTCGACAGGGCTGAAAACGGATTGAGCATGGGGGCGCTGAGCCGCGCTTTGCTCGTTTCGAACGGCAACATCACCGGGCTGGTGCAGACATTGGTGCGCGACGGCGATGTGCACCTGACCAACGCGCCGGGGGACCGGCGGACGGCGATCGTGCAGCTGACGCCCGAGGGCCAGGCGCGGTTCCGGGCGATGGCGGCGACGCATCACGGCTGGATTGCGGAGTTGCTGGGGGGGCTGACGGCGGCGGACCGGGCAGCGTTGCTCAAGCAACTGGGCGGGCTGCAGGCATCGATTGCAGCGGCGGGCACGGAGTTCGACCAGTGAGTGCGGCGGGCTTTTTGCCGCAGCATTTCGGCTGGGCGCTGGCGGACGGCGTGGCGACGATCACGCTGAATCGGCCCGAGCGCAAGAACCCGCTGACCTTCGAGAGCTATGCCGAGTTGCGCGACCTGTTCCGGGCGCTGGTTTACTGGCCGGACGTGAAGGCCGTGGTGCTGACCGGGGCGGGGGGCAATTTTTCGAGCGGCGGCGATGTGTTCGAGATCATCGGGCCGCTGACGAAGATGGCCATGCCCGAGCTTCTCGCCTTTACGCGGATGACCGGCGATCTCGTCAAGGCGATGCGCGGCTGCCCGCAGCCGATCGTGGCGGCGCTCGATGGGGTGTGCGTGGGGGCGGGCGCGATCATGGCGATGGCCTCCGACCTGCGGCTGGCGACGGCGCGCACGAAGACCGCGTTCCTGTTCACCCGCGTGGGGCTGGCGGGGTGCGACATGGGGGCGTGTGCGATCCTGCCGCGGATCATCGGCCAGGGGCGGGCGTCGGACCTGCTGTTCACCGGGCGGACGATGACGGCGCAAGAGGGCGAGAGCTGGGGATTTCATAACCGGTTGGTGGCGGCGGACGCGCTGCTGGGCGAGGCGCAGGCGCTGGCGGCGAGCCTCGCGGCGGGGCCGGGTTTTGCGCATGGCATCACCAAGACGCAGCTCAATATGGAATGGGCAGTGAGCCTTGATGTGGCGATCGAGATGGAAGCGCAGGCGCAGGCAATCTGCATGCAGACACAGGACTTTACCCGCGCGTTCGAGGCGTTTGCGGCGAAGCGGTCGCCGGTGTTCGAGGGCAACTGACATGGCAGACCGCAGCTTTCTCGACTGGCCGTTTCTGGACGCGCAGCATCAGGACCTGGCGGGGGCGCTGGAGGATTGGTGTGCGCGGGTGCTGGGGCCCCTGCCCCACTCCGAGGAGGATATCGACGGGCAGTGCCGGGCGCTGCTGGGGCTGCTGGGGGATGGTGGATGGCTGCGCCATGCCGTGCCGGCGGCCTATGGCGGGGCACATGAGGGCTTTGATGTGCGGTCGCTGTGCCTGATCCGTGAGACGCTGGCGCGCTGGTCGGGGCTCGCCGATTTCGTGTTTGCGATGCAGGGGCTGGGATCGGGGACGATCAGCCTGTTCGGCAGCGAGGCGCAGAAAGCGAAGGTGCTGCCTGGGATTGCCAGCGGCACGCGGATGGGGGCGTTTGCGCTGACCGAGCCTGACAGCGGCTCGGATGTGGCGGCGATGACGACGACCGCGCGGCGTGATGGCGATGACTGGGTGATCGACGGGGCGAAGACCTATATCTCGAATGGCGGCATCGCGACGCAATATGTGCTGTTCGCGCGGACCGGCGAGGCACCCGGGGCGAAGGGCATTTCGGCGTTTCTGGTGCCGGCCGACACGCCGGGGCTGGAGATTGCCGCGCGCATCCAGGTGATGGCGCCGCATCCGCTCGCCCAGCTGCGTTTCAATGGCATGCGGCTGCCGGGGGATGCGCTGATCGGCGAAGCGGGACGCGGCTTCCAGCAGGCGATGGCGACGCTCGACATCTTCCGCACCACCGTGGGGGCGGCGGCACTTGGCTTTGCGCGGCGTGCGCTCGATGAGGCGACGGCGCGGGTGCAGGCGCGCACCCTGCAGGGAAAGCCGCTGGCGGAGAATGCCGTGGTGCAGGCGCAGCTGGCGGACATGGCGCTCGATGTCGATACATCGGCGCTGCTCATCTACCGCGCGGCCTGGACGCGCGATGTACTGGGCGTGCGCAACACCCGCGAGGCGGCGATGGCAAAGCTGCATGCCACCGACAGTGCGCAGCAGGTGATCGACAAGGCAGTGCAGCTGCATGGCGGACTGGGGGTGGAGCATGGCCATATCGTCGAAAGCCTGTTCCGCGAGGTGCGGGCGCTGCGGATCTATGAGGGCGCTTCGGAGGTGCAGCGGATGGTGATCGCGCGCGAGCATCTGGCGCAGGCGAAGGGAGTGAACCGGTGAGGATCGAGATTTTTGGTGCCCGCGCGCGCAGGCGCGCAAACAAGGAAACCGCCGCCCGTCACGGAGTCGGAGCATGAAGATCGAGGTTATCGGCGGCGGCCCTGGCGGCTTGTATCTCGCCATTCTTGCAAAGAAGGCGCGGCCCGATTGGCAGGTGGCTGTGCATGAGCAGAACCGCGAGGGGGATACCTTCGGGTTCGGCGTGGTGTTCTCGGACGATACGCTCGACGAGTTTCTGAGCCGTGATCCGGAATCCTATGCGATGATCCGCGACCGCTTTGCCTATTGGGACGATATCCGGATCGTGCGGAGCGGCACCGAGGTGCGCTGCGGCGGCAATGGCTTTGCCGGGTGCGCGCGGCTGGCGCTGCTCGAGGTGCTGTTTGCGCGGTGTCGGCAGTTGGGGGTTTCGCTGTCCTTCGGCGAGGTGATCGACCCGGCGGAACTGGGCACCCGCTTTGCCGATGCCGATGTGATCGTGGCTTCGGACGGGATCAACAGCCGGATCCGGTCGCATTTTGCCGACGCGTTCCAGCCCGACGTGCGGCTGATGGCGAACCAGTTCACCTGGATGGGCAGCACGCGGCCGCTGACCGATTTTACCTATTTCTTTCAGGAAACGCCGCACGGGATCATCACCGCGCACACCTACCAATATGAGCCAGGGCGCTCGACCTGGATTTTCGAGACCGACCCGGCGACCTGGGCGGGACATGGCTTTGCCGACATGGGCGAGGACGAGGCGGCGCGCTATCTGGAGGGGCTGTTTGCACAAGAATTGCAGGGGCATGGGCTGATCACCAACCGTTCGCTGTGGCGCAATTTTCCGCGCGTCGAGTGCAAGGCCTGGTCGCACGGCAACATCGTGCTCTTGGGCGATGCCAAGGCGACGGCGCATTATTCGATCGGCTCGGGCACCAAACTCGCGATGGAATGCGCGATTGCGCTCGCCGATGCGCTGCTGGCCAATGAGCATGATGTGGCGGCGGCGTTTGCGGCTTATGAGGCGGCGCGGCGGACGCCGGTGGAGATTACCCAGCACAATGCCGCGGTCAGCCTCGCCTGGTTCGAGCATGTCCGGCGCAGCTGGGACATGCCGGTGATGCAGTTTGCGAATGTGGTGATGAGCCGCGCCAAGGCGATCACCTATGACAATCTGCTGCTGCGCGACCCGGCGTTCGTGGAGGCGGTGGACACCGAATTCTACGAGACGCTGCTTGCCGAGACCGGGCATGATGCGCGCAAAGTCCGGCCGACGCCGATGTTCACGCCGCTGACGTTGCGCGGGCTGACGCTGGCGAACCGCGTGGTCGTCTCGCCGATGGCGCAGTATCGGGCGGTGAAGGGCGCGTTCACTGACTGGCATCTGATGCACTATGGCGCGCGGGCGCAGGGCGGGGCGGGGCTGGTCTATCTGGAGATGACCTGCCCGAGTGCGGACGCGCGGATCACGCTTGGCTGCCCGGGGCTTTG
>JBBSPR010000066.1:0-12997 GCA_038258615.1 Sphingomonadales bacterium
ATTTACCGATTGGTACAGATTAGCGTTGGACATCTGGTCGAAGAGGCTACTTAGAGTATTCGTAGATAGTCGCTCCCGCACTGCGGAGTTCATCCAGGAACCATTTGGGATCCAAGAGTAGTTCGGGTAGGTAAAGCCCAGGGCGGGCAGGAGAACGGTCGTTCAGTCCCAATATCGACGCGAGAGCAAGAACGACGCTCAGACCCGTGAGTGAGGCTGTACCATGCTTGAACTCCAGCATTGATCGCGAACGCTTCGTTCGACCATCGGCCTCGCCCTCGATCTGCACCCGGTTGCCGCGCGCCGAGATATACACCCCGAGCTGGCCTTCGAGCGCGATCAGATTCTGGTCATACTGCCCGAACAGCGGCACCAGCAGCTGCGGCTTGTCGAACTCCACCTCTACCCGCACGCGCTCATTGCCGGCGACGGGAATGCGAGCTGCAGGGCGAGGCGAGGCCGGGCGCGGCTTCTTGCCCATCAGGCAGCGACCGAAACAGGTGCAAGCACCCGGGCAGCAACGGAATTCGCAAAGGCATCCACGATTTCGATCTCCACCAGATCGCCGATCCGAGCGCTCGCATGCTCGATGACGGCGGATTGCAGCCAGGGTGTCTTGCCGATCAGCTGGCCAGGCTTGCGGCCCTGCCGTTCCAGCAGGATGGTGGTGATGCGGCCGATGCTGGCCGTGTTGAATTTTTGTGCTTCCTCGCCGATCGCCGCCTGCAGCCGCGCCAGCCGCGCGTCCTTCACTGCCTCCGGCACCTGCTCGCCCATCACCGCCGCCGGCGTGCCGGGGCGCGGGGAATATTTGAAGCTGTAGGCCTGCGCATAGCCCACCTCATGGACGATGCTCAGCGTATCCTCGAAATCCGCATCGGTCTCGCCGGGAAAGCCCACGATGAAGTCGCCTGAAATCGCGATGTCCGCGCGCACCGCGCGCAGGGCCGCCAGCGTGGCGAGATAGCTCTCCCGCGTGTGCGCCCGGTTCATCGCCTTCAAGATGCGGCTCGATCCCGATTGCACCGGCAGGTGCAGATACGGCATCAGCTTCGCCACCTCGGCATGCGCCCGCAGCAGCCCGTCGTTCATGTCGCGCGGGTGCGAAGTCGTGTAGCGCAGCCGCTGCAGCCCCGGCACCGCCGCGACAGCACGGATCAGCCCGGCAAAATCCATGCCGCCCCCGGAGCGAGAGTCTTCCCACGCATTCACATTCTGGCCGATGAGCGTGATTTCCACAGCGCCCGACGCCACCAGCGCTTCCGCCTCGGCCACAAGTGCCGCCGCCGGCCGCGAAACCTCGGGCCCGCGCGTATAGGGCACCACGCAGAAGGTGCAGAACTTGTCGCAACCCTCCTGGATCGTCAGGAACGCACTCGCCCCGGTCGCCCGCCGCGCCGGCAACTGGCCGAACTTGCTCGCCGCCGGCATGTCGGTATCGATCACTGCCGGCCCCGCACCTCGCCCGCGCGCCGCATCGAGCAGGGCCGGCAGCCGATGATAGGCCAGCGGCCCGACCACCACATCGACACCGGGGGCCCGCGCCGCAATCTCGCCGCCCTCGGCCTGCGCCACGCACCCCGCCGCCACGATGACCGGCTTTACACGACCACCATTCAGCTTTCTGGCCCGCTTCTCGATCCGCCCGATGTCGGAAAACAGCTTCTCGGTCGCCTTTTCGCGAATATGGCAGGTGTTGAGCACCACGATATCGGCGTCATCAGGCGAGTCCGTCGCCACATGCCCCTGCGCCGCCAGCAGATCGGCCATGCGCTCGGAATCATGCACATTCATCTGACAACCGAAGGACTTGACATGAAATCGGGTCGGTTGGTCAGTCACGAGGTGCGCAGTCTCCATTTGAGTCCCTCAACCCATAGCGCGCAGCACGGCACCGGTCACGCACTGTATGACGATCAAGAAGATTGCGCCCGCATCAGCCGCCGATAGCCGTGCGTCACCACGGCCTCGCAATGCCGCGCCAAGGCCTTGCGCCCATCGAAGTCGCCCGGCCGCACCGCGTCATGAAACAGCAGCTCGGCGCGCACCGCCCCCAGCCCCATGAAGTCCATCGCATGCGGCATCAGTTCGGTATCGCCCACCCAGGCCAGCTCGGGCAGGTTGCGCCGCCTCACCGGCAGGCCATTCACCCGCGTATAGGCAATCGTCACCGGCTGGATCAGCAGGTCCGCCACCCCGTCCGCCACCGCAAACAGCGAGGACTTGAACGGCAGCACCGCCACTCCGTCGGAGTTGGTGCCTTCGGGAAACAGGATCAGACTGTCCCCGCGCGCCAGCCGCCCCGAGATGCTGTCGCGCTGCGCCGCCGCATCGAGCCGCCGCCCCCGCTCCACATAGACCGTGCGCCCCATGTCGGCGAGCTTGCCCACCATCCCCCAGCCGCCCACCTCGGACTTGGCGATGAACGAAGCCCCGCGAATCCGCGCGCCCAGCACCGGAATGTCCGACCAGCTGAGATGGTTGGCGACATACAGCACGCGCTTGCGCCGTGCTGGCCCGCCATGGCTGATGATGCTGATGCCCAGCGACCGTGCCAGCGCGCGGTGGAACAGCCAGGGCAGGGCGGTGCGCCGGTCCGTAACCAATGGCCGCAGCATCAATTCGGCCGGCACCAGCAGCGAAGCCGTTGTCAGCGCGCCGACAATGCCCTTGGCCGGGCCGAAGCGCTGGTGCCTGCGGCTACCGGCAGATCGGGTCATTCGGGCTTGGTCAGCGGCGCGCCGTAAAGCTCCATACGATGGTCGACGAGCCGAAAGCCCAGGCGCGCGGCGATCCTGCTCTGCAGTTCCTCCAGCTCGGCATCGTGAAATTCGACCACATCGCCGGTCTCGACATTGATGAGATGGTCATGATGCTCGTCCTGCACCATTTCGTAGCGCGAGCGGCCACCCTGGAACTCATGGCGTTCGAGAATCCCCGCCTCCTCGAACAGCTTCACCGTCCGATAAACGGTGGCAATCGAAATCCGCGGATCGACCGCCGACACCCGGCGATGCAGCGCCTCGACATCGGGATGATCGTCGACATCGGACAGCACGGCCGCGATCACCCGCCGCTGGTCGGTGATCCGCAATCCCTTTTTGAGGCAAAGCGCCTCGATGTCGATGGATCCACCCATGGTCATTCTCCCGCCACCCGCCACGAAAACAGGTGCGGGTCAGAAATAAGCTGCTGCCGCGCCACACGCAAGGCGAGCGGCTCAGGAGCAGCGCGGTCGGCGGCGTGCCGGAGATGGTGGACCACATCTCCGGCAGCCAGAACGGCCCGGTTCGGGACGGCCTCAGGCCGGGTTCTTGCGCGGCCGGCCGCGCGGCTTGCCGCCCGGCTTGCTCGTGCGCAGCGTGCCAAGCCCGATCGACTTGGCAAGTGTCCGACGCTGTTCGGCATAATTGGGCGCAACCATCGGATAGTCGGACGGAAGACCCCATTTCGTCCGATAATCATCTGGTGTCATGCCATATCGAGTCATCAGATGCCGCTTCAGCATCTTCAACTTCTTTCCATCTTCAAGGCAAACAATATAGTCCGGCTTGATAGAGTTGCGCACCGGCACCGCCGGCTCCTGTTTCGGCGCCGGTGCCGGTTCAGGGCTGCCGAGCCGCGCCAACGTCGAATAGACGCTCTCGATGACGCTCGGTACATCACCGGGCGCAACGCTGTTGTTCGCAAAATGCGACGACACGATGTCTGCAGTCAGCGCAAGCAGCTCGGTGTGCAATTGTGGTCCTTCTGACATTGGTCTTTTTCCTCGTATGCGCGGATCCCTCCTCCGCATTCTCGCAATGAGCGTTTGCGGACGGTTTTGCAAGTGCGTGCTAATACGGATGCTAGTCCAAAATTCGCCGCTGCATCGTAATGGCCGCAAAGCGCCCGCCGTTCATCCCCGAATAATAGTTGTCCCGTCGCCCGATGTCGAAGAAGCCGCAAGCATGATAAAGCTGCCGCGCCGAGTGATTATTTTCTCGGACCTCCAGAAACATCCGCCCGCAGCCATGCCGGCGGCTGTCCAGCAGCGCCTGCTCGATCAGCCCGCGGCCGATCCCCTTGCCTCGCGCCTCCGGCACGACCGCCACCAGCAACAGCTCCGCCTCGTCCAGAACCGCCCGCGCCAGCGAAAATCCCAGCAGCGCATCGCCGCCGGCATCCTGCGGGTCGAGCGCGCGCCGTGCAAAGCTGCCACCGAGCGAAAGCCCGCCGGCCAGCTGCGTCGTCGTCCAGGCTTCGCCGAACCGGGAATCGAAACTGGCGCGCATCACCGCCATCATCCGGTCGAGGTGGCGATCATCGGCCGGCAGGATCACCGGCGGCGCAAGCGTGCTCATCGCGCCTGATTATGCGCTAAGCACAGCCGGAGCAACCACATCGGGCGGCCGGGCATAAAGCGCTGTCGGCGCCGCCCGCCGCGCCGCTTCGGGAAGTGCGGCCAGCCATGCCATGTCGGGCTGCCCCACATGGACCGCCGCCGTGCCCGCCACCGTGCCCGCCGCAGTTCCCGGTGCCAGCAACAGCACGCCCGCGCCGGCAAAGGGCGCCGAAGCGGGCCCGATCTCGTCCGGCGCCAGCAGCTGCACCACATCGGCGCCAAAGTCGGCCACCACCGTCTGCCGCAGCAGCTGCCCGCGCCCGGCATCGAGCAGCACCGTCACCGCCGCCAGTCCAGGCTGGGCTGCAAAGGCCTGCGCCGCCACCAGGCTGGCCGCACTCACGCCATGCACCGGCACCCCCCAGGCCACGCCGAGCGCCCGCGCTGCCGCCACGCCCAGCCGGATGCCGGTGAAGCTGCCCGGCCCGATGTCGACAAAGATCGCATCCGCCCGGCCACGCCCGGGCAACGCCGCGACCGCCGGCACCACCGCCTCGGCATGCCCGCGGCCGATGATCCGGTGCTCATGCGCCAGCAGCCGGCCGTCCTCGAAAAGCGCGCACGAAAGGGCCGGCGACGATGTGCCGATGCCCAACCACCTCACGGCATCCCGATCGCTCACAGGATCCGGCACGCATCCTCGAAGGCGAGCCGTGGCGATCGTGGAAACAGTCCCTCATCGGTGCCCTTGCCGATCGAGCAGATGAAGTTGGTTTCCACATCGGTGCCCGCCCAGAAGGCGGCATCCACCCCGTCCTTGTCGAAGCCGGACATCGGCCCGCAGTCCCAGCCCAGTGCGCGCGCCGCCATGATGAAATAGCCGCCCTGCAACGAAGAATTGCGAAACGCCGTGTCGCGTGCCAGTTTTTCGGAGCCGGTGAACCAGCTGCGCGCATTGGCATGCGGAAACAGCTCGGGCAGCTTGTCATAGAATTTCGTGTCGAACCCGATGATCGCCGTCACCGGTGCCGCCAGGATCTTCGGGCCGTTGCTGCCGCTGGCAAGTGCCGCCAGCTTCGCCCGGGCATCTGCCGACGTGGCGAACAGGAACCGCGCCGGGGAGCAGTTCGCCGAAGTCGGCCCCATCTTCACCAGGTCATAAAGGGCGCGCAGGTCATCCTCGCCGACCGGCGTGTCAGCCCAGCCATAACGCGTGCGGGCCTCGGTGAAGAGGGTGGCCAAAGCCTGGTCGTCGAGCATCTCAGGCTTCCACCGCACGAACTTCGGTCACTTCGGGCACATAATATTTGAGCAGCGATTCAATTCCCATCTTCAGCGTATAGGTGCTCGACGGGCAACCGGCGCAAGCGCCCTGCATCTCCAGATACACCGTCCCGGCCTTGAAGCCGCGATACACGATGTCGCCGCCATCGGCGGCCACCTGCGGCCGGATCCGCGTTTCCAGCAGCATCTGGATCTGCTGGGTGATCTCCGCATCCGCCGGATCGTCATCCACGACCACAGCTGGCGCTTCCTGCACGAACAAGGGCGCGCCGCTGCTGAAATGATCGACAAGCACGCCGAGCACCTGCGGCTTCATGTCGGCCCAGTCCGCCGACCCTTCCGCCTTGGTCACACTCACGAAATCCTCGCCGAAATACACGCCGCTCACATCGCCGAGCGAAAACAGCGCCTGCGCCAGGGGCGACGCCTCGGCAGCTTCGGGCGAGCTGAAGTCGGCGCTGGTGCCATCGGTCACTTGTCGCCCCGGCCGGAACATCAGCGTGGCAGGGTTGGGGGTGCGTTCGGTCTCGATGAACATGGCGTCTCTCCGATCAGGCTTTGACCCGATGTGGCAAGCGTCCCGCGCCAAATCAAGCCAAATCGGAATAAATCAGTCCAGATTGTCAGCTGATCTCGATGATCCGCTCCGCATCCAGCCCGCCGGGCACGGTGATGATCACGCACGGCAGCTGCCCGATCCGCTCGCCCGAGAAATAGGCGATCAGCGGCCCCGGCGCGCCCTTGGTCGCGGTGGCGAGCACCAGCGCCCTGATCCGCGGCTCGTTCTGCACATAGCCATGGATCGTCGGCCCCGGCTCGCCGCACAGCAGCACCGTCTGCGGCCGCGCGCCGGCCAGCGCTTCCGCCTCATCGGCATAGGCGGAGAGCAGCGCCTCGCCCTCCTCCGCAGCCTCCGCCCGCATCGCTTCCTGCACGGCACCCAACGGCATGAACTCGGGCTCGCGCATCACATGCAGCAGCGTCACCGATGCATCCACATGGCTGGCCCGCTGTGCGGCAAACCGCAGCGCCACCCGGCTCTCCTCGGTGCCATCGATGATCACGAGATAAGTCTGCGCGTTCGCCATGGTCTCAGCCTAACAGCAACCGCCGCGGCTTAACAGCCGGCGAGCGGCGGCGCCGGCGCCGGCACCCATTCCTCGCCGGCAAAACCGATCGCCGGGCGGATATGGTGCGCGCCGTCGGCATCCGCCACGATCAGCCCGGCATGCGCCAGCCCTTCGCCCAAGGACCGCACCGGCGCAAACGCCACGTCGCGCCCGGCAAACCACCCTTCCCAATATGCACGCGGCTGCCCCGCAAACGTCTCCGCCAGAAACGCCTTCACCCCATCCTGCCCCGGCCCCGCCTCGCCACACGCCGCATCGATCAAATCCGGCCGCCCGAGTGCCGTCAGCAGCGTCTCCACGAACTTCGGCTCGCGCCCGCACAGCACGATATGCCCGCCATCGGCACAGCCATACACATTGTAGAACGCCGCCCCCCCCAGCGACCGCTGCCGCGCCGACACCGGGCCGGGGCCTCCGCTTATCGCGTCGCCCACGATATGCGCACTCCACGGCGCCAGGCTGCCAAGCATCGAGCAGTCGATCGTCGCCCCCTTGGCCGTCCGCTCGCGCGCAAACAGCGCCATCAGCACCGCACTCAGCCCGGTCAGCCCCGCCGCCATGTCGGCGCTCGGCACGCCGGGCACCACCGGCACCCCGTCCGCCCCGTCATTCAGCGCCAGCACCCCAGCCTCGGCCTGCACCCCCAGGTCGTGCGCCGGATGCCCTGCCATCGGCCCCGTCTGCCCGAACGCCGAGATCGAGCAATATACCAGCCGCGGAAACCGCGCCCGCACCGCCTCCGGGCCAAAGCCCAGCCGCCCGATCACCCCCGGCCGAAACCCCTCCACCATCACATCGGCGTCGCCAAGCAGCTCCCAAAGCGCCGCCTTGCCCGCGTCCGATTTCAGGTCGAGCGTCACGCTCGTCTTGCCGCGGTTCAAATTCCGGAACCACACCCCATGCCCCGCCTCGAACGGCCCCATCGCACGGGCAGGATCACCCGCTGGCGGCTCGACCTTGATCACGCGCGCCCCCTGGTCCGCCATCATGCCGGTCAGCATCGGCCCGGGCAGAAACAGGCTCAAATCCACCACCCGCACGCCCGACAATTTGCCCATCAGATCGTGCCGCTCGCCTTGAGCGCCGCTGCCTCATCGGCACCGATGCCGATCTCCGCCAGGATATCGAGCGTGTCCGCCCCCAGCTTGGGCGCCGCCCGGTTCGGCAGCCGCTCGCCATCCTTGCGGATGGGGTTGGCGAGCACCCGCATCGGCCCTTCCGACTGCGCAATCGTCTCCACCATGCCATTGGCGGCAAACCAGGGGCTGTCGAGCGCCTCTCCCAGCGTGTTGACCGCTGCCACCGGCACCTTGCCGCCGAGTGCGCCGATCCAGTGCGCAGTCGTCTGCGTCCGCGTCACCGCCTCGATCGCGCCGATCAGTACCTCCCGGTTCGCCAGCCGCGCCGCAGGCGTCGCAAAGCGCGGGTCGGTCGCCAGCGCCGCCAGCCCCAGCAACTCAGCCAGCCGATCCAAGAATTTCGGCAGATGCGCCATGATGAACACATGGCCATCGGCGGTGGCAATCAACTGCGAAGGCACCACCGAAGGATGCGCCGAAGCATTCGTGCGGCCGATGTCATGCCCCTTGTTCAGATACCAATAGGCAGGATAGCTCGTCTGATGCAGCGCTGCATCGAGCAGGCTCAGGTCATAATCCCCCCCCAGCCCCGTCGACCGCGCCCCGATGATCCCCGCCAAGGTCGCTGTGGAGAGCATCGTGCCGGTGATGTAATCGACCATCGACAGCCCGAACCGCGTCGGCGGCGAAGCGGGCGCCCCGGTCAGGTGCATGAACCCGGCTTCCGCCTGCATCAGATAGTCATAGCCCGGCCAGGCGGCACGCGCATTGTCCCGCCCATAGGCGCTGGCATGCACGCACACGATGCTCGGCTTCATCGCCCCCAGCGCTGCATAATCGATCCCGAGCGCCGCCGGCTGGTCCCCGCGCGCATTGTTGGTCACGGCGTCGGCCGTTATCACCAGCTTGTGCAAAATCCGCTGCCCCGCCGCCGACTTCAGGTCGAGCGTCAGGCTGCGCTTCGACAGGTTGAAGCTCTGGTAAAACAGGCTGTCGTCAGCCCCCAGAAAATACGGCCCCGTCGCCCGGCTCGAATCCCCCCCGCGCGGCGGCTCGATCTTGATAACCTCGGCCCCGAGTTGCGCCAGGAACATCGTGCCGTAGGGCCCCGCGCCGTACTGCTCGAGGCTGAGGATGCGGGTGCCGGAGAGGGGGAGGGTCATGGACATGGTCCCAAAGGTCTTTCGGCGCTCAAGTCAAGAAAGGCGCCGTGGCAAAGCCACGGCTGACGTCGGACGGGTTCGACCAGCAAGGCTGGCCGCCCCGCCGGCCGGGCTTGCGCGAGTCGGTGCGCAGCAGGCTGCGCACACGCCGCGCTGCGCCTACGCAGGATTCCGTTTGATCCACTGCTTCGCAATAATCATTCGCTGCATCTCGTTCGTCCCCTCGCCGATGCACATCAGCAGCGCGTCGCGATAATAGCGCTCGATCTCATATTCCTTCGAATAGCTGTAGCCGCCGAAAATCCGCATCGCTTCCTCGGCGTTCTTCACCGCCGCTTCGGACGCGAAATACTTCGCCATCCCCGCTTCCATGTCCACCCGCTCGCCGCGGTCATAGGCTTCGGCCGCGTCGAGCGTCAGCAGCCGCGCCGCGCGCGCCCGCGTCACCATCTCGCCCAGCTTGAGCTGGATCGCCTGATGCTCGGCAATCGGCTTGCCGAAGGTTTTCCGCACCTGCGCATAATCGGTCGCCAGCCGCAGCGCCCCCTCCGCCAGCCCCACGCCGCGCGCCGCGACATTGATCCGCCCCAGCTCCAGCCCGCCCGTCGCCTGGAAAAAGCCCTGGCCCTCCTCGCCGCCGATCAACTGGTCCGCCGGCAGCCGGCAATCCTCGAAGATCAGTTCGCCGGAATCGATCGCCTTGTAGCCCAGCTTCTCGATCTTCTTGCCGGTCTTGAACCCCTCATGCCCCTTGTCGGCAATGAACATGCTCATCCCCTGGTAGCGCGGGCTCGCCTCGGGGTTGGTCTTCACCAGCAGCGCAAAGGCATGCCCCTTGATGCCGTTGGAAATCCAGGTCTTGGTGCCGTTGATCACATAATCGTCGCCCTCACGCTTCGCAGTCGTCCGGATCGCCTGCAGGTCTGTCCCGGCATCGGGCTCGGTCAGCGCCAGTCCGCCCCTGATCTCGCCGCGCGCCATCTTCGGCAGCCACTTCGCCTTTTGCGCCGGCGTGCCGAACTTCTCGATCGCCAGCGCCATGATCAGATGGCTGTTGAAAATCCCGGTCGGCGCCATCCAGTAGCTGCTGATCCGCGCCACGATCTTGGCATAGGTCACCGCCGGCAGCCCCAGCCCGCCATAGTCCTCGCCGATGGTGGCCCCGAACAGCCCCAGCGCCACCATCTGGTCCACCGTCTCGGTCGGCCATGTGTCGGCATGGTCATGCTCCATCACCACCGGGCGCAGTTCACGCTCGATCCACTTGTCGATCGCATCGAGCAGCTGCGCCTCGAAATCGGGGTCGATCCCGCGGGTCTGCTTGTAGGCGGTTGCCATGGTCCTCAGTCCTCGGTCGGGCCGCAGCCCTGTTTCCAGATCAGCATCGTGCGGAAGAAGTCGCAAACCACCACCCCGTCCTGGTTGCGGCCTGTCGTCTTGATCGTCACCAGCCCCTGTTCGGGCCGCGATTTCGAGCAGCGTTTCTCGATCACTTCCGACTCCGCATAGAGCGTATCACCGGCAAACACCGGCGCCGTCATCCGGATCTCCTTCCACCCCAGGTTCGCCACCGCCTTCTGGCTCACATCGGAAACGCTCATCCCCACCAGCATCGCCACCGTCAGCGGCGAATTGACCAGCGGCCGCTTGAACTCGGTCTTCGCCGCATAATTCACGTCGAAATGCGAGGGATGCGTGTTCATCGTCAGCAACGTGAACCACACATTGTCCGCCTCGGTGATCGTCCGCCCCGGCCGATGCTCATACACATCGCCCACCACAAACTGCTCGAAATAGCGCCCATAAGTCTCGCGGTACCGCTGCGGGCCGACTTCGATCACTCCGGGTCGCATGGCATGTTCCTCTTGACGTGAGCCTAATTTGTCCGGACAAATCCCGCTGTCAACGAAAAGCCGACGTGGCCCGGCGCGAACAGTTGGGGGATATGACATGATGAAGCCGTTTTTCGCCATATTGGCACTCGCAATTGCAACAGGCTCGCCGCTCGCCGCCCAATCGAAGAAGCGCCTCGATCTCGCCAACCCCGCCGATGCGCTCACCGCCTTCCGCAAGGTGCAATGTTCGGTCAGGGACAATGAGCCGGTGGTCTATCACTGGGAAGGCGAGATGTACGCGCGCGTCGAGGGCGAGCCCGACAAGCATCTCTTCAACCTGCAGGGCATGAACATCCGCCAGTGCGTGAGCGTCGAGGATCCCAAGCGCGGCAAGGGCTTCCGCCAGGTCAGCCGCGAGCTGATGTTCTATACCGACACCAAAACCGGCGAGATCGTCCGCGAATGGACCAATCCCTGGACGGGCAAGAAGGTCGAAGTCGTCCATGTCGCCAACGATCCGGTCAACATGCGCGCCCCCATGTTCCCCACAAACGCCGATGGCACCCCCTATCAGCTCCGCGCGCGCATCCAGAACGGCCGCGTGTTCATGCCCACCGTGGTGCCGCTCTGGTATCTGAACCCCATGGGCGGCGACTATCAGGCCTATGTCGGCAACCAGTATCACTCGATGGAGATCTTCGATTTCGTCGTCGAGGAAGCCGATCTGCTCGATGCCACCAAGCCCCGCGCCAACCCCTCGATCGCCTGGGTCCGCCTGAGCCCCTGGCTGCCCTTCATGGAAATGACCGGCCGCGGCGGCGTACTCGTCTTCAACGCCGTCGGCCAGACGCTCCCCAACGGCATCGCCGGCCTGCCGAAAGTCATCACCGACGAGATCGCCGCCCGCTACCCCGAATACACCGCCCCCCCGCCGGGGGACGACACCCGTCCCAACGAAACCAGCTGGACCTTCTTCAAGAAGCGCGTCGACGCGAAGAAGGCGGCAGCCGCTCGGTGATGGGCCGCGGGCGGGTTACCGCGCGGCTTCACCGATTTTCTCGTCCCGGTCCCGTTCCGAATTCGCATCTGCGGCCAGTGTTTCCGGCTGCGCCCGCCGTGCGCGAAGCCGCAGCGACAGCACCACCAGCAAGATCCCGAACGCCAGCGCATAGGCGCCGATCCACAGCGTCAGCACGATGGCCCCGGCAATCGGCCCCAGGAACAGCAGCCCGCCCCATAGGATCGACAGCGGCCCCGCCAGTGCCATCCACCCGCGTCCGCGCTCCTTGTGCAGCCGCACCGCCGCCAGCAGCATGGCGATGCCCGTCAAGGTCGCCCAGGCCGAGGCGAGCAGCACGAAGCCGAGCAGCGCAATCCCCGGCAGCGCGATCGCCAGCCCGCCCGCCACGATGCCGAGCAAGCCTTCGAAAACCAGCCACCGCCAGCGCTCCTCCGCCCGCGCCGCGCGCACGGCAGCGATGATGCCGACAATGCCATCGGCCAGCAGATAGGCGCCGAACAACAGGATCAGCGTGCGCAGCGCCACGATCGGCATCAGCAGCGTCAGCGCCCCGAACACGATCGCCAGCATACCGCGCACCAGCATCCAGCTCCAGTTGCGGCAAAGCCCGGCGTTCATCGGATCGACAGCGGAAAGACCGTTCGCCCGAGCGTGCACTGCGGAATGGCTCGCCATGGCGCTCCTCCATCTGTCTTTCCAACATGACCTCCGGGCCACAGTTCCGATGCCTCATCCGGAACGGCCAGTTTCGAGACGGTGTTCGGGTGCCGCCCCCATCATTGCCGCCTCATCATTGCCGCCCCGCTGCTGCAAGTGCACAAAGGCGCGTCATGACTCTCTATCTCCCCATCGCCGAAATGTCGGTCAACTGGCTGGTCATCATCCTGCTCGGCGGCGGCGTGGGCTTTCTGTCGGGCATGTTCGGCGTCGGGGGCGGCTTTCTCACCACGCCGCTGCTCATCTTCTACGGCATTCCGCCGGCTGTCGCCGTCGCCTCCTCGGCCACCCAGATCACCGGCTCCAGCGTGTCGGGCGCGCTCGCATACTGGCAGCGCGGCCAGGTCGATCTCAAGATGGGCGGGGTGCTGGTGGCCGGCGGCGTCATCGGCGCCGGGCTCGGCCAGATCGTCTTCACCTGGCTGCAGTCGCTCGGCCAGATCG
>JBBSPR010000067.1:0-12903 GCA_038258615.1 Sphingomonadales bacterium
AAGTTCAGCCTTTCCGACCGGCAGATTCCGATCCGGGTCGCGCTGGCCGAGGATTCGCGCCGCAGCATCGCGACTCTCGAAGACCTGCCGGTGCCGACAGCGATGGGCACGTCGGTACCGCTCAAGGTGGTGGCCAACATCAGCTTTGGTGCCGGTACGACCGAGATCCGCCGCTACAACCAGCAGCGCCGCATCCTCATCGGCGCCGATCTGGCGCCGGGGCTGGTCAGCGGCGAGGCGCAGGCCAAGATCGCCGAGCTGCCGACGCTCAAGAACCTGCCGAGCGGAATCGAAAAAATAACCTTCGGGCAGGACAAGTGGCAGCTCGAACTGTTGCAGAACTTCGTCATCGCGGTGATTGCCGGCGTGCTGCTGGTGTTTGCGGTGCTGGTGCTGCTCTACAAGCGCGTGCTGCCGCCGTTCGTGAACATGGGCTCGCTGCTGCTGGCACCGCTGGGCGGCGGCATTGCCCTTCACATCACCGGGATGGCGGTTTCGATGCCGGTGTTCATCGGGCTGCTGATGCTGCTCGGCATTGTTGCCAAGAACTCGATCCTGCTGGTGGACATGGCGATCGAGGAAATGACCAATGGCGCGGAACGCACCGCCGCGATTCTGGAGGCCGGGCACAAGCGCGTTCAGCCGATCGTGATGACGACGGTGGCAATGGTCGCGGGCATGCTGCCCATCGCCATGTCGCTATCGGGCGACTCGGCCTGGCGCTCGCCGATGGGCGTTGTCGTCATTGGCGGGCTGATCATGTCCACCGCGCTGACGCTGGTGATCGTGCCGGCCAGCTTCAGCCTGGCGATCGGGGCCGAGGAATGGCTGGCGCCAAGGCTGCGTCGCTGGTTCACCAATGGCGATGGGGCTGCTACGCTGCCGCCACCTGCGACACCGCCCCGGCCGTCGCCGGCGGAGTAAACCCTGCCCTGAAACGCTTCAAACCATTCAGACTTCCCGAAACGCCGTTTCATCAGATGCGGTTGGCAGCGACCTTGCTGCTCGTGCTGATGGGATGCTTGTTTGCGGCCATGCTCTACATTGGCGATGTGCATCCGGCGGTGCCCTGGGTGCGGTCCTTTGCCGAGGCGGCGATGGTGGGCGGGCTGGCAGACTGGTTCGCAGTGACGGCGCTGTTTCGCCATCCGCTCGGGTTGCCGATCCCGCACACCGCGATCATCCCCGCCAACAAGGACCGGATCGGGGACAGCCTGGCGACCTTTTTGAAGGACAATTTCCTCACGCTCTCGGTGGTTGCGCGCCAGCTGGAGGGCGTGGACATGGCGGGGGCGGCGGCGCGCTGGCTGGCGGCACCGGCGACGCGCGGGGGGCGCAGCGGCATCGGGCCAATGCTGGCGCAGATCATCGGGCTGCTCGATGATCCGCGGATCGGCGAGATGGTGCGCACCGCGGCGGCGGACCGGATGCGGGCGATGGCGCTCTCCCCGGTGGTGGCAGATGCGGTGGATGCGACGCTCGACAAGCAGCGCCACGAGCCACTGCTCGATGCGGCGATCGACTGGGCGCTGACGACGCTCGACGACCAGCAATCAACGATCCGGGAAATGGTGAAGGGCCGCACCAACTGGCTGCTGCGCGCGATCAACGTGGACACCCAGGTTTCGGAATCGCTTATCAACGGTGTGCGCAGCCTGCTCTACGAGGTGCGCAGCGACCCGTTCCACGCGCTGCGCGGCAAGCTGGAGACGGGCTTGCGCAACTGGGCGTTCGACCTGCGGCACTTCCCCGATTCGCAAGCGCCGGTAGAAGCGTTCAAGGCTGAACTCATCGACAATCCAGCACTTGGCGGCTGGATTTCCGGGCTTTGGGACAGTGCGCGCGCCGGCATGGTCCGGCGGCTTTCCGCACCGGCTGCGGGCGCGGGTGGCGATGATCGGCTGGGCACTGCGCTTGCCGCACTCGGCCAACGGATCGAAAGTGATGATGTGCTGCGCCACTCGCTCAACCGGCAACTGCGGCGGCTGCTGGTGGGGGTGGTCAATCGCTATGGCCAGGATATCGTCGCGCTGGTCTCGAACACCGTCCGCAGCTGGGATGCCTCGACGGTTACCGAGAAACTCGAGACGGCGGTGGGCCGCGATCTGCAGTTCATCCGGATCAACGGCACGCTGATCGGCGGGACGATCGGGCTGGCGATCCATGCGGTGCGGCTGTCGATTGAAGGGTGAGCCTCCGGCGGCTGGGGCCTCTGGCCCCAGACCCCATTTTTGGAGCCTGCCTCACGCACCCGGACGCTGTTGAATCCGCGAAAGCCCATGAATGGGGTCCGGGGCCAAGGCCCCGGCCGCCGGAGGCCTTTCTTACGCTGCCTTCTTCAAATGCCGACGTCCGAGCAGCTCGGCGATTTGCACGGCGTTTAGGGCGGCGCCCTTGCGGAGGTTGTCGGAAACGCACCAGAGTACCAGGCCGTTTTCCACGGTGGGATCACGGCGCAGGCGGCTGATGAAGGTGGCGTAATCGCCCACACATTCGACGGGGGTGACGTAGCCGCCGTCTTCGCGCTTGTCGACGAGCATGATGCCGGGGGATTCGCGCAGGATGGCGCGGGCTTCGGCGACGGAGATGGGCTTTTCGAACTCGATGTTGATGGCTTCGGAGTGGCCGACGAACACCGGCACGCGGACGCAGGTGGCGGTGACCTCGATCTCGGGATCGAGGATCTTCTGGGTTTCGCGCGTCATCTTAAGCTCTTCGGCGGTATAGCCTTCATAGGCGCCGTTCTCGAGGAAATCGCCGATGTGCGGGATGACGTTGAAGGCGATCTGCTTGGTAAATTTTTCGGGCGTCGACTGATCGCCGACGAAGATGCCGCGCGACTGCTCGAACAGCTCGTCCATGCCTGCTTTGCCCGCACCCGACACCGACTGGTAGGTGCTGACGACGACGCGGCGGATGATGGCGACATCGTGGAGCGGCTTCAGGGCCACCACCATCTGCGCGGTGCTGCAGTTGGGGTTGGCGATGATGTTCTTCTTGCGATAGCCGTCGATGGCGTGCGGATTGACTTCGGGCACGATGAGCGGGACATCGGGATCCATGCGGTAGAGCGAGCTGTTGTCGATGACGGTGCAGCCGGCGGCGGCGGCGCGGGGGGCGTGGATTTTGGTCGGGCCCGAGCCGGCAGCGAACAGGGCGATATCCCAGCCCGAGAAATCGAAATGCTCGATGTTCTGGACCTTCAATTCGCGGCCGGAATCGCCGAAATCGATGATGTCTCCCTGGCTGCGGGCGCTGGCGACCGCGGCGATGTCGGCAATGGGAAACTGCCGCTCGGCGAGGATGTTGAGCATTTCGCGCCCGACATTGCCGGTGGCGCCGACGACGACGACTTTATAGGCCATTTGATATCTCCTGAGGGCGCCGGGCTTTCGCTCAGATGGGCTCGTTGTCAAGTTTTTCGTGGTCGGGCGGTTCGTTGCGCGCGAGCACTGCGGTGGCGGCGACGTCGGCGGTGACATTGCCGAAGGTGCGGAAGATATCGGGCAGCATCTCGACGGCGATGAGCAGCGGCAAGGCCTCGAGCGGGATGCCCATGGCGATGCAGATGGGACCGACCGAGGTGATGAAGCTGACCTGCCCCGGCAGGCCGACCGCGGCGACCGAGACGGCGAAGGCCACGGCTGCGCCGGCGACGAGCGTGGCCAGATCGAGCTGCATGCCGTTGAGATGCGCCACATAGAGCGCCACGGCGAGGTTGGCGGGGGCGCTGGTATAGCGGAACACCGCAACTGCCATTGGCAGCACCAGCTTGGCGACGGGTGCGGGCACCCGCAGCGGGCCGGTGGCGGCGGTGACCATGGCGGGCAGCGAGGCGATGCTCGACTGGGTGCTGACCGCGACGACCTGTGCGGGCAGCACGCCGCGGGCGAAGCCGATGAGGCCGGTGCGGGTGAAAAAGGCTAGCCCGTAGAGTGCCACGATGAGGATGATCTGGGTGAGGCTGACGACGGCGACATAATGGGCGAGGACGCCGATGGCATCGAGCCCGGCGCGGATGCCGACCTGGGCGGAGAGGGCGAAGACGCCGATGGGGCCGAGCCAGAGCACCCAGTTGACCAGCGTGAGCATGGCGCCGGTGAGGCCATTGAAGACGCCGACGAGCGCCTTGCGCTGATCGTCGGGGAGCTTGGTGGCAGCCAGCGCGAACAGGCCGGTGAACACCACGAGCTGCAGCATGTTCGCCTCGGCGAGCGCCTTGAAGGGGTTGGTGGTGATGAAGCTGCGCAGCCAGGCGCCGAGATCGAGGCTGGTGGCGGCGGGCGGGGCTGCCTTGGAGCCGATGATCGCCTGGGCGGCATCGAGCGAGGCCGGCCAGACCGACAGCAGCCAGGGCACGAAGACCGCGCCAAAGATGGCGGTGGCGGCGATGAGCGTGGCAAAAAGCAGGAGCGCACGGCCGGCGAGGCGGCTGGTGCGGGCGGTGCCGGCGGCATCGGCGATGCCAGTGAACAGCAGCCCGATGACCAGCGGGATGACGACCATCTGCAGCGCATCGAGCCAGAGGCCGCCGATGGGGGCGAGCACATCGCCGATGGTGGTGGCGGTGTCCGGGGCTGCAAACGCTGCGAGGGCGGCGCCGGTGGCGAGGCCGGCGACGAGCGACAGGAAGATGCGCAGCGTGAGACTCATGATGTGATCTGCCCGAGCCCCGCCGGTGCGATGGTGCCCATCGACACATAGAATTTCGCCATGTCGTCGACGCCGAGTTGCGGGATCAGCCGCACGGCATCGACGCTGACGAACATCAGCGCGCCGCCGATGGGTACGGGGGCAGTGGGAAGCATGACGAGGTGCTGCGGCCCCTGCCCCAGATCATAGATTTGCGGCGTGGCGAGCAAGCCCATGATCTCGACTTCGGGGCCGAAGCGGATGAGCGCCACCGCCATGCCCTGAAGTTCGCCCGACGGCGCCTTGCCGACCATGCGGACGATCTGTGCCAGCGGCCGGTAGACGCCGCCGACGATCGGCAACCGGCCGAGCAGCCGATCGAAGCGGCCTTGCAGGCTGGAGGCACGCGACTGGATGAGCAGGCCGAAGACCCAGATGATGGCGAGCGCCAGACCCAAGCCGAAGACGAAGGCAAGCTGCGGCGTGCGCGTGAACAGCATGCCCGAGCTGGCGAACAGCCCGCCGATCAGCGTGTCGGGCCCCAGCAGCGCCAGCACATAGCCGGCGACCCACTGGATGAGGATGATGGTGATGAGCACCGGTGCCAGGAACACCAACCCGGTGAGGAACGGCCCGACGATGCGCGATGTGAGGGATTGCGGGCCGTGCATCAGCCGAGATTGGCGAGGACGGCGTCCCCCATCGCAGCGGTGCCCATGGTGCCGCCGAGATCGGGCGTGCGGGCGCCGGCATCGAGCGCTGCGGCGACGGCCGCATCCACCCGGTCCGCGAGGTCGGGGCGGCCGAGGCTGTAGCGCAGCGCCATGGCGAGGCTGAGGATGGCGGCGCAGGGGTTGGCAACGCCGCGGCCGGCGATGTCCGGCGCCGAGCCGTGGATGGGCTCGTAGAGGCCGGGTGTGCCGGCATCGCCGATCGCGGCACTCGGCAGCATCCCGAGCGAGCCGGTGAGCATGGCCGCCTGGTCCGAGAGGATATCGCCGAACAGATTGTCGGTGAGGATGACATCGAACTGCAGCGGGTTCTTGACGAGCTGCATCGCCATGTTGTCGGCGAGCATGTGGCTGAGCTTGATATCGGGATATTCGGCATCGCGCAGCGCCTGCACGTCTTCGCGCCACAGCAGGCCGGCCTCCATCACATTGCCCTTTTCGGCCGAAACGACTTCGCTCTTGCGGCCCCGCGCCAGATCGAAGGCGACGCGTGCGACGCGGCGGATCTCGCTGCTGGTGTAGACGTGGGTATTGACGCCGCGACGCTCGCCGTTCTCCAGCGCCTCGATGCCGCGCGGCTCGCCGAAATAGACGCCGCCGGTAAGCTCGCGGACGAACATGATGTCGAGGCCCTCGACGAAAATGCGCTTGAGGCTGGAGGCATCCGCCAGCGCGGCGAAGCATTTTGCCGGGCGGAGGTTGGCATAGACCTTCATCGCGGCGCGCAGCTTGAGCAGCCCGGCTTCGGGACGGCTGCCGAACGGCTGGTCGGCCCAGGCCGGGCCACCGACGGCGCCCATCATCACGGCATCGGCGGCCTGGGCGCGGGCAATAGTTTCGTCGGAAATCGGCGCACCCTCGGCATCGATGGCAGCACCCCCGAACATCGCATCCTCGACCTGCAACGCCAGGCCCTGGGCGATGAGCCGGCCGGCAACGCGGCGCGCGGCGGCGGTGACCTCGGGGCCGATGCCATCACCGGGGAGAAGGAGCAGGGTCTTGGTCTGGCTATTGGTCATCCGAGCGGCATAATCGGGAAATGCTGCGCTGCCAATCCGCAACAATAGAAGCCATGGAGATGGGTGAGAGGAGAAGGGGAGCGACCGTGCCGGCCAGTCTTGGGCCGACATTTGCATATCGACCGGGCGGGCGGCTGCCCGACACGATCGCTCCGCCAGGCCGTGATCAGGCGGCCCGGGAACCGCTGCGCCAGATAGCGCCGACCATGTGGCTGTGCTGAATCATTGGCAGCACGAGCGGAACCATGATCGTTGCAGGGCGGCCTGCCAGGGACTGCACATTGCCACTGCAAGGCGGCTGATCTTTATCCCGATCTTCCCGTGCCCCCTGTCGAACGACCTGGCATCAGAAAAATCAGGAAGGCTTTACTCCTCCGTGGTTCCAGCTCGTCGTTGCAGCACCAATGGGCGCCGGGCTGGATGTTCGCTGTACCGAACAAACTGATGTTACGACAATGTGACATTTTTTTGCAGTCCTAATCCTTGCACCGACTGCATGGCAGCCATGCACTGAGCGCATGGCTGGAACCTGGCAGTGCTCAGATCCAGGGACGGTCTGCTGCCTGGCGGCTTTCATGGGCGGTGATGGCCGGGTCCATGGTTGTCGTCAGCCCGATCTCGTCGAGACCGCCGACGAGGCAATGCTTGCGAAACGGATCGACCGGGAAGGTGAACCTGTCCTGGAACGGGGTTGTCACGGTCTGGCTCTCGAGATCGACAGTGATCGGATGCTCTTGCGCAACAGCAAGGAGGCGATCGACCGCGTCCTGCGGCAGTTGGACGAGCAGGATGCCGTTCTTGAACGCATTGCCCGAAAAGATGTCGGCAAAGCTGGGGGCGATGACAACACGGATGCCCATGTCTGCCAGCGCCCAGGGCGCGTGCTCGCGGCTGGAGCCGCAGCCGAAATTGTCTCCGGCGATGAGGATGGGCGCACCGGCGTTGCGCAGGCTGTCAAAGATATTGTCCGGATTCTCGCGCAGCGTGCTGAACGCCGCCTTGCCGAGCCCGGCACGGCTGATGGTTTTCAGGAAGCGTGCCGGGATGATGACATCGGTATCGACATTTTCCAGCCCGAAAGGGATGGCGGTGCCGGTGAGCGTGGTGAAGGCCTGCATGGCACCATGCGATGCCACAGGCAGCCGCTTCCGACCAAGCAGTTTCGCTGGCCGCCATTTTTGACAGGCGTTAAAGGTGCTGTTAATCAACTCGTGCCGGGGTTTGAAGTAACAGGGGTTTTCATGTCCAGATTAAACGTCGCTGCTGTTGCGGCCTTTCTTGCCTTGCCTTCGGCGGCGATGGCGGTTGTTCCGATCCATGCCTATGAGTTCGACAGTGATGTCAGCGACAGCGCCGGCAGTGCCAATGGCACGCTGCTTGGCGGGGCCAGCGTCTCCGGGGGCCGGCTGACCCTCGATGGGAGCAACGATTATGTGCAATTCGACAGCCTGCTTGTCCCGTCGACGGGCGCCTATTCGGTATTCATCCGGTTGAACGGGACCCCCAACCCGAGCGGCTTCACCGAGATCATCTCGCAAGGGCTTTCCGGCAGCGAGGGGTTTTACATCGGCACTGCGCCTGGAGGCACGATTCGGCTGACCGACCGAATCGGTGGCACCGGGGTGATGTTTCCGCTGGGTGAGGCAGAGCTGCTTTTCAGCACCAGCGGCGCTGGTTCGAGCCTTTACGTCAACGGCAGTCTGGCGTTTTCATCGGGGGTGCGCGGCGGCTTCGGGACCGGCGGCTCCAACACGCGCTTCGGCCGGCAATTCGGTGGGCTGAACGAATATTTCGCCGGCAGTATCGACAGCATCCGTATCTATGACAGCGTCATCGTGCCGGGTGATGTTGTGGAGCCCATGCTTGCCGTGCCCGAGCCGGCGAGTTGGGCGATGCTCATTGCCGGCTTCGGCCTCACTGGCGCCGTGATGCGGCGCCGGCGGACGGTGACCGCCTGAACCGCAACCATCTCGCACCGCCGGGCATGACCTGCTAGGCGGTGCGGCATGGGCAAACCGCATCTCTATCTCGTCGATGGCTCGGGTTTCATCTTCCGGGCCTATCATCGCCTGCCGCCGCTGACCGATCCGCAGGGGACGCCGGTGGGCGCTGTCTATGGCTTCACGGCGATGCTGTGGAAGCTGGTCAACGAGCTGAACAACAGCGAGGCGCCGAGCCATCTGGCGGTGGTGCTCGATGCCGGCAGCCATACCTTTCGCAACGACATGTACGCCGAATACAAGGCCAACCGGCCGCCGCCGCCTGAAGACCTGGTCCCGCAATTTCCGCTGATCCGCGATGCGGTGCGGGCCTTCTCGATCCCGTGCATCGAGGAAGCCGGGGTGGAAGCCGATGACATCATTGCCAGCTATGCCAAGGTGGCGCTGGCGGCCGGCTTTGACGTGACCATCGTGAGCTCGGACAAGGACCTGATGCAGCTCGTCGAGCCCGGGCTCGACCTTTACGACACCATGGCCAACAAGCGGATCGACCGCGAGGCGGTGATCGAGAAGTTCGGCGTGCCGCCCGAGAAAGTGGGTGAGGTGCTGGCGCTGATGGGCGACACTGCCGACAATATCCCCGGCGTGCGCGGCGTGGGGCCTAAGACCGCGGCCGAACTGATCGTGCAGTTCGGCGATGTGGAAGGGGTGATTGCCGGGATCGACCAGATCAAGAAGCCCAAGCTGAAGGCGACGCTCGCCGAGTCGATCAACATGGCGCGGCTGTCCCGCGAGCTGGTGCGGCTGAAGGATGATGTGCCGCTCGCCGAGCCGCTTGATGCGCTGGGGCTGCGGCCGCCGCCGCCCGCACCACTGGCGGCGTTCTTGAACAAGCATGGCTTCAAGGCGATGCTCGCGAAGCTGGGGCGCGAGGGCGGCGACGAGGGCCGGGCTGCCAGTGCCGCGGTGCAGGCCGAGCAGCCGAAGTTCGTGCATGCCGATTACGAGACGGTGACGACGCCTGCGCAACTGCACGCCTGGATTGCCGAGGCGCGCGGGATGGGCGTGGTGGCGATCGACACCGAGACCGACAGCGTGGACCAGATGCGTGCGCGGCTGGTGGGTGTGTCGCTGGCCACCGCGCCCGGCCGAGCCTGCTATATTCCGGTCGACCATCGCTCGGGGGATGGCCTGCTGGCGGAGAAGGTCGATCAGCTCGGCACCGGGGAGGTGCTGGAGGCGTTGCGGCCGCTGCTGGCCGACCCGGCGGTGCTCAAGATCGGGCAGAATCTGAAATATGACATGGTGGTGCTGCGCCAGCACGGGATCGAGACGCTGGCGCCGTATGACGACACGATGCTGCTCTCCTATGCGCTCGACGCCGGGCGCGGGCATCATGGCATGGACGAGCTTTCGGCGAAGCATCTCGGCCATACGCCGATCAGCTTCAAGACGGTGACCGGCGGGGTGGCCTCGGCGAAGGCGGACTTTTCGCAGGTGCCGCTGCGTGCCGCCACCGACTATGCCGCCGAGGATGCCGATGTGACGCTGCGGCTGCACACGGTCTTCAAGGACCGGCTGTGGCGCGAGCAGGTGACGCGCATCTATGAGCAGGTCGACCGGCCGCTGCTGCCGGTGGTTGCGTCGATGGAGATCGCCGGCATCCGGGTCGATCGCGCCGCTCTCGCCGGGCTGTCGGCTGCGTATGAGATCGAGATTGCGCGGCTGGAGGGCGAAATACATGAGGCGGCCGGTGGGCCCTTCACCATCGGCAGCCCCAAGCAGCTCGGCGAAGTGCTGTTCGAGCGGATGAAGCTGCCTTCGGGGCGCAAGAGCAGCAAGACGGGCGCCTGGGCGACCGATGTGACCGAGCTCGAGCGGCTGGCCGAGAGCGGAGTCGAAGTGGCCAGCAAGGTGCTCGAATGGCGGCAGCTTTCCAAGCTCAAGAGCACCTATACCGATGTGCTTCAGGCGCAGATCAACCCGAAGACGGACCGGGTGCACACCAACTTCGCGCTTGCTGCAACGACCACCGGGCGGCTGTCTTCCAACGACCCCAATTTGCAGAACATCCCGATCCGCACCGAGCTTGGCCGGCGCATTCGCCATGCCTTTGTGGCGGCTCCGGGGCATGTGCTGATGGCGGCGGATTACAACCAGATCGAGCTGCGGCTGGTGGCGCATGTTGCCGATGTGCCCGAGCTGAAGGCGGTCTATGCGGAAGGGGGCGATGTCCATGCGCTCACCGCCCGCGAGGTGTTTGGCGAGGTCAATTGCGATACCCGGGCACGGGCGAAGACGATCAACTTCTCGATCATCTATGGCATTTCCGCCTTCGGGCTGGCGCAGCGGCTGGGAATCGATCGCGGCGAGGCGGCGCGCTACATCGACCTGTATTTCAGCCGCTTCCCCGGCATTCGCAACTATATGGCCGAGACGATCAACTCGGCACGTGAGAAATGCTTCGTCACCACGCTGTTCGGCCGCAAGTGCCATGCGCCGCTCATCACCTCCAAGAACCAGGGCGAGCGGCAGTTTGCCGAGCGCGCGGTGGTGAATGCGCGCATCCAGGGCACGGCGGCCGACATCATCAAGCGCGCGATGGTGGCGATGCCCCCTGCCCTCGCGGCCGGCGGGCTGGGTGCGAGGATGCTGCTGCAGGTGCATGACGAACTGGTGTTCGAAGTGCCCGAGGGCGAAGTGGACGCGACGACGGCTGTGGTGCGGCGGGTGATGGAGAATGCGCACCGGCCGCTCGTCGAGCTTTCGGTGCCGCTGGGGGTAGAGGTCGGCACCGGGGTTTCATGGGGCGATGCGCATTGAGCGTGATTGACATGGCTGGGCGGCGCCGACAGGAGCTTGCCGCATGATCCGGATCAACACCCCCAACGGCATCCCGGTCGATGTGCCCGAGACCGACGCCGAGGATGTGTCCCCGAAGTTTGCGCCTGACCAGCTCGACGCGGCGCGCGCCTATTATGAGGCGGAGGGTTATGTCGTCTTCCGCGGACTTGTCGACACGGCGGCGTGCGACCGCATTCGGGCGCTGTGGGAGGCCGAGGTCAAGCCCTTCGACGGGCCGATGTACCGCCAGGCGACGGCCAAGGCCGAGCGGCATGTGAAGAACGGCCAGGGCTGGATCATGAACCCGATCCTCAACCTGCAGAGTGTCGACCCGACGCACTTCCCGGGCTTTCGCAGCTTTGCCGTGGAGAAGATCCTCACTGACCATCAGCTGGTGACGGTGGCGCGGCACTTTCTCGGCGATGCGCCCAAGATCGTGCAATCGATGTATTTCGAGGGTAATTCGGCGACCTGGGAGCATCAGGACAGCTATTATCTCGATTCCGAACAAGTCGGCAGCATGATGGCGGCGTGGATTGCGGTGGAAGATATTTCCGCCACCGCCGGCCGCTTCTTCATCTGCCCGCGCTCGCACCGGATCGATCTCGGCGAACAGGACATCTACAACAACATCGCCGACAACCATGACGTGTATATCGGCAAGGTCGTCGATGTGATCCGCGAGCGCACCATGGAGATCCGGGCGCCGAAGCTGGACAAGGGCGATGTGCTGATCTGGAACGCCTGGACGATCCATGGCTCGCTCGCCAGCCATGACGCCAAGGCGGCGCGCAGCTCGATCACCTGCCACATGATCGCGGCGCGCGACCGATTTCTGCAGTTGCAGACGCGGCATCTCGACCTGCCGACCGACAAGGTGGGAGGGGCGCAAGTGTTCCGGCCCAAGGACCAGGCGAGTGCCGCAAAGCGCGCCATCCTGTGGGCGGAAAGCAGCTTTCCCGGGCCGTTCTACTGGCTCAAGCGGCAGGCGGTGAAGGCGGCGATCCGCGCCAAGGGGCGGTAGGCCTCCGGCGGCTGGGGCCTCGGCCCCAGACCCCTATTCCGGGCTTTCGCGCGCGATCAACCGACATGGTTTGCGGCGACTGATCAATGGGGTCTGGGGCCTGCGGCCCCAGCCGCCGGAGGCACACCAACCGCCGCCGGAGGCCCACCAACTGCCGCCGGAGGCCCGTCAGCCGCCATCGCATCGTCGGTCGGAAAGTCCTTGCCGCGGAGCGAGCGGGCGAAGAGCAGGCGGTCGGCGCCCTTGAAGCCGAAGCGCCAGATGAGGCCGGCGAAGGTGCCGAGGATGGCGACGAGGCCGATGGACAGCTGCAACGGCTCGGGTGTGCGCAGAACGAGCAGGCCGATGGCGAAGGCGGGAAGGCCGGCGATGAGCAGCGACCAGCGCCAGCCGGCGACCGGATGATCGAGCAGCCTAGCGAGCAGGCGGGATTTGGCGACCGACAGGATGAGCACGGAGGCGGCGAGTGCTGCGGCGGCGCCTTCCCCGCCGAAGCGTGGGACGAGCAGCAGCGACAGCCCGGCCTGGATGGTGATGCCGGCGAGCGACCAGCTGAAGTTGCGGCCGCGTGCGACATAGACGAGGGCGGCTTCGGCGACGGCGTTTGCGCCTTCATAGACCGAGGCGTTCGAGACGTCGAGGCCGGTTAGCTCGGAGATAGAGGATTGAAACTCGAAGATGGCCTGTAGATGGCCCTGGCTGATCTCCGGCTG
>JBBSPR010000068.1:0-12875 GCA_038258615.1 Sphingomonadales bacterium
CGCTCCCGTAACCCTCTTCACCAACATCGGCATCCTCATCGGCGATCGCATCCGCGAGAACGCCGCCCTCGCCGTCATCGGCGGCCGCATCGCCGCGATCGGGGACACCGAGCCCCTGCTCGCCGCCCACCCCCAGGCCGAGCGCTACGACGGCCGCGGCAAGCTGCTCATGCCCGGCCTCGTCAACTGCCACGCCCATCTCGCCGCCACGCTGGCCCGCGGTTTCAACGAGGATTTCGGCTTCCCCAATTCGGCCAAACTCGCCCTCAACCCGAACAGCCTGCTCTCCCCCGAAGAGCGCACTCTCATGGTCAGCATCGGCGCCCTCGAAGCCATCCGCACCGGTACCACCACGCTCGTGGAAAACGTCACCGGCATCGCTCCCGCTGCCTCCGCCCTCGCCGCATCGGGCCTGCGCATGGTACTTGCCGAAGCGGCGCGGGACAGCGAGAATGTCGCCGGCCCCACGGCCCCCGAAGGTCTCGCCGCCAGCGTCCAGCCTGTCTTCTCCCAAGCCCGCCGCGAGGAAGGGCTGGCACGCATCATGGCGCTCCACAGCCGCTGGCATGGCCATGATGGCGGCCGCGTCAGCGTCCTCCCCGCCGCCAACCTCGCCGAAACCTCATCGCCCGAACTCCTCCAGGCACTGCGCAGCTTCGCCGACAAGCACAGCCTCAGCTACACCATCCATCTTTCGCAGAGCATCGCCGAAGTCGAGTTCATGAAGCGCTGGCATGGCCTCACCCCGCCGGCGTTCCTTGCGGCGCACGGCTTCCTCGGCCCCCGGCTGTTCGCAGCGCACTGCCGCTACGTCGATGCCGCCGATATCGCCCTCATCGGCAGGAGCGGCATGACCGTCTCGCACCAGGCCGGCATGGCCGCCAACCGCGGCGTCATCCCGCCCATCCACAAGCTCCGCGCCGCCGGTGCCCGCATCGCCTATGGCACCGACAACAACACCAACGACCTGTTCTCGGTCATCCGCACCGCCCTCCTCACCGAGCGCATCGACCGCGCCAACAGTTTTCCGAACGAATTCCCCGGCGTGCGTCCCCAACCCGAAGACATGTGGGAGGATGCCACGCTCGGCGGCGCCAACGCCCTCGGCATGGCGGACCAGACCGGCAGCATCGCCATCGGCAAAAAAGGCCGATCTCATCGTCGTCGACACCCAGGCCGCCCACCTCGTGCCCAACGGCCGCTTCCTCTCCGCCCTCGTCCACAACGGCCAACCGTCGGACATCGTCTCATCGATGGTCGATGGCCGCTTCCTGATGCGCGATCACAAGGTGCTCACCATGGACGAACCCGCCCTCATCGCCGAAGCCAACAAGGTCGGAGCCCGCATCTGGAACCAGGTCCGCGCCGCCGGGCCGGTGACGATCCCGGGCAGGCCGCAATAAAGCCATCGCTTCACTTTTGCGCCCCGCAGCGCCACGGCAACGTGCCGGTGATCTCGGTCTCAAGCGAAAAACTGAGAGCAAGGGCCGTCAGAACGTCCCCGGCACCTCGCGGGACACCACGCTCGGCTCGGCCGGCACCAGCATCTCCAGCGCGGGTGCCGCAGTGGCAGCCGTCCGCGCCGCCGTCGCCAGTGGCGTGACGATCGGCGCACAAATCCGGCCCGCAAGAAAATCCAGCGCCTGCGCAGTCGAGGCCTCGCGAACATCGCCCATTGCAAAGCCCAGCGTATCCTCGGCCCGGCAGCTCGCCGCCACCTCGGTTGCCAGGCCATTGAAATAGTCGCCCCGCCCGGCCGCATTGCGGCTTGCAAACGCCGTGATCCGCAGCCGGTCGTCGCACGCCGCCCGGTCGCGCGCGATCTGCCCCACCGGCTTGCCGAAGGTGTTGGCGCCGATCAGCGCACTGCTGCCGGCGAGATACGGCGTGAAGCTGTTGATCACCAGTTCGCTTGCCGAAGCCGTGCCCCCGGTACCGATGAAAGCGATCTTCAGCGGCGCCACCGATTGCAGCTGCCGCCGGAACAGCCGCGTCTCGTTGAGCGACGATTTCGACGGTCGGAACGTCTCGACATTGAACACGTCCGACGGCATCCGGTTGTCCCCCAGCAGATCGCCCATCAGCTCGGCAATCCGCACCAGCCCGCCGCCATTGTAGCGCAGGTCGATGATGAACTGCCGCACCCCCTGCGCCTTCATGGTCGCAAACGCGCTGCGCAGTGCCGGATCGGACGTGTCGATGAACGTCCGCATGTTGATATAGCCGGTCCGCTGCCCATCGGCCTCGATCACACGGACCCCATAGCGGGGCGAGATCGGCGCAATGTCGAACTCGGCCTTGGTGATCGTCACCACCCGCTCGGCGCCGCCCACGTCGCGCACCCGCAGCGCCCGGCTCAGCCCCACCGTCGCCGGCCCAAAGGCCGCACTCACCCCGGCAGCCCCCTCGGCGGCAAGACTGTCCGCCACCGGCCGCAGCGTCGCGTCATTGGTCCCGATCGCCAGGATCGCCGTGCCGCGGTCGATCCCCGCCGCAAGGGCAGGCGCCCCCTCATACGCATCCGCCACCAGCACCTGCCCCCCCGGCGCATCGGTCATCACCCTGATCCCGAACGCCGCGGTCGAGCCGGTCGCAAAGAATGCATTCTCCTCGGCAATCGACGTCACGAAGGTGAAGAACCGGTCCTTCCCCTGCGCCCGCGCCGTCGCCGTCAGCGCATCGATATAGTCCTGCACCGAGCCGAACCGCGAGGCATCCACACTCGCCGGCAGCAGCTCGGGAAACAGGTAAAACTCCCTGATCTCGGCATCCGCCCAGGCCTGCCGCGCCGCCAGCCCGCATGTCGGGGCCGGGGTCGGAGTCGGGGAAGGTGAAGGCGCAGGCACCACACCCGTTCCGCCCGATGGCGCGCCGCCCCCGCCGCAAGCCGCCAGCACCAAAGCCAGCCCCGCCACCCCGAGCAATCGCCGCTGAAACACACGCATGGCGCATCGTGGCCGGAAAAATGCCAAAGTCAAAGCGTGAAGATTCGCCGCCCATCGCTCGCTGCCCTGCTGCTCCTCACCGCCTGCAATCCAGCGCCCAGCGCCGAGGCCCCCCGCCGCTGCCCCGCCGTCACACCCCACAGCATCGCCATCCCCGGCGGCACCGTGACGATGGGCTCCGAGAACTTCCACGCCGAGGAAGCCCCGATCCGCACCGCCAGGGTCGGTCCCTTCAGCATCGACGCCACCGAAGTCACCAACGCCCAGTTCGCCGCCTTCGTCGCTGCCACCGGCCATGTCACCACCGCCGAGCGTCTCGGCGGCGGCGCCGTCTTCAGCCACCCCGCCCGCGTCGTGAACCTCGATGATCTTACCCAGTGGTGGCAGCTAGACCCCCAGGCCCAATGGCGCCACCCGCACGGCGCCGGCAGCACCGCCGATCCGGCCAGACCCGTCGTCCAGGTGACCCTCGAAGATGCCCGCGCCTATGCCCGCTGGGCGGGCCGCGCGCTCCCCACCGAAGCCGAATGGGAGCATGCCGCGCGCGGCGGCCTCGCGGGCGCCGACTACAGCTGGGGCAATGATCGCAAGGCCGCCGCATCCCACGCCAACCACTGGCAGGGCATCTTCCCGATCACCGACACCGGCGAGGACGGCTATAAGGGCCTCGCTCCCGCCGGCTGCTTCAAGCCCAACGGCTATGGCCTTCACGACATGGCCGGCAACGTCTGGGAGCTGACCGAAACCGCCTGGGACCAACCCGGCGCCCCCCCCGGCAGCCCGACAGGCAGCCCACCGGCAAGCAGCGTCATCAAGGGCGGCAGCTGGCTCTGCGCCAACAACTTCTGCCTGCGCTATCGCCCCGCCGCCCGCCAGCCGGGAGACCCCGAACTGCCCACCGACCATATCGGCTTCCGCACTATCGCGCGCTGACCCGTCACGCGCTGACCCGTCACACGCTGACTCGTCACACTCCGGCAGCATCCTTCGGCAAAATCACTTCCACCCGCCGGTTGCGCTGCCGCCCGGCCTCGTCATCTCTGCCGTCAGCGCTCGCATTCGGCGCCACCGGGCGCTGCTCGCCCAGCCCGATCGTCTCCAGCCGCCCCGCATCGGCGCCCCGGCCGACCAGAAACGCCTTCACCGCATCGGCCCGCGCTTCCGAAAGCCGCTTGTTATAGGCATCGTCGCCGCGCGAATCGGTGTGCCCCTCGATCCGGACCGTCCCGCGCCCGCCGGCCGCCACCAGCTCGGCCAGCCGCTCCAGCGTCGCCTGCGCCGCCGGCCGGATCGTCGCCTTGTCGAAGTCGAACGTCACATCGCCCGAAAGGGAGACCACCGTCCCGCGTTCGGTCTCCACCGCTCCCAATTCGCTGCGAAGCGCCTCCACCGTGCGCAAGCTGCTGCTGCCCTGGCTGCCCGCCGCCATCGCCGATCCGCCGCCGCTCGCCCGCGCCAGCCGCGATGCCGGGTTGGCGCGCATGCCCGAGAGCGCCGAGGCTTCCGGAATCGCCCCGCCACCGCGCACCCCCTGCGTCGGCAACGGCACGTCGAACCGCGGGCCGGACGCGTTGACGTTGCCAGCGTCGGACTGGCCGTTCAGCACCAGCATCGCATTGCCCGAGCCCAGGCTGCCCCCGAAAACCAGCTGCCCCGCCATCGTCTGCCCCGGCGCCACCGTCAGCGCCGGATTGGTCGAGGATTTCACAAGCAGCAGTTTCTGGCCGCCATCATCGAGAATATACGTGGAATCCCGCCCCCCGGCGAGCGCGGCATCACGCGGACGCCCGTTCATCACCAGCACATCCACCAGCGTCCGCTCGCCGGAAGAGCGAACGGAGTTCACCTGCAGCACCACTCCACCGGGATGCGCCATCTGCACATCCACCCGCGCACCGTCGCCCCCGCCGAGCCCGCCGCCGTCACACCCCGCCCGCGCCACCGCCCCCAGAAACACAAGCCCCCGCATCACTGCGCCGCCCCCGTCGCCAGCGGCAGGTCGATCCTGAACCCCGGCGTCGAGGTATGCTCATTCGAAACGGACTGGTTTTCGTTCAGCACCAAAGTCGCATTTCCGACCGGCGGCAGCCGGCCCAAAAACACCAGTTCCCCCTGCATCGTCTGTCCCGGCGCGATCAGCAGCCGCGCATTGTTGGCCGGCGGGGAGAGATACAGCCGCTCGCCTCCGTCCAGCACCAGATAGCCGTTGCGATTGGTGTTGAAGCGGTTGAGCGTCACCTCGCGGTCGCGACCATTGATCACCCGCATACCGATCGCCGTCTCGGTCGAGCGGGACTGGATCGACGTCAGCTGCAGCACCACCCCCGAAGGGTGCGCCACCTGCACATCGAGCGGCCCCGCCGTGCCGCCATTCCACATGTTCGCCGATCCGCCGCCACCCGAAGCACCACCAGCGGCCGGTGCCGTCGCGGGCGCGTCCACAGGTGCTGCAGCATTGTCACCACCCGCCTCGTCACCGCCTCCACAGGCCGAAACGCCGGCAAGCAGCAACATCACAGCGGCGCGAAGCCAGGTTTGTTCGATCACGCAACACACTCCCCGCGCACAACGCGCCGAGAGGCGACAACCCCCGAAGGCTATTGCGGATCCTGAAACCCGACCGCGCGCCCCCAGATTTCCCACGCAATCAAATCACTTCGCAGGTTCCGGCGGCTTCTCAGCGCCGCACCATCCCCTTCTTCTCCAGCCGCCACACCATCTGGTCGAACCGGTCCTGCCCGAAGAACGGCTCGCCCTCCACCACCATCAGCGGCACGCCATAATGGCCGCCCTTGCGCTGGTCGGTCTGGTTCGCCTCCACCGCCGTCACGAAATGCGCCGTATCCGCCGCCACCGCTGCATCCAGCTCGGCCAGGTCGAGCCCCGCCCGCGCTGCGGCGTCGGCCAGATGGCTCCCCTCATGCCAGTTGTCGGTCGCCCCGTTCCAGATCAGCGCACTCACCGCCTCGATGAACGCCAGCCCCTTCCCCCGCTCCGCCGCCGCCACGCCCAGATGGCTCAGCCGGTGGATGTGCGGCTGCTCGGCCGGATAACCCCCCGTCGCCGGATCACGATACACCGGGTCGGGGTTGGGCCAGCGATACGGCAGCCCCAGAAACTCCGCCGTCCGGTAGGTGTCCCGCATCAGGTAGAACACCCACAGCGGGTCGGCCTGCGCAAAAAAATCCGCCTGCCGCACGGCAATCGGATAAACGACCCGCACATTGCAGGTCACGTCGAACTCGCGCACCAACTCCACGATACGCGGCGTCACCAGATAGGAGTAGGGCGAGCGGAACGACCAGAACAGGTCGAAGGACAGGCTCACAGCGCCATCCGCCCCGGTGCGGTGCGAATATTGAGCTGGCCCGCCAGCCCGGCGAGCCGGTGCACCTCGATGTCGCGATATTCCGGCAGCGCCACCATCTCCATCATGGCCTTGGGGCTCGGATACCAGACCAGCGCCACCATGTCCCAGGGCTCCTCGGCCGCGCCCAGCAGCATCCCCGTCACCGGCCCCGAGAACAGCCCCCGTCCCCCCACTTGCGCGATGCACGCCTCCACCGCCACGCCGTAGCGCATATACGCATCACGTCCGGAAAGCTCCGGCTCGCTGCCATCGGGATAGGTCGCAACCTCTCGAAACCGCAGCAGATTGACCATCACCAGCGGCCCCTGGTCTTCGCTCGTGAAGAAGGCCGCCGCCTGCTCCGGCGTCGGCATCAGCGCGTTGTCCACCAGCATCGCCTCAGCCCTTCGTGGCAGCGATGAAGTCGATGATTAGCGCCGTCAGCTCTTGCGGCGCATCCTCCTGCAAAAAATGCCCACCGCCCTTGATGATGGTGTGCGGCTGGCCCTTGGCCCCCGGAATCCGGTCGATGATCGCCTTCTCGCCACCCGCCGTCACCGCATCCTTGTCGGAAAAGCAGGTCAGCACCGGCCTGTCGAACTTGCCGAGCACTTCCCACGCCGCAATGTTCTCGGCCACGCTGCCATGCTCGGGCGTGGTCGGCACCAGCTTGGGAAACTGCCGCGCCCCCTCCTTGTAGCTCTCGTCGAGATAAGGCGCGTCATAGGCCGACATTTCCGCCGCGGTCAGCTCGCGCGTCGTCCCGCCATTGACAATGAATCCGGTCGGAAACTGCGGCACTTCCTGCGAAAACTTCAACCAGGCATTGAAGCCTTCGGAAAAGCCCGTCCCCACCGGCAGCCCGGTATTGGCAATCACCAGCCGCGCGAACCGGTCGGGAAACGCCGCCACCAGCCGGAGCCCGATCAACCCGCCCCAATCCTGGCAGAACAGCGTGATGCCCTTGAGATCCTGCCCCAGCAGCCATTCGCTCATCCAAGCCACATGCCGCTCATAGGTGTAGTCCGCGCGGTCGGCCGGCTTGTCGGATTTCCCGAAGCCGATCAGGTCGGGCGCCACCACCCGGTGTCCCGCCGCCACCAGCGGCCCCACGAACTTCCTGTAAAGATAGCTCCAGCTCGGCTCGCCATGCATCAGCAGCACGGGTGCTGCATCGCGTGGCCCCTCGTCGACGAAATGCACCCTGAGCGGCGTGCCGGTCGCGGCGTCGTTTACTTCGGCATGACGGGGCGTGAAGTCATAGCCATCGAGCCCCTCGAAGCGCGCATCCGGCGTCCGCAAAACCTGCATCGATCATCTCCCCGATATTATGGCATTTACCGTGCCATAATAATCCGCCGTCGTCAATTTCCAACCAGCCCCGCAACCTGCGATTCCACCACCACCCGTGCCGCGGCTGCATCCAGCCCCTGCTCACCGCGCAGCCGCTGCCAGGCATCGAAGCTCAGCCACAGGTCGAGCGCTTCGAAGCGCAGCATGTCGCTGGCGACCGCCAGCGGCAGCAGCCCGCGCAGCCGCGCCCGCATCACCGACAGCGTCCCGGCATAATGTGCCTGCAACGTCCGCGATTCATGGCGGTGCGCATCACCGGCCCGCTTGAAGGGCATCAGCATTTCGTAGGTGGTCAGCCGCCGCTCCAGCATTTCCGCCAGTTGCCCCCGCCAGTCCGGGCTTTCGAAAGGTGCCGCCATCGCCTCGAAGCGCCGCGCCACCGCCAGCGTCATCTCGGCATAAAGGCTCTCCATGTCCTTGAAATGCCGGAACACGGTGCGCAGTCCCACGCCGGCGCGTGCCGCCACATCCTCGGCACTCGGTGCCACATGGCCGTCGCCCACCAGCGCCAGCATCGCCTGCACGATCGCATCGCGGCTGCGATGGCTGCGCTGCCGCCTCCCATCCTGCTCTTCAATTGGACCAGTAAACATAATCCTCGCCTTTCACCGGCGCCGTCCCCAGCGGCCGGTCGATCGCAATCGGCGCCCGCACCAGCGAAGCCCATGCCGGCTTCTTCTGCCGCGCATCATGGGCTGCAAGCAAGGCCTGCAATTCCATCAGCTTGTCGGGCCGTGCCGCCGCCAGGTTGCGCCGCTCGGTCGGGTCTTGCCCCAAGTCGAACAACAGCGGCTCGGCCGGGTCGAGCAGCGTCTGCAACTTCCAGTCGCCATGCCGCACAACCCGATAATCCCCCGATCGCCAGAACAGCGTCTCGTGCGGCCGGCCCTCGGCCTCGCCCAGCACATGCGGCAGCAGATCCACGCCGTCGATCGGCCGGTCAGCAGGAAGTGCAGCCCCCGCCACAGCACTCGCAGTCGCATAAATGTCGAAATGGCTCACGGGTGCGGCCACCCGCGTCGCCGGTGCAATCCGCCCCGGCCAGCGCATCATGAACGGCACCTTGGTGCCGCCCTCGTAAAACGTCGCCTTCCAGCCGCGATACGGCCGGTTCAGGTCCGGCAGCCCCACATAATGCGCACCACCATTGTCCGAGGTGAACACCACCAGCGTGTTGTCGTCGAGGCCCTGCCGCTTCAATTCGTCGAGCACCCGCCCCACCCCGCGGTCCACCGCACGGACCATCGCCGCATAGACCCGCTGGCGATGATCCTTGATCCCCGAAAGCGCATCATAATCCGCCTTCAGCGCCTGCAGCGGCGTATGCGGCGCGTTGTACGCCAGATACATGAAGACCGGCCGGTTGCGGTTGGCACGAATGCCCGCCAGCGCCTCCTCGGTCAGATAATCGGTCATGTAGCGATCGGGCGCAAACCTCGGACCACCATTGTACTGCACCGAGAACGGCAGGTTCGCCCACAGAAACTTGTCGATCGGATCGAAATCCTGCTTCGAATTGACCACATTCGGGTCATTCTCCGGCAGGAACATCTGCCCGCCGATGATGAACCCCAGGCTCTCGTCGAACCCCTGGTCCTCGGGCCGCATCCCCTTCGCCTCGCCCAGATGCCATTTGCCCAGATGGATCGTGTGATAGCCACGCCCCTGCAATTGCTCGGCAATGGTGATCTCGCTGGCCGGCATCCCCTTGGCGCCGGGGCGGCAGCCTTCTGCGCCTCCTCCTCGTTGAAAATCGGCTTCTTGTCCCAATCGCCGTCTGCATGGGCAATGTTGCGCGCAAACATCGCATCGGGGCGAAAAAGGGAAGTCGGAAACCAGTCGGGCAACCGCGTGTCGGTCGGCGTGAATTCATAGCCAAAGCGCGTCGCATAGCGCCCGCTCAGAAGTGCCGCACGTGACGGCGCGCAGGTCGCATTGCCGGCATAGCCATTGTCGAACTGCACCCCCTCCAGCCCGATCCGGTCGATATTGGGCGTCGCCGTCCCCGCCACGCCCTCGCCCGTCAGGCTCAGGTCGTTCCAGCCCAGGTCATCCGCCACGATCAGGATGATGTTCGCCGGCCGCGCAGCCGCCGGAGCGGCGTCCGGCCCGGCCGCCCACACGACCGGCCGGTTGGGCTCGGTCGGCCCCGCCAGCAGCCCCGGCGCATGCAGTTTGAGCCAGTCCGCGGAAGCCCAGAGCCCCACGCCTGAGACGAGCACCGCAGCGCCAACCCCCTTCACCCACCCCTTCATTTGGCAAACGCCCGCCGCGCCAGCAGCAGCAGCGCCATCATCACCGCTTCCACCACCATCGGCTGCACCGCAGTCGGCGCCATCCCGTCCAGACCCAAGCTCACGCACCGCCCGAAAAAGGCAATGCCGAGCATCAGCAACGGCACAGTGAGCGGCGCCGGGTCAGCCCGCCATGCCCCCAGCAGTGCGAACACCGCCGCCCCGATGAAGAAGCCGGGAAAATCCGCGCGGATCGTCGCCATGCCCTGCACGCCAACAGGCTCGATGAAGAACGCCGTCAGCGGGGCCGCCGGTGCAAACATGAACGCCAGCCCGATGACAAGGTTGAACACCCCCAGCAGCCCGATGATGATCCGCATGGCCTGTCGCATGATGCTCTCCCCTGATTTTTAAGGAGTCTGACACCATTTCGGCAGCAGCGCAAGATTTGGCATTGATAATGCCATTACCTGCCCTATGCTTCGGCCATGGGGAAAAAAACCAAGCTGGCCATCGCCGCCACTGTCGCGCTGGCCATCGGCGGCGCCTGGGCGCTGCAGGTCCCGCTCACCACCCGCCTGCTCGCCCAGATCGTTGCCAACCGTGTCGGCCGCGATGTCACCGCCAAGCTGCCCGATGGCCTCCACGTCATCCTCTGCGGCACCGGCTCCCCGCTTCCGGATCCGAGCCGCGCCGGCCCCTGCACCATCGTCATCGCCGGCCGCCAGCAGATCCTCGTCGATGCCGGCGAGGGCAGCGCCCGCAGCCTTGCCACCCTCGGCGTCCCCGCAGGCGGCATCGACGCGCTGTTCCTCACCCATTTCCATTCGGACCATTTCGATGGCCTCGGCCCGCTCATGCTGCAACGCTGGGTCGGCCGCGCCGCCACCAGCCCGTTGCCGATCCACGGCCCCGCCGGGGTCGAGCGCATCGTCCAGGGCTTCAACTTCGCCTACAAGGCCGACAACGGCTACCGCACCGCCCATCATGGCGCTGAAATTGTCCCCCCCGCGGGCGCCGGCGCCCTTGCAATGCCCTTCGCCATCCCTTCGGCACCCCTGAAAGTCCTCGAAAAAGACGGCCTGACCATCACCGCCTTCCCCGTCGACCACAGCCCGGTCCACCCCGCCGTCGGCTACCGCTTCACCTACAAGGGCCGCTCGCTCGTCATCAGCGGGGACACTGCAAAGTCGCCGAAGTTGGTCGAAGCCGCTCGCGGCGCCGACCTGCTCATCCACGAGGCCCTGCAGCCCAAGCTGCTCGCCCTGCTCACCCAGGCTCTTGCCGATCGAGGCCAGCCCAACACCGCGCAGATCATGCGCGACATCCTCGATTATCACAGCTCCCCAGAAGACGCTGCCGAGATCGCCGGAGCCGCCGGCGTGCGCGCCCTTGTCCTCACCCATATCGTCCCGCCCATCCCCAGCCGCCTGTTCGACAAGGCTTTTCTCGGCGATGCCAGCAACCGCTTCAGCGGCCCCATCACCGTCGGCACCGATGGACTCATGCTCAGCCTCCCGGCAGGATCGACGGCCATCGAGCAGAAAGACCTGTCATGAGCAACCGTGTCCTCGCCCACACCGGCGCCCGTTATCCCATCGTCCAGGCCCCGATGGGCTGGATCGCCCGCAGCCAGCTCGCCTCCGCCGTCTGCAACGCCGGCGGCCTAGGCATCATCGAAACCAGCTCGGGCGAGACTGCCAACTGCCAGGCCGAAATCCTCAAGATGAAGGCGCTGACCAGCGCTCCCTTCGGCGTCAACCTGCCGATATTGTTCCTGAAAGACGAAGCGATGCTGCGCTTCATCTGCGAAAGCGGCGTCAAGTTCGTCACCACTTCCGCCGGCAGTCCGGCAAAATTCCTGGCCCCCCTCAAAGCGGCCGGCATCATCGTCTATCACGCCGTCCCCACCGTCGACGCCGCGCGCAAATCGGTCGAGGCCGGCGTCGATGGCCTTGTCGTCGAAGGTGCCGAAGGCGGCGGCTTCAAGAACCCCGAGGAAGTCTCCACCCTCGTGCTCCTGCAAGCCATCCGCCGCATCACGGATGTGCCGCTCATCGCCGCCGGCGGCATCGCCGATGGCAAGGGCATGGCCGCCGCCTTCGCACTGGGTGCGGAAGCCGTGCAGATGGGCACCCGCTTCGTCTCGGCCGCCGAAAGCCCCGTCCACGCCAATTACAAGCAGGCGATCCTCGATGCCCGCGAGACCGGCACCTTCGTGCTCAACAAGCGCGCAAGCCCCTGTATTCGAGCACTGAAAACTGCACGCACCACCGCCATCCATGAAGCGGGCCTGATGCCGGCGGACACCTTCGCCCGCATCCTCGATCTCTATTTCGGCGGAAATATGGAAGCGGCCGTCGGCCTCGCCGGCCAGTCCGCCGGCCTCATCGACGAGGTGAAGCCTGTCGCGCAGATCATCGAGGAGACCATCGCCGAGTTCCACGCCATCGCCGGCCGCATGGGCGCTCTGGCGGCCGCAAAATCCTTCTGATGCGCGCGCTGCTGGCCGCTCTTCTCATCGCGACGCCAGCCGCGGCAGCCCCACCCAATATCGTCATCCTGCTCGCCGATGATTGGGGCTTCAGCGACGTCGGCGCCTATGGCAGCGAGATCGCCACCCCCAACATCGACACGCTGGCCGCGAAGGGCGTGCGCTTCTCAAACTTCCACGTCGCCGGCTCCTGCTCACCCACCCGCGCCATGCTGCAGACCGGCGTGCGGAGCCACCGCGCCGGCCTCGGCAACATGCCCGAAACCATTCCGCCCGAGCACCGCGGCAAGCCGGGCTATGACACGGTGCTGAACAGCCGCGTCACCACCATCGCCACTCATCTGAAAGCAGCAGGGTACCGCACCTATTTCACCGGCAAATGGCATCTCGGCAAGACGCCCGACACCCTGCCCGGCGCTCGCGGCTACGACCGCGCTTTCGCTCTCAGCCAATCAGGCGCCGACAATTTCGAGAACAAGCCCAACCTGCTGCTCTACGAC
>JBBSPR010000069.1:0-12824 GCA_038258615.1 Sphingomonadales bacterium
GGAGATGGCGCAGATTGCCGGGCGCGCCGGGCGGTATCAGAAGGATGGCACGTTCGGCACCGTGCAGCTCGGCACACAAGCGGCGGCAAGCTTCTCGCCCGAGGAGATCGAGGGGCTGGAGGCGCATCATTTCGAGCCACTGAGCCAGCTCGTGTGGCGCAATGCAGCGCTCGACCACACCAGCCTGCCGCGGTTTATCGCCAGCCTCGATGCGCGGTCGCCGGATCAGGAATTGCATCGCGGCGAGGATGCGATCGACCTGGCGGTGCTGAAGTCTCTGGCTGGCGAGCCCTGGGTGATGGAGCGGTTGGGGGGAAAATTGTCCGGACCGCGCGGGGTGGCGCGGCTGTGGGCGGCGTGCGGCCTGCCCGATTATCGCAAGACCGGGCCCGAGCAGCATGGGGCGCTGGTGGCGCGGGTGTTCCGGCACCTGTCCGAAGGCGATGGCCATTTGCCGGATGCGTGGATTGCATCGGAACTGGCGCATCTCGACCGGGTTGCAGGAGATGTGGAAACCATTGCCAATCGCATCGCATCGGCGCGCACCTGGACCTATGTGGCGCACCGGCCGGATTGGCTCGCCAACCCGCTGCACTGGGCCGAGCGGGCGCGTGCAGTGGAGGAGCGGCTCTCCGATGCGCTGCACCTGGCGCTGACCCAGCGCTTCGTCGACCGGCGGACGGCGGTGCTGCTCAAGGACCTGAAGGTGCGCGGCGGCGAGCAGCGGG
Organism: Sphingomonadales bacterium; assembly: GCA_038258615.1. GTDB lineage: Bacteria > Pseudomonadota > Alphaproteobacteria > Sphingomonadales > Sphingomonadaceae > Sandarakinorhabdus. The sequence goes on from JBBSPR010000069.1 coordinate 729, forward strand.
TCGAGATCGACCCCGATGGTGCTGTCGCGGTGGAAGGTGAAGTGATCGGCCGGATCGACGGCTTCCAGTTCTCGCCCGATCCGCTGGCGCGCGCCGGCGAGCAGCGGATGCTGCTGGCGGCGGCGGAGCGCTATCTGGTGCATGTGCTTTCCGGCCGGGCGCGCGCGCTGGCAGCCGCGGAGGACGGCGCCTTCATGCTGCAGTTTGCCGGCGAGATGCCGCCGCGGTTGCTGTGGGACGGCGCGCGCGTGGCGACGTTGCGCAAGGGGCGTGATGCGATCACCCCGCGGCTGCAGCTCGACCGGGCGCTGGGGGCGCTGGCGCCGGCGGACCGGTCGGTTGTGCAGGAGCGGCTCGAACGCTGGCTGGCAGGTGCGACAGCGCAGGCGCTGGGGCCATTGGTGCGGTTGTCCGAACGCGCGGGCGCGATGTCCCCGGCGGCGCGGGGGTTGTTGGTGCGAGTGGTGGAGACGCTCGGCGTGCTGCCGCGGGATGCCGCCGAAGACCAGTTGACTGCGCTCGGCCGTGCTGACCGGCAGGGGCTGGCGGCGGCGGGCGCCAGGCTTGGGGTGACGCAGGTGTTCGTGCCGGCGCTGCTGCGGCCGGAGCCGACGCGCTGGCGGCTGGCGCTCTGGGCGGTTTGGACCGAGCAGAAGGCGCTGCCGCTGCTGCTGCCGCCGGGGCGGGTGAGCCTGGCGGTGGAAGAGGGCTGGCCGGCGGGCTTTCTGGAGACGGCGGGGTTCTGGCGGATTGGCGCGCAGGCGGTGCGGATCGATATTGTCGACCGGCTGGCGCGCGCCATCCATGGCCGGCGCGAGGGGCGCGTGCCCTTTGTGCCCGATCCGCATTGGGCGGCATCGGCAGGGCTGTCGCACGACGGGCTGGCGCGGCTGCTGCGGGCGCTGGGCTACCGGCCGCAGCTGGTGGATGGCACCCAGCATTTCGCCTGGAAGGGGCGGGGCCCACGGCGGCTCGATCCGCCCTTAGCGGCAGAAAACAATGGTTTCCGCAACGATGGTGCGCGTGATGCCGGGGTGCGCGCGCCCTCGCCCTTCAGCATTCTGGCAGATGTGCGCTTCGCGGAGGCCGGGGAGCAACCGGCGCGCCGCCAGCGTTCGAGATAGCGAAAGGCAGGTTCGATTTGGTCTATGGCGCAGCACTCCGGCTCGACAAATGGCTCTGGTTTTCGCGGCTGGCGAAATCGAGGGGCGCGGCGAGGGACTTGTGCGAAAGCCGAAGACTGCGGATCGATGGACGGGTGGTGGAACGCGCATCGGCGCTGGTGCGCGCAGGCCAGGTGCTGAGTTTTCCGGAAGCCGACCAGGTGGTGGTGGTGCGGGTGGACGGGCTGGCCGAGCGGCGCGGGCCCTTTGCCGAGGCGCGGCTGATGTACACCGATCTCGGGTGCCCGTTGCGTGACGATGGAGCGGCGGATGATGCGATGTCCGGGACCGCTGCGCATCTGGCAGTCCATAATGCCCCATTGACGACAACGGCGGCGGCGTTCTAGCAGCACGGCGTTTGGGGCGTGTGGCCGGAAGCGGCCGGGGCTCGTCATGATTTCAAGAGGGAACCACCCATGGCCTATGTCGTCACCGAAGCCTGCATCAAGTGCAAGTATATGGACTGTGTCGAAGTGTGCCCGGTCGATTGCTTTTATGAGGGCGAGACCATGGTGGTGATCAACCCCAACGAGTGCATCGACTGCGGGGTTTGTGAGCCGGAGTGCCCGGCCGAAGCGATTTTGCCCGATACCGAGGGCGGGCTGGAAAAGTGGATGGAGCTGAACGCCACCTATTCCACCAAGTGGCCGAACATCACGGTGAAGGGCGAGACGCCCGACGATGCCGATTCGCACAAGGGCGAGGACAGCAAGTTCGACAAGTATTTCACGGCCACGCCGGGCGAGGGCAGCTGATCACCCCTGATTCAGGATGAAAAAGGTCTCGCAACCAGGTGTTGCGGGGCTTTTTTTGTGCTGGCTGGCGCTACTTGCATAACCATTCCCCACCGGAGAGTGGAATTATGGCGGATTTGCTGCTATACCTATGGGCGTGATGGAAACTGCTCCGTCGCAGGTCGCACATGCGACGGCCCGGCTTGGCCTCAGGGCATCCGGGCTGCGTATGATAAAAAAGGTAAACGCGTCCGTTCCGGAGCTTGATGATGTCTCCTGCTGATACCGTGCACATTACATGGTCGCAGGCGCTCAGATTCTCCGGCGAGGCGCCAGAAAGGAACAGACATCCATGGCGATCGCCAAGCCGCTCGGCTTTGAAGTCGGTGATTATGTCGTTTATCCCAAGCATGGTGTGGGCCGCGTTGTGGAGCTGCAACGCTCCGAAATCGCCGGCACGGTGCTCGAACTGTTCGTGCTGCGTTTCGAGAAGGAGCGGATGACGCTCCGGGTGCCAACCAACAAGGCCGAGAGCGTGGGCATGCGCAAGCTTTCCAGCCAGGCCACGCTTTCCGAAGCGCTGACGACCCTCAAGGGGAAGCCGCGGATCAAGCGGACCATGTGGTCCCGGCGTGCGCAGGAGTATGAAGCCAAGATCAATTCGGGCGATCTCGTCTCGATTGCCGAAGTGGTGCGCGATCTGCACCGTGCCGAGGACCAGCCGGAGCAGAGCTATTCCGAACGGCAGATCTATGAGGCCGCCATCGGTCGGCTGGCGCGCGAACTGGCGGCGATGGAAAACATCGACGAGCCAGCCGCGCAGCTGAAGATCGAACAGGTGCTCAAGGCCGCCTGACGCGACTTGCCGGGGGCCTCGAGCGTTGAGCCCGCCGATTATCGCGACCGACCTGCAGACCCCGCCCGCCGGACTTTCCGGCGGGCGGGGTTTCGCTGTCTTCAAGATCGTCGTCTATACACTGCTGATCATCAACGCCGGGCTGCTCTATGCCTTTGCCAGCTGGCGCGAGGTGACCGAGCAGACGGGCTGGCTGATGATCCTGGCGGCATTCGAATGGGAAAGCCGGGGATTGGGACGCGCGGGGGATGGCCGCAAGCATCGTATTCCGCTGTCGCTCGAACTCATGGGCTATGCGCTCGCAATCTTCTGCTGGGGTGCCTATGCGGTGGCGAGCGAGTGGCAGGATTTCGGCAATGCGACGCTCTGGCTGCTGATTGCGGCGGCCCTCGCCTATGATCTGCATGTGCCGGGGCGTTATGACAGCCTGGAATGGCGGTTGCGCAACGGGGCCAAGGCCGGGCTGTATCTGGGCGTGGCGGGGATCGCGCTCGGCTGGGGCCTGGGCGGCGAGTGGCTCGACTTCTGGGACGCCATGCTGTGGCTGGTGTGCTTCTTCGTGATCGAGCTGAAGATCTTCGATTTCGAGAATGGATTGCGACGCCGGCGGCGTTGAGCGGCTTGCTCCGTACCTGTATTGCGCCTATAGCACACACAGGGTCGAACAAGGGTCATCTTCATGCGCATTCTGCCGGGTCTTGCCGCTGTGGGGGCGGCGTCGATTTTTGCTGCCGCAATGCTGGTCGCGCGCTTTGCGCCGGCCGCAGCGGCCGAGCGCGGGTTCAATGTGCCGGCATTCGATCGCATCGTGCTTGCGGGATCGGCGGATGTGGATTTCCGCGCTGGACCGCGGGTGACGGTGACGGCAAGCGGCAATGACCTGGCGCTGGCGCGGCTCGAAATTGCCGTGAAGGATGGGGCGCTGGTGATCGGCCAGAAGCCGGGCGGATCGATGCTGGGCAAGGTGACCGTGCGGGTCACCGGGCCGGCGCCGCGCGGTGCCACGCTCTCGGGCAGCGGCCGGCTGGCGCTCGACCGGGTCGCCGGCGAGAGCTTCGATGCGGTGGTGTCGGGTTCCGGCGATCTCGATGTGGCGACAGTGAAGGCGCGGTCGAGTAGCTGGCGGCTTTCGGGATCGGGGATGATGCGTGGCGCGGGCACGGTCGACGCGCTGGAAGCCGGGCTGAGCGGCTCGGGCGACATGGCGCTTGGCGGGCTGTCGGCACGCACACTCGATGCGCGGCTTTCAGGATCCGGCGACATGGACACGCGCGCCACCGGGGCGGCGACGATCAGCCTGGTCGGCTCGGGCAATATCCGGGTGCGCGGCGGCGCCAGATGCCAGTCCCGCAAGACCGGCAGCGGCAATATCGTCTGCGTTCCCTGAAATTTGCGCCCCGATTCAACTGCGCCAGGTGCGGATGACGGCCTGGGGCTCGGGGCGGACGCGTTCCTCGAGCGGCTTTGTGGCGGTGCCGAAGAAGAAGAAGCCGGCGATGGTCTCGCCCGCTTCGCCCAGGGCCGCGGTGACGGCGGGGGAATAGGCGGCCCAGCCGGTGAGCCAGTTGCCGACATAGCCGAGCGCGTGCGCGGCATCGAGCATCTGCATGGCGGCGGCACCGACTGACAGTTGCTGCTCCCAAAGCGGGATGTGGCTTTCCGGCTTGAGCGCGGCCATGAGCACAACGAGCGTCGGGGCGGCCGGCGTGGCGAAGCTGCGCATAGCGTCCAATTCCTTGGCCGACGCGCCGGGCTTTTCGGCGGCGTAGGAGCCGGCGAGCAGCGTTGCGAGTGCGTCGCGGGATTCGGCTGGCACCACGACGAAGCGCCAGGGGGCGAGCTTGCCGTGATCGGGCACGCGCATGGCGGCAAGAAGGATCGATTGCAGTTCGGCGTCGGCAGGGCCGGGGGCGGCCATGTCGCGCGCCTTGCCGGAGCGGCGGGTAGTGAGGAGGCCGAGGGCAGATGATGTGTCGTTGAAGATCATTCCTCGCGAATAGCGGCTTGGCGTCCGGCCGGGAAGGGCGGGCCTTGCCGGGTGCGTCACATTGTGGAATGCGGGGGGCAGGGATTGTCCGGCATCGTCGCGTCGGACCAGGAGGGTTTTTCTTGACCGAGAGCAGCGCCGGCAACGGAAAAATTGACGGCGGAATCGTCGATACGCGGCCGCAATGGTTCGGGCATCCGGCGCAGTTGGCGCGGCTGTTCACAACCGAGGCGATGGAGCGCTTCGGCTATTATGGCATGCGCGCGCTGCTGACGCTGTATCTGGCCGATCATTTCCTGTTTTCGGACACGACGACGACCAGCCTCTATGGCGGGTTCACGGCGCTGGTGTATTTGACGCCGCTGGTCGGCGGGCTGATTGCCGACCGCTATCTCGGCTCGAAGCGATCGGTGAAATTCGGCGCGATCATGATGGCGATCGGCTATTTCATCCTGTGCTTCGGCGGCGATGCGGCCAAGCCCTTCGCCACCATCGACGGCACCCGCTACGAGGTGGTGGTCGAGGGCGAGAACCGCCAGCAATATGTGATCGACGGGGCGAACAAGCTCGCGATCAGGGGCAATGACGATGGCAGCGTGAGCCTGGTGGCGCCCGATGGCAGTGTGGCGCGGACGGTGGCGAAGGGCGGGTTCGCAGCGGGCGGGGACCGGGACGCGACGTTTATCGCAATCATGCTCGTCGGGCTTTCGGCGGTGACGGTGGGCAATGGCTTCTTCAAGCCGAACATCTCGACGATGGTCGGCAGCCTTTATGCACCGGGGGATCGGCGCCGCGATTCGGGGTTCACCATCTTCTACATGGGCATCAATCTCGGCTCGCTCGCATCGCAGCTGGCGTGCCCGTTCCTGGCGGATCGCTATGGCTGGTGGGCGGGCTTTCTGCTGGCGGCGATCGGCATGACGATCAGCTGGGCGCTGATCCAGTTCGCCGGCCCCAAGCTTGCCGGCTATGGCGAGCCGCCGGCGCAGACGGGCCCGGACCGGACGTTGCTGATCTATGCCGGCGCCATTCTGGCGGTACCGCTGTTCTGGTTTCTTTTCACGAACCTCATGGATGCGCCGGCGCCGACCGCGGGGCAGGGCATCTGGGGGTATATCCTTGGCCTGCCGATCCTCGGCAAGGTGCTGTTCGCGACGTTTCTTGCATCGGTGATCGGCATTCCGATCTGGTCGTGGCGGGTGGGAACTCCCCAGGAGTTCCAGATGATGCTGGCGGCGATCGTGCTCATCGTCTTCAACGTCGTGTTCTGGACGCTTTTCGAGCAGGCGGGGAGCTCGCTGACGCTGTTTGCCGATCGCAACACCGATCTTTCGATCTTCGGCTTGTTCAGCATCACCGCGGGGCAGACGCAGTTCTTCAATGCGCTGTTCATCGTGCTGCTGGCGCCGGTGTTCGGTGCACTTTGGCTGGCGCTGGCGAAACGCGGGCGCGAGCCGGGAATTCCGGTCAAGTTCGGCATGGCGCTGATGGGCGTGGGGGCTGGGTTCCTGTTTCTGGTGTGGGGCACGAGCTTTGCCGGACCGGACTTCAAAGTGGGCATCTGGTGGCTGGCGGGCCTGTATCTCATCCATTCGATGGCGGAACTGATGATCTCGCCGGTGGGGCTGAGCATGGTGACCAAGCTTTCGATCGCCCGGATCGTGGGGATGATGATGGGGGTGTGGTTCCTGTCGATCAGTTGCGCGCAATATGTGGCCGGCGTGGTGGCGCAGGTGGCGAGCGTGGAGACGGTCGGCGGGCAGGTGACCAATTTGCGGGTCAGCCTCGAGACCTATGCAGGGGTTTTCACGACGATCGGCTGGGTGTCGGTGATCATCGGGCTGGTGTTGCTCGGGCTCTCGCCGCTGATCAAGCGCTGGATGCACGGCGTGAACTGAGGGGGGACTTATGGGGGATCTGGGGCTGCTGATCGTTGCGGTGAGCTTGTTCGTCGGCGGGCATGAACTGCTGTCGCATCCGCTGCGGGCGCCGCTGGTGCGTGCGGGGGGTGAGAAAGGGTTCCTCGGCATCTATGCGCTGGTGGCGCTAGGGTCTCTGTTCTGGGCGGTCGAGCTCTGGAAGGATGTGCCGCCCGACCGGCTGTGGGAGGCGCCCGGATGGGCCTATGTCGTGGCGCTGCCGCTTATGCTGCTGGCGTTCATCCTGTTTGTGGGCAGCGTGACGGCGCCCAACCCGGCGCTGATGGGGGGCGGGGTGCCCGGCAAGGCGGGCGTGCACGGGGTGCAGAATATCACCCGCCATCCGATGATGTGGGCGTTCGCACTCTGGGCGGTGGTTCATATGGTACTTTCGGCGGACAGCCGGACGCTGGTGCTGGCGGGGGGCATCCTGGTACTGGCGCTGTTCGGCTCGGCGATGCAGGACGGCAAGAAGCGGGCGGCGGACCCGGGTTATGTCGCGCATATGGCACGCACGAGCTTCATTCCCTTTGCAGCACAACTTTCCGGCCGCGCACCGCTGGGCTCGATCTGGCCGGGGATGCTCGCTTTCGGGGGTGGGCTATTGCTCTGGGCTGTGGTGCTATGGGCGCATCCGCTGGTGTTCGGCGTGCCGGCGCTGCAGCTTTCGAGGTAGATGATGCGCAAGCGTTTTGCCGGCCAGCATGTGTGGATCACCGGCGCCTCGTCGGGGATCGGCCGGGCGCTGGCGCTGGGGTTTGCCGCGGAAGGCGCGAAGTTGCTGCTGTCGGGGCGCAACGAGGCGGCGCTGGCCGAGACGGCGGCTGCATGCGGCGGCGCCGAGGTGCTGGCGTTCGAGGCGACGGCGATGGAGGCGCTGCCGGGAGTGGTCGATGCTGCCCTCGCGCGAATGGGGCATATCGATATCCTCTCGAACAATGCCGGCATCTCGCAGCGCAGCCTGGCGCTCGATACCGAGTTCAGCGTCTACCGCGAGCTGATGGAGGTGGATTTCTTTGCACCCATGCGTCTCTCGCAGCTGCTGCTGCCGCACATGGTGGCGCGCAAGCGTGGGGCGCTCATCAACAATGCCTCGATCGCCGGCAAGTTCGGCTCGCCGCTGCGCACCGGCTATTGCGCCGCGAAGCATGCGCTGATCGGCTGGTCCGACGCGCTGCGTGCCGAGATCGCGCAATATGGCGTGGCAGTGCATGTGGTGACCGCAGGCTATGTGGCGACCGGGGTGGCGCGCAACGCACTCACCGGCTCGGGCGTTCCGGTGGGGGATGGGGATGATCCTGTGAACGACGGGCTGCCGGCGGATGCGGCGGCAAGGATCATCATCGATGGGGTGGCCAAGGGGCAGCGGGAAATTCCGGTCGGCAGGGCCGGTGCTGCCGAGATGGCGATGCTCGACCTGAAGCGCGCCAATCCGGAGCAGCTTTTCGACTTCATGGTCGGGTTGGCGCCGAAGGTGGCGCGCTGATGACCGGCACCACGCCGCATCGCCGGATCAGCGGTGCCATCCGCTACACTTCGAAGAAGCCCGAACTGCTCGACCAGGAGCGCGGGCGCGAGAGCTTTGCTTTCACGCGGCATGCCTCGGGGGCGGTGACGCTGCAGGCGCATTGCGAGATCGAGGAGCCGCGCCCCACGGTGATGCGTGACATACTCTACTCGATCGATGCCGAGGGGCGGCCGATGGACTGCCAGGTTCGGCTGAGCCTCGATGACGACTATGTCGGCTCGGGCTGGGTGCGCTTCGACCATGCGACCGGCATGGCGGAATGCGAAAGTCATGGCCCGACGATCGGGCGGCTGCGCCAGGCCATGCCGATTCCGGACGGGCTCGACGGCTTCGGCACGCATCCCATCGTGGGGGATGGCTATCTGACGCGCTGCATGGATTTGTCGAAAGGGCCGCATCGGCGGTTGATCAAGGTGCTGCTGCCGTCGCCCGATCATCGCGGCGCCACGCCGCCGATGCTGGCGCTGGTGACGATCACGCTCGAATATGTGGGGGAGGCGGAACGGACCGTGCCGGCGGGCACGTTCGCGTGCCGGCACTTCCGCTTTGTCGATGAAGGGGCGATGGGTGGCAACCAGCACCCGCCCTATGACATGTGGGTAACGGCGGACGCGGATTCGATCTTCGTCTGTGGTGGTGTGGGCGGTTACATGCAGACCTGGTACGAGCTGGTGTCGCTGACGCGCTAGGGGACGGCGGTTTTTTTTCGCTTGGAAGCGGCGGCATTCGCGGCTAAGCCTTGATTACAAGTGGAGCGGGCTAAAGACCGCCACTTTTTCGATAGCGACGTTTCAGGGGCAAAGCCGCCATCAGTGGCACGACCGCGCAAGCCGGCATTAGCCGTCGCTGCCCGGTTGCATCACGGCAGGCATCTCCGGAGCAAGCATCGGAACCACCGCCACCAGGCAGGGCCCGACAGTCGGGGCCGTCCATCAGGGGACGCGAAGTTGATCAGGAATAACCAGAACCGCAGGCGCCGTGGCGGCAACGGCCCGCGTCCGCAGCAGATGACGGGCGGCAACAACTACGGCAACCGCCTCGACAACCGCCAGCGCGGCAACGCCAGCCAGCTTCTCGAGAAGTATCGGGCGCTTGCGCGGGATTCGCAACAGGCCGGCGACCGGGTGACCGCGGAATATTATCTGCAGTATGCCGAGCATTATTACCGCATTCTGGGCGATTATCGTGATCGGCAGGGTGAGCCCGTGCGGCGCGCGCGCGACTATGACGATGAGGACAGCTCGGGCTACAGCGCCGATGCCGAAGCCGACAACGACGCCGAGGATGACGACGGCGACGACGATGGCGGTGAGCAGAATCGGGAGCAGCCGCGTCGCGAGGATGATCGAAACTGGCGTGGCGACCGCAATCGGAGCCAGGGCCGTGAACAGAATCGTGACCAGAACCGCGACCAGAACCGGGAACAAAATCGGGATCAGAATCGCGATCAGGGCCGGGAGCAAAATCGCGAGCCGTATCGCGAGCGGAGCGCACAGGGCGAACTGCCCCGGGAGCAGCAGCAGCCCCGTGACCAGCAGCCCCGTGACCAGCAGGGGCGCAATCGTGATCGAACATACGAGCGGCCCGAAGGTCGGTCGGAAAGCCGGCGCGACGATCGCCGGCCCGAGAGCCGCCGTGGCGAGGGCGGACGAGCGGAGGGCGGACGAGCGGAGAGCGGGCGTGCCGAAAGCGGGCAGGGTGATGTCCAGCGGACCGATGCGCCCCGTGCCGAGGTTCAGCGCCCAGAGCGCCGTCCGGTGACGCCGCACCAACCGGTCGAGGCGGAAGAGGGGCCGATTCCGGGTCTTCCCGGGCCTGCGCGGCTCTCCACGCGGTCACGCCGGGTCAGTGAGGACGTGGCACCCGCTGCGGCCGCGATCGAGCCGGTGGTGGTTATGGACGCCCCTATCGCGGACCCGGCCCCACAGTCCGAGCCCGAGGCAGACGGCGAGGCGGCGCCAGCGCCGCGGCGGCGCGGTCGGCCCCGCAAGGTTGTTGCCTGACCCTTCGACTGATCAGGGTTTGAACATCAGAAACGGTCATCGGCGTCAAAGCCGGTGGCCGTTTCGTCGTCATGGCCGCTGCGGTTGGAGAGGAAGACCAGCCCCATCAGCGCGCCGCCGAGCAGCAGCGACAGGAAGATGCCGCCGCCCAGTGCGATCATGAGATGAATGCTGGTATCCCCGCGCCCCATGACCCAGGCGACGGCGGCAACAGCGGCAATCACGCCGACAGCCGCGGTGAGGGCGAGCAGCCTTCGGAACCGGCGCCAGGCCTGGGCGCGGCCGGGCCGATGTGGAGAGGGTGAGGGGCTGGTCATGAGTCTTTGCCTTCAGGGTCGATTCGGGTGATGATACCAGCACTGGCATCGGAAGCCGCCCGAACTGGCACCGAGAGCGACAGATGCCGGACGCGTGGGAACATCACCACTCGAAGGGAGGTCAACATGATCGGGAAGATCCTCAACGGCAAGAAGCCATTGGTCACGGTGGAGCGCGGGACGCTTGTCAGCGATATCGCGGCGCTTCTGCACAAGCACCGGATCGGAGCCGTGCTCGTGCTGGAAGACGGAGCGATCCATGGCCTGGTTTCCGAACGGGACATATGCGCCGGGTTGCATGTGCACGGTTGCACGATCCTGGATCAGCCAGCATCGGCGATCATGTCCTCGCCGGTGGTGACGGCGCGGCCGGAGGAAAGCGTCGTCGCGGCGATGTCGGTGATGACCGATCGGCGATTCAGGCATCTCCCCGTGGTGGAGGACGGGCGAATCCTCGGCCTGGTGTCGATCGGGGACCTGGTGAAACACCGGATCGAGGCGGCGGAGGCCGAAGCAGCTGCCATGAAGGACTATATCGCGAGTTGATGATTCGGCGGCCATTTCGGGGGCCCTTTGTGGACAAGTGGTGGTTTGCGCAATCTTGTTGCGTGAAACCGGTCTGGACAGCGCATGTTGCACGGGTCGGTCAGAAAAATGTCATGCGGCGCGATTTATTGGTTGCGCCCCCCGGAGCCCAGACCTAAAGGAGCGCTCCCGGCCGACGGACACCACGGTGCCCCGCCAGCCAAGACAACGGCCCTCCGGCCAGACAGCTCCGCAAGGTGTTGAAAAAACAGGAGGGTGGTGCCGGGGCTTTCCAGTTGCTTCCCGGTCCGCCGGAAAGTTTCTGAAAAAAAGTTGTTGACGGGGTTAGCCGAGTGGCTCATAAGCCGCCCCCGTCGCCGGCACGAAGCTCGCTAGAGACTCAGTGCCGCATCGGACATGGCAGCGGTCAGGAACCCAGAAAATCTGGGGGATAGACCGGTGCCGCTCTTTCTCATCGTAGGTTGAATGAAGGGACATGTGGGCGGCGGTCCACTCTCCGGTCGATTTAGGGGCCGGTCAGGGTGGTAAAACGTCGCTTATATGTCTCAATAAATAACGCATTAAGCACATGCGGTTTTCGGACCGCATATGCCAGCGTTGTGCAGACAGATAAGCTCCTAATAACTGGCTTCGTTATCGGTTCCCGGTAGCGAGGCTGGATCATGAACTTGAGAGTTTGATCCTGGCTCAGAACGAACGCTGGCGGCATGCCTAACACATGCAAGTCGAACGAACCCTTCGGGGTTAGTGGCGCACGGGTGCGTAACGCGTGGGAATCTGCCCTTAGGTACGGAATAACTCAGGGAAACTTGTGCTAATACCGTATGATGTCGAGAGACCAAAGATTCATCGCCTAGGGATGAGCCCGCGTAGGATTAGCTAGTTGGTGGGGTAAAGGCCTACCAAGGCTACGATCCTTAGCTGGTCTGAGAGGATGATCAGCCACACTGGGACTGAGACACGGCCCAGACTCCTACGGGAGGCAGCAGTGGGGAATATTGGACAATGGGCGAAAGCCTGATCCAGCAATGCCGCGTGAGTGA
>JBBSPR010000070.1:0-12687 GCA_038258615.1 Sphingomonadales bacterium
ATCATCTCGATCATATCGCCAAGGTCGCCGGCCATGATGCCGTGGGCCTGGGCGCCGATTATGACGGCATCCCCGCCGGCCCGGTCGGCCTCGAAGGTGTCGAAACCTACCCCGCCCTCTTCGCCGAACTCGTCCGCCGCGGCTGGTCCGACGAAAACCTCGCCAAGCTCGCCGGCGGCAACATCCTGCGCGCCATGGAAGCAGCCGAAAAAGTCGCAGCCGGCATGAGCGCGCAGATCCCCAGCGCCGCGACGGTGGGGAGATAAGAGCAGCGCATGCAGCCATCGCTCGACCTCGACCCGCAGGACGGCGATACGGACTTTTGCGAGGCCTTGGAGAGCCATTTCGGCATCAGGCTGGCTCAGGCCGATGTGGGCGACTGGCTGACACTGGGCGACGTTCATGCAACCATCGTTGCAAAGCTGCCAGACGCAAGCGCTATCGGCTTCTGTCCAACGGCGCACGTGTTCAACCGCTTTCGTTCGGCGCTGGTCGAGATGGGCCATCAACGCTCTGCCATCACGCGGCATGCAGCACTGGAAACATTTTCCAATGGCCGTCCCACAACATTCTCGAAGAAACTCGCAACAACAACGGGACTGAACATGCCTTCCAACCCTTATCGGATCTTGGGCAAAATCGGCTACTGGATGCTCTTTGTCGGTGGGATCGGCACGCTTGTCCTCTTGCTGAAAGCAGAAGGGCCATACGCACTCTACCCGCTCATCGCTGCCGCAATCGGATTTGCCCTCATGATGGTTGATCGCGGCACGTTTTCAGCCGGCGTGGCATCGCTGGGTGACCTTGCAGCGCGAACATCCGCCCTGAACCGCCTCGGGCTGAAATCTTCTGGCGCGCGGGATATGCCGAATGGAACGTGGGAAGTCCTCACGGCGATTGCGGCAGAGCAATCCGGCATCGCAAGCGAGAAGATTGGTCCCGATACCTTCTTGTTCCAGTCGACCTTCGAAGCTCGCCGGAACGGTTAGCGGCTGTCCTACACGCATCAAGTCGGTCACCGTGCGGAGATGGCGCTGCATTTCCTTTCCTCGTTTTGTCCGTGCAGGCGCATCGCCAAGGCCGGGGAAAACTCGCGAGTCGTGTCAACTTCGTCAACTTCGGCGCCGCGCAGGGGGCCGCGGCAAAGCCGCGGCGTGACGTCAGACGAGTTCGGCTGGCAAAGCGCCAGCCGCCTCGCTGGCCGTGCTTGCGCCTCTCGCGCGATAGCTTCGCTATCGCTGTGGGCGCTGCGCACAAAACATCCGCCGGGGTTTCCCCCGGCGGATGCTGTGTCGTGCCTCGCTCGCCGCATGGGCAGCGCTTTCTCAACCGGCGTCCGGCCGGGCTCGCGCCCATGCTGCACTCCGCTTGCGTCCAGCCCCGCCCGCAGGCGCGCTACACGGCACTTCGCTTCGGTTTTCGGCCGCCCTTACAAGCACCTTCCACCTCGGCAGGATCGGCCTTCCCGGTTGCCGCGGGCGTCTCCGTTCAGACTGTTCGTGCTGCCACGTCCAGCAAGTCCGGTTTCGCTGCACTGCGATCGGTAAACCAACCCAGGCCTCCTCGCTTCAATTCCCCGCACAAGGCCGGGAATATTCATCCAGGATGCCGTATCCGTTTGTTTCCGTTGGCGTTTCCGCCGCCGTCAATTCCCGGCTACAGATGAATGGTCTCATGAGAGGCCGAGTCGTCAAAGTGAAATATTGCCGTCCCAGCCTGTGGATAACGGGGATATCGGGGATAGAATCATATGAGTTCCACCGCCATCGCCGTCGCCTCGCCCCCGCCGATGCAAAGCGCGGCCACCCCGCGCCGGCCGCCGGTCCGCTCAAGTGCCGCCACCAGCGTCGCCAATATCCGCGCTCCCGATGCCCCGATCGGATGGCCGAGTGCAGTAGCACCGCCATGCACATTCAACCGCCCCCGGTCGATGCCCAGATCCTGCATCGCGATCATCGCCACAGCGGCAAAAGCCTCGTTCACCTCGAACAGATCGACATCGGCTACCCGCCACCCCGCCCGGTCGAGCACTTTCCGGATCGCCGGCACCGGGGCGGTCGCAAATTTCGCCGGTTCATGGGCATGGGCGGCATGCGCCACGATCCGGGCCCGCACCCGCAGCCCCAGCTTTGCGGCCACATCGCTCCGCGCCAGCACAAGTGCGGCTGCTCCGTCCGAAATCGACGAGGCATTGGCCGCGGTGATCGTGCCATCCTTGGCAAAGGCGGGTTTCAGCCCCGGAATCTTGTCGGGCCGCGCCTTCCCCGGCTGCTCATCCTCGGCCACCAGCCCGGCCTTGGTTTCCACCCCCACAATCTCGTCGGCAAAAGCCCCCTCGGCAATCGCCCGCTGGGCCCGCGCCAAACTCTCCAGCGCATACTCATCCTGCGCCACCCGGCTGAACTGGTAATCCCGTGCACTGTCCTCGGCAAAGCTCCCCATCAGCCGCCCCGGCTCATAGGCATCCTCCAGCCCATCGAGGAACATCGAGTCCTTCACAACATCATGCCCGATCCGCGCGCCGCCACGGTGCTTGGCAAGCAGATAAGGCGCGTTCGACATGCTCTCCATGCCCCCCGCCACAATCACCCCGGCCGATCCGGCGCGCAGCGCATCATGCGCCATGATCGCCGCCATCATCCCGCTGCCGCACATCTTGTTGACCGTGGTGGCCTCGACCGAGATCGGCAGTCCGGCACCCAGTGCCGCCTGCCGCGCCGGCGCCTGGCCCAGCCCGGCCGGCAGCACGCAGCCCATGAAGATCTGCTCGATCATGTCGGGCGTCACACCCGCCCTTTCCACCGCCGCACGCACCGCCGCGGCCCCCAGAACAGTCCCCGGAACGCCCGAAAATACCCCCTGGAAGCCCCCCATGGGCGTCCGCGCCAGTCCCGAAATCACCACATCGCTCATGATACGCACCTCAAGCAGCCTTCACACCATGCACCCCGGAACCCAGATGCAGCACCGTTTCGGCGCCATCCTTCACATGAAACACCGTGCCCTGCGGTCCATCGGGCGCAATCGCCACCCCATGCCAATCCTCGCCCCCCACCAGCAGCCCGCGCAGCACCCGGGCGGTGATGCCATGGATGATCGCCAGCACTGGCCGGCTCGGATCGAGCTCCGCCAGCCACTCCGAAAGCCGTGCTGCGATAGCGGGAAACCACTCGCCTTGCGGCGGCTGCACGCTGAACAGCCGCCGCCCCGGATCCACGATCGGCCCGATTTCGGCAATGATTTCAGCATAATTGCGCCCTTCCCAGGCGCCGACATCGATCTCCAGTAGCCGCTTGTCGTGCCGCCAGTCGAAGAAGGAGCGGCCGATATGCTCGCCCACGATCGCCGCCGTCTGCTGGGTACGCCCCGAAGGCGAAACCCAGAGATCGCGGCCTTCCGCCACCCCGCTGGCGCCGATGGCCGCCCCCATCGCCTCGGCCTGCGCAATGCCGGCGCGGGTCAACGGCGTATGCCCCATATGCCCCTGCATCCGAGCGGCGGCGTTGAAGACGGTTTCGGCATGGCGAGCAATGACAATATCCATGGGGGAACCCCCTAGCACGGCACACCGCACCCGCTATAGTGCCGCCAAACAATCACGGCCCTGCCAAAACCAAGGAACATCGATGAAGGCCACGGTCGAACGCGCTACGCTGTTGAAATGTCTCGCCCATGTGCAATCGGTCGTCGAGCGGCGCAACACCATCCCCATCCTGTCGAACGTGCTCATCGAGGCCCGCAGCGATGGCCTGCGGCTGATGGCGACCGATCTCGACCTGCAGATCGTCGAGACCATCCCGGCGCAGATCGACCTGAACGGCGCCACCACCGCCTCGGCGCACACGCTGTTCGACATTGTCCGCAAGCTGCCCGAAGGCGCCCAGGTCGAGCTGGCCACCTCCGGCGACCGGATGAGCGTCGTCGCCAACCGCGCCCGCTTCAGCCTCGCCACCTTGAAGCGCGACGATTTCCCGGTGATCGCCGAAACCGAGTTGCCCACCCAGTTCACACTGACCGCAGCATCCCTGCGCGAGCTGATCGACGCCACCCGCTTCGCCATCTCCACCGAGGAAACCCGCTATTATCTCAACGGCATCTACGTTCACGCCCCCGACGGGCTGAACAAGCTCCGCGCCGTCGCCACCGACGGTCACCGGCTGGCGCGGATCGAGCTCGACCTGCCCGAGGGCGCCGCCGGCATGCCCGGCGTCATCGTGCCGCGCAAATGCGTGGCCGAGGTCCGCAAGCTCATCGACGAGCTCGCCGCCGATGCGCCGATCGAGATCGCACTGTCCACCTCGAAGATCCGTTTCCGCTTCTCGGGCGAGGCCACGCTCACCTCGAAGCTGATCGACGGCACCTTCCCCGACTACAGCCGCGTCATCCCCACCGCCAACGACAAGCGGCTGGTCGTCGATACCCGCAGCCTCGCCGAAGGCGTGGACCGCGTTGCCGCCATCGCCACCACCGAAAAGACCCGCGCGGTAAAACTGGCACTCAGTGCCGGCAAGGTCACCCTCTCGGTCACCAGCCCGGAGAATGGCACCGCGTCCGAAGAAGTGTCGGCGGACTATGCGTCGGACGCGATCGAGGTCGGCTTCAACTATCGGTATCTGCTGGATATTCTGGGCCAGGTCGGCTCGGATTCGGTCGATGTGCACTTGGCCGACGCCGCCGCTCCCACGCTCATCCGCGAGTCCGACACCTCGAAAGCTCTCTACGTGCTGATGCCGATGCGCGTCTGATCAGTCGTGCCCCCACTGCTCGCCGATCCGTTCGGCGAGAATGTGGCGCACCGTCGGCTGCATCCGGGCATTGTAGCGCGCCAGCACCGGATGGTCGCCACCCGATCCGAAATGGGTGACGAGATCGCGTCCGGTCCAGTAATGCAGCGCAAAGCCCGGCCCTTCCGCCACGATCATGTCCCGGCCATCGGGCACTTCGGGATCGAGGTCGCGAAAGTCGATCGCCACCTGCGGCGCGGATGACGGGCAGACCGCCAGCGTCGTGCCGCCCCAGCCGGTGACGATGGCGCGGTGGAGGTGACCCGTCACCAGCCGTATGATGTGTCCGTGCTTCTCCACGACCCCGCGCAGCCGTTCGACCCAGGGCGCATCCAGGTCCTCGGTCATCCACCCGTTGCCGGTCTCGATCGGCGGATGATGGAGCACGACGATCGTTGGCCGAGCATCCTCGCAAAGCCGCGTGTCCAGCCAGGCGGCGCGGCCGGCATCGAAGCTGCCGCCATGCCGCCCGTCTTCCAGCGTATCGAGCACGATCACCCGCAGGGCACCGGCATCGTAGCAATATTGCAGAAAGCCGCCGACACGCGGTGAATCCGGAAAGACCCTGAAGAAATTGGCCCGGTCGTCGTGGTTGCCCAGCGCCGGAAGAGTGGGAAACGGCAGCGATTCGCACAGCGCCTTGAACGTCCGGTACGAGGCGACCGTGCCATGCTCGGTAATGTCTCCGGTGGCGAGCAGCAGGTCGGGGCGCGGGTTCAGCGCCAGCAGGGTGTGCAACACGTCATCGAAACGCTTGCGATTGAGTTCCGCCGGATCATCCGGCTGAAAGCCCAGGTGAATATCGGTGATCTGAGCAATCAGCATCGGACCAGCCTGCTCCCCCTGCATCCCGTCTCTGGCCAGATACGCAGCACTGGGTCAGGATGACGCATCCGACAGGTCACTGCAACATGAACGATCACAACTTTCTGCCCGGCTGTGTCGTCGATCCGCCGGCCCTGCCCGCAACCACCGTCGTCGCACCATCCGTGCCGGAGTGATAGCCATGGCAGGTGTCGCAGGTTGCAGCGACATTCGTCTTCACATTGCTCGAGCCGTGGCAATCCCGGCACTGCGCCACCGGCGGCAGCAGCACATCGGTCGCCAGCTTCGAGGTCGGCACGCCCTTGTGGCACCCCACACATGCCGCATCGCCAGTCTTGCCGTCATAGATATCATGTTGTCTGTGCGGAAAGCGGCCCTTGGGAAGATAATGGTCGGCAAGGGTCACCGGCATCACCCTCCACCGCTCGGCCAGATTGGCAGCACCGGTCCTTTGAACCTGATGGCAATCGGCGCACACACCATCCTTGCTGAAAATCTGGTCGACCGCCGCTTCGGCCCGGCTGCGGGCATCGCTGATCCCCGACAGCCGCAGCTGCTGCGCCTCCACCTCGGCCATCCGCCCAGGCGCCCGTCGCTCGAACGCCAGCCGCTGCACCCCGGCCCGCGGCGCCAGGGCCTGCGACAGGTAGAAATCACGGACAATCCCCGCCACCTGCGCCGGCTTGCCGTGCGGCAGCGTGCGCACCACGCCACCATCGCGGGCAAAGGCCAGGTCGTGGCACGCGCCGCAATTGGCCCCCATCTCGATCGGCTTGAACCGCTCGCCATCGCTGTCGGCGACATGGCAATAGTTGCAGCCCAGCGCGCCATTCTGCGCCGGAAGCCCTTGCTTCTGCACCATGTTCGCCACGCTGTTGCTCTTCGACAGGTGCAGCGCGTGCGGATAGATCAGCCCCGAAGCCTCCTTCGGCCTCGCATCGAGCGAAACCCGCTCGAAGCGCGGTGCCGAGTCCGACGCCGCCGCCACCAGCGTCGCCTTGAACTGCGGGTGCGTTTCCCAGCTCTCCACATTGGCGATGCGCGCATCGGTCAGCCGCGCATCGAGCCCGGTGTGGCAATCGGTGCAGAAGCTCTGCGCCACCATCAGCGCACCGCCAGGGCCTTCATGCTCCTTGTGACAGCCGGCACAGCGTCCCTGCTCCAGCCCCACTGCCTTGTGAATGCCGGCTTCCACCGCGCCCAGTCCGGTGGGCACGAAGCGTCCACGCGCCATCCGCTCGGCAGCAGCATGGTCAGGCACGGCACTCTGCTTGTGGCAGGCGGTGCACGCCGAATCGGTCGTCGAAACGAACGCCGCCTGATGGCAGGCGCCGCAACTGTTGGTGATCCCGGCATGCGCGCCCGACATCGGCCCACTCGTCCAGACGATATCCGGCTGCATGGCCGTGCGAGCCGTCGCCGGCGCAACCCCCAAAGCCCGTTGCAGGGCGGACCGCGCCACCACCGGGATCGGCCGCGCCGCCTCGGCCACCATGTCCGCCGGCAGGTCGACAGTCCCGCGCCCGAGCATGGTGACCACCGGCAGCACCAGCCCCAGCAGCAGCACCGCCAGCCCCAGCGTCCACGCCATCACCCGCTTGGTCGGCAGCGCGCCCTTCAACGAAAAAATCTCGGTCTCGGCCGTGGCATCGGCGGCATCGCTGGCGGCGATGACCCGCTCGGCGGTGATCGCCACATCGCCGGCCGCATCGCCAGGCTCGAGCGTCAGTCGGTGGCTCGCAAGGTTGATGCCCGGCCGGTCGGCCACGCGCAGATCCGCACGGTTGACGAATTTTCCATCGATCTCGAGCGGAACGCCGCCGGTCGCTTCCACCGCCACCAACCCGCCTGCAAGCTGCGTCAGCTTGGCGTGGCGCAGCATGACCCCAAGGTCGGCGAGCTGGATATCACAATCGGTGCCGCGGCCGACGCTGATCTCGGGCGCCGACAGCGTCCGCGTGCGAATGATGTCGCCTCCATCGGCGCGCTTGGCGATCTGGCGGATGACAAAGCTCACGCGATCACCAGTAAATGAACACGCTGAGGATATGCGCGGTGAGCGCCACCAACAGCGCGATCGTCATCGGCACATGCAGATACAGCCAGATTTCGAGCTGCGTCTTCAACCGGATGTGTCGCCGCGCCTGGGCAAGGGCTGCGTCCTTGCGTTCGAGCAGGAAGGAGATCTGGGTGAGCGCGGGGTCTGGCGGACCCCGCCGCATCTGCTCGTTGACCAATGCCTGGATGGCATCGCGGGCGCGGGCATTGCCGCATCTGGGGTGCCGCGCCGTCAGCCGCTGCCACAGGCCGCCCGAAACCTCGCATTCCTCAAGGCTCAAACGCACCAGATCGGCCTCGCCCTTGCCCACCGGCTGGGCGGCGGTATCGAGTTGCCGGTCGAGCGTACGGATCGCCTCCAGCATCTGCGGCTGCGTCGCCTCGCCTCGGTTGGCGGAAAGCTGCGCTGGAAGCCGCGCATAGACGACCACGCCATAGATCCCCGACACGATGACGACCATCATCAGCACCCAGGCGAGCGTGTGCACGTTCCAGCCGAGCTGAAAGCCCGCGTGCAGCGTGCCGATGACGATGAGCGAAAGCCCCAGATAGACATGCGCGCTCGTCCATGCCTTCAGTGAATAGGGTCTGGAAGTGATGATCCGCTTCCTGAGCCCGATCGTGCTCAGCCAGACGATGAGCAGCAGCCCTACCGTACCGAGCAGATAGCCCAGCGCCGTCCCGCCATTGGGCCGCGGCGCCTGATCGGTCAGCGCATAGGCGAGGGTCGCCAGCACCGACAGGCCCCCGGCCACCTTCGCCCAGCGCATCCCGCCATGCGTAAGAAAGCCCTCGTGGGTGATGTCGCGCGGTGCCCGCCTGACAGCCTTTCCGCTCATCGTCCGGGGCGCACGCGTGGCCATCAGCCGCCCTTCCGGTCGAGCAGCGCCACCGACAGGAACTGCTCGGGGCTGACGCGGATCGCAGCACCTGTCGGGCAGGCGCGCACACACGCCGGGCCGCCGGACTGGCCGGAGCACATGTCGCACTTGATCGCCTTTTTCGGCGCCTCGGGGTCGGAATGCTTCTTCTTCCACTTGGCTCCGGGTTCGCCCGGCCCCGGTCCCTGGCCGAACAGCATCCAGCTGATCAGCCAGGGCCGCTTGGGCGGCACCTTGTCCATGCGGATCACGCCATAGGGGCAGTTGCGCTGGCAGTTGCCGCAGCCGATGCAGGTGTCATCGATATAGACTTCGCCGGTCGGCCCGCGGTGGATGGCATTGGGCGGGCAATCCGCCATGCAATGCGGGTGCTCGCAGTGCCGGCACGAGGTCGGCACATGCAGATGCGCATAGGTGCGGCCGGCCTCGCGGTCGAGCCGGCTGAGCCCGTCATGGCTGTCCGCACACGCCTTTTCGCAATTGTCGCAGCCGATGCACAGCGTCTCGTCGATCAGCAGCACATCGGTGGCTTCGCCCACGCCATTATCCACCAGGAAGTTGGCGACGCCGGTGTACATGTCCACCACGCCCTCGAAACTGTCCTTCTTCGATTCGATGAAGGTGTTGAGTTGGGTGCGGCTGGCCATTTCCTCGCGCAGCTTCGCCGTCAGCCCCGGTTTGGCATCGAGCAATGGCCGGAACGCCTCGCCGGGGATGCGGATGACATCGCTCTTCACCGCGGCACGCACGGTGGCGGAGCGGCGTCCGCCGTCGATCACCGCCATTTCGCCGACATAGGAGCCGGCGGGCACATAGCTCAGGAACACCGGTTTGCCGCCGATCGCCTTCTCCACCACCATCGAGCCCGAGCGGATGATGAAGATGTCGTCCCCCCCCGGCGTGCTGGAGTCGTCGCCCTCCTTGATCAATGCCTGGCCCGCCTTCAGCGTCTCGACCTTGGCGGCGGCCACCACGTCCTTCAGATCCGCCGGCGTCAGTCCCGACTTGAAGATCTGCAGCAGCGAGCGCTCCGTCGTCACGCGGGTGACCTCGCGTGCCGCACTCGGCACGGCACTCATCAGCTTCAGCGCAGCGGTGCGCGAGATTTCCACCAGGATGCAGTCGGTGCCGGCACGGATGGTGGCGCCGCGCTTGCGCCCCGAAATCAGCCCCACTTCGCCGAAAATCTCGCCCTTGCCGAGCCCCACGGTGATCGAGCGATCGGTCTGGTCGACCTCCACCAGCACCTGTCCCTCGGCGATGCCGAACAGCGAGGACCCCGGCGCGTTGCGCTCGAAGATCACATCGCCGGCACGATAGGCGCGCGCCTGGCTGTCGAGCATGAACTCGCGCATCTGCAGCGGGCTCATGCCGTTCAAAATGCCGACATTGCTCCGCAACAGCTCGAGCCAGTCCGCCACGGAACGGCCGCCCGGCAGGCCGGCGAACTTCGCTTCGAGGATCGGCTCGTCGGCGGGCTTGAGGCTGGTATTGCCGTTGATGAACTCGACGACATCATGCCCCTGGTTCATGCAATGCTTGATGAGCGGATAGCCGGCGAGCGCGCCGATCACGAAAATGCCGGGGGCGGTCGATTCGAACACGGCCGACAGCTTGGGGAAGGCCAGCCGGTCGTTCGAGGCGAACTCCACGCCGCACGCCTCGACAAAGCCGCGCGGCGGCGCGGAGCCCATCCGCGCGATGATCCGGTCGCAGCGGGCGCGCACCTCGCCATCGGCGGTATCGAGCACGATCCAGCCCGGTTCGATGCTCCTGGTCGTCGTGCCGAGCATGATCGAGATGCGCCCGGCGTCGCGCGCTGCCATCAGCGCCTTCACATTGGCGTCCTTGGCGGTCGAGAATTCGCCGCCACGGTTGACCAGCGTCACCACATTGCCCTGGGCAGCATCGGCCGCCAGCCCGAGTGCATTCTCGATCCCCGCATCACCGCCGCCGATGACGAAGATATGCTCATCATTGTACATCGCCGGATCATCGAGCTGATACTGCACATGCGGCAGGTTGCCGCCCGGGCAGGCCATGAGGTTGGGGTTGCCCTGCGTGCCGATCGCCAGCACCACCGTCTCGGCCATCACTTCGCTGCCATCGGCCAGCGTGATCCTGTAGGGCGGCGCGTGGCGCTGCATCTCCCGTGTTTCACTGGTGCCGTCCCGCTTGCGCGTCACCGTCTTCATGATCGATCCGGGAACCGCGTCGCCGGTTCCGACGATCGACTTGACCTCGGCATGGCGCCGCACATCCACCTGATGGCCGGCCACCTGGGTATCCCATTGCCCGAGCACCGTCTCGCGCTTGCCGGCATCGAAATCCAGGTCCGAGCGGAGCACCAGCTGCGATGGCGTTGCCATCACATGCTTGCCCTTCTGATATTTGTAGATGGTGTCCGAAAGATGATCGGTCTTTTCCAGCAGCACATGGCGCAAGCCGAGTGCGGCTGCCCGCGCAGCAGCGCTGAGGCCGGCTGGCCCGGAGCCGATGATGGCGATCCGGTAGCAGTCGCTCATCGTGCCCCCGCCCCCTACTGCCCTCATTGCCCTGCCCCAGGCAATGCTGCGACCAATTACGCTGCTGTCATCGTGCGCCAGAGAGGCTAGAGTGGCAACAGGATTTGCGGCACATACGCTCGCAGCACGCCCGCCGTTTCATGGTGCGCGGCAGGATGGAAGGGTCTGGCACGCGATGCTGGCTGAAATCGGGCAGTTTGCCCTCATTCTCGCGTTTCTCGTGGCAGCGGCCCAGGCGGTCCTGCCGATGGTGGGGGCGATGCGCGGTGACAGTGCGCTGATGAACTCCGGCCGCACCACTGCCCAGCTGCAGGCCGCGTTGCTGGCAATGGCATTCGCCATTCTGATGGCGAGCTTCGCCCGCGCCGATTTCTCGGTGGCGCTGGTGGCGCAGCATTCGGCGCTCGACCAGCCGCTCGCCTATCGCCTCGCCGCCACCTGGGGCAACCATGAAGGCTCGATGCTGCTGTGGGTCCTTATCCTGGCGCTGTTCGGCGCCGGCATCGCTGCCTTCGGAGACAATCTTCGCGCCAGCCTGCAAGCGCGCACGCTCAGCATCCAGGCGATGATCACCACCGCCTTCCTGGCCTTCTCCATCTTCACCTCCAACCCCTTCGCCCGGCTTGACCCGGCCCCCCTTGATGGCAGCGAACTCAACCCGCTGCTGCAGGACCCCGGTCTCGTCTTCCACCCGCCACTGCTCTACCTCGGCTATGTCGGCTTCTCGGTCACCTTCAGCTTCGCCGTCGCCGCCCTGCTCGAAGGTCGGGCCGATGCCGCCTGGGCGCGCTGGATGCGCCCCTGGGTGCTCGCGGCCTGGGTGCCGCTCACGCTCGGCATCGCGCTCGGCTCCTTCTGGGCCTATTACGAGCTCGGCTGGGGCGGCTGGTGGTTCTGGGATCCGGTCGAGAACGCCTCGCTCATGCCCTGGCTGCTCGGCACGGCGCTGCTGCACTCGGCGATCGTCACCGAAAAGCGCCAGGCGCTGGCTGGCTGGACGATCCTGCTCGCCATCCTCGCCTTTTCGCTCAGCCTCATCGGCACCTTCCTCGTGCGCTCGGGCATCCTCACCTCGGTCCATGCGTTTGCGGTCGATCCCGAGCGCGGCGTCTTCATCCTCGGCATGATCGGTGTCGCCACCGGCGGCGCGCTCGCGCTGTTCGCACTGCGCGCGCCCATGTTGCGCTCGGGCGCCCTGTTCTCGGGCGTCAGCCGCGAGGCCGGGCTCACGCTCAACAACCTGTTCCTGATGGCGGTCACCTCGGTGGTGTTCTTCGGCACCTTCTACCCGGTGATCATGGAAGCGCTCGACCAGAAGGTTTCCGTCGGCCCGCCCTATTACAACATGGTGTTCGCACCGCTCTCGGTGCCGCTGCTGATCCTCGTCACGGTCGGCCCGATGCTCGCCTGGAAGCGGGACAGCGTGTCAGCGCTGGCCCCGAAGCTCAAATGGGTCGGCCTTGCCACGCTGGTCGTCTTCGTTGCCGCCGGCTTCCTGCTCGGCTGGGCGGAGGTCGGTGCGGCTTTCGGCATGGCGCTGGCGCTCTGGCTCATCGCCGGCGGAGTCATGGCGCTGGTCAAGCGCTGGCGCGGGGCCGCCGGCTTCAACGTCCG
>JBBSPR010000071.1:0-12541 GCA_038258615.1 Sphingomonadales bacterium
GCGAGGCGCGATTGCAGGTCGGGAAGATCATCGGCAAGGCAGAGAGCCGCCATCACTTCGCTGGCAACAGTGATGTCGAACCCCGTTTCGCGCACCGGGCCATTGCCTGCCCCCATTCCGAGCGCCACCTGCCGCAACGCGCGGTCGTTCATGTCGAGCACCCGGCGCCAGCTGATGCTGCGCGCATCGAGCGCCTCGCCGGTCGCGGTCGGCAGCCGGTAATGGAGCGCATTGTCGATGAGCGCTGCCAGCAGATTGTGCGCCGAGGTGATGGCGTGGAAATCGCCGGTGAAGTGCAGGTTGATCCGCTCCATCGGTGCCACCTGCGCATGGCCACCGCCGGTCGCCCCGCCCTTGCGGCCGAACACTGGCCCAAGCGACGGCTCGCGCAGCACGATGCTCGCCCGCCGCCCGATCCGGTTCAGCGCATCGCCCAGCCCCACCGTCGTCGTAGTCTTGCCCTCGCCGGCCGGGGTCGGGTTGACGGCAGTCACGAGGATGAGCTTGCCGTGCGGCCGGGACCGCAGGCCGCGCAGCGTTTCGGCCGTCAGCTTCGCGATGTGCCGCCCCTGCGGCTCCAGGTCGTTCGCTTCCAGCCCCAGCAGGGCGGCAATCGCCTCGATCGGGCGCAACGTATAGCGATGGGCAATTTCGATGTCGGTCGGCATGCTGTGCAAAGTCCCCTCGGTTCGCAGACAGGGTCTTGCCATGATGCGCACGAGCCGTCACGCTTGCCTATGAGCTTGGGGTTGCTATAGACGCGCGCTTCACGCTGATGCGGGCGTGGCGGAATTGGTAGACGCGCTGGATTTAGGTTCCAGTGTCGAGAGACGTGGGGGTTCGAGTCCCTTCGCCCGCACCAACGCCCCCGATTCGCTGCAGCTTGCTTGTGAAAAGATTTTTTGAAAGACCGAACCATCATGCAGATCGCCGAAACACTGAACCAGGGCCTCCGCCGCGAATTTTCGTGTGTCATCCCGGCCGCCGATATCGCCAAGCGCGTCGATGTGCGGCTTGCCGAAGTGTCCAAGCAGATCCGCATGCCCGGTTTCCGCCCCGGCAAGGTGCCCGCCAACCTCGTCCGCAAGATGCACGGCCCCGCCCTGCATGGCGAAGCGGTGCAGGCCGCTGTTTCCGATGGCGTGCAGCAGCTCCTCGGTGAAAAGGCGTTGCGTCCCGCGGTGCAGCCGCAGGTCGATCTCGAAGGCGATCTGGTCGATGGCCAGGACCTTTCGTTCAAGGTGGCGCTCGAAATCCTCCCCACCATCGCGACGGTCAACATCGACGATCTGGCGCTGGAAAAGCTGGTGGTGCAGGCCGATGAAGCCGCCATCGCCGAGATGCTCACGCGCCTCGCCACCCAGCAGCAGATGACCGAGCCCGCCGCCGCCAAGTACAAGGCGAAGACCGGCGACACGGTGGTGATCGATTTCGAAGGTTCGGTGGACGGCGAGCTGTTCGAAGGCGGCAAGGGCGAAGGCATGCGCGTGACGATCGGGTCGGGCATGCTCATTCCCGGCTTCGAAGACCAGCTGGTCGGCACCAAGGCCAACCAGGAGCTGACGATCGACGTTACGTTCCCGGAAGATTATGGTTCGGAGGCGCTGGCGGGCAAGCCGGCGCAGTTCAAGATCATGGTGCAGGGCGTCGAGACGCCGGTGGAAACGCCGATCGACGACGAGTTCGCCAAGGGCCTCGGCATCGATTCGCTCGATGCGCTGAAGGAAATCCTCAAGGACCAGATCGAAGCCGAGACGAGCCAGCTCACCCGCACCCACATGAAGCGCAAGCTGCTCGATACGCTTGCCGCGCGTCATGATTTCGACGTGCCCGAGACGATGGTCGAAGGCGAATTCGAGCAGATCTGGGCGCAGCTCGAGCAGGAAGCCTCGCGCGCCGAGGACCCAGAAGCCGCCAAGGCCGAGATCGAGGCCGAGCGCGGCGATTATCGCCGCATTGCCGAGCGTCGCGTGCGCCTGGGTCTGCTGCTCTCCGAAATCGGCAACCGCGGCGGCATTACCGTGAGCAACGCCGAGATGAACCGCCTCATCGGCCAGGAAGCCACCCGCTACGCGCCCGCCGAGCAGCAGAAGGTCGTCAAGTTCTTCCAGGAGAACGCCATGGCCGCCGCCCAGCTGCGCGCCCCGCTCTATGAGGACAAGGTCGTCGATTATCTGGTCGGCAAGGCCGAAGTGACCGAGCGCGCCGTCAGCCGTGCCGATCTCGAAGCCGCGATCGAGGACGAGGACGAGACACCGGCACATGTCCATGGCCCCGACTGCGACCATGACCATGATGATGCGCCCGCCAAACCGGCAAAGAAGGCCAAGGCCAAAGCCGCAGCCGCCGAGGAAGCGCCCGCCGAAGACAAGCCGGTGAAGAAGGCCCCCAAGGCCAAGGCCGCCAAGGCTGCCAAGGCGGCGGACGAGCCAGAAATCCCGGTCGAAGCGCCCCCCGCCGAAGAGGCGCCGGCCGTCGAAGAGCCCGTCAAAAAGGCGCCGACCAAGAAGGCCGCCGCCAAGAAAGCCTGACCTTTTTGAAGGGTGCGATGCCGCAGCTGTGGACAGCGCGGCATCGCCCCTTGAAAAGCATGCGGAAACGTCCGACGTTGGGCGAGCAATCGGAGTTCATTATGCACGACCTGCTTCCCCAAACGCATGCTGGCCTCATTCCGCCCCCCGCGCATGCGGGTCTTATCCCAATGGTCATCGAGACCTCGAACCGCGGCGAGCGCTCGTTCGACATCTATTCGCGGCTGCTCCGTGAGCGGATCGTGTTCGTCACCGGCCAGGTCGAGGATCACATGGCCTCGGTCATCGTCGCCCAGCTGCTGTTCCTCGAGTCGGAGAATCCGAAGAAGGATATCTTCATGTACATCAACTCGCCGGGCGGGGTGGTGACGGCCGGCATGGCGATCTACGACACGATGCAGTACATCCGCCCCAAGGTCGCCACTGTCTGCGTCGGCCAGGCGGCATCGATGGGCAGCTTCCTCCTCGCCGCCGGCGAGCCGGGGATGCGCGTGGCGCTCAAGCATGCCCGCATCATGGTCCACCAGCCTTCGGGCGGCGCCCAGGGCCAGGCGACCGACATCGAGATCCAGGCGCGCGAAATCCTGCGCATCCGTGCGACGCTCAACGAGCTTTACGTCAAGCACACCGGCCAGGACATCGACACGATCGAGCGGGCGATGGAGCGCGACAAGTTCCTGTCGGCCGATGAAGCGAAGGTGTTCGGGCTCGTCGACGAGGTCGTCGACAAGCGTCCGCTGCCGACCGAGGAAGAGACACGGGCCGCAGCTTGAGCCTGTTATCGCGGCATTCATCGCCGCAATGTGACAATTGAATGCGTTGCTGCCCTTGCAGGGTGATGCAAAGCAACGCTAAACTCGCCCGACGCGAGAGAGGGAAGCCATGACCAAATTGAGTGGCGGCGATTCGAAGAGCACGCTCTACTGCAGTTTCTGCGGCAAGAGCCAGCACGAGGTGCGCAAGCTCATCGCCGGGCCGACCGTGTTCATCTGCGATGAATGCGTCGAGCTGTGCAACGACATCATCCGCGAGGAAACCAAGACGGCGCTCGTCAAGAAGTCGGGCGATGTCCCGACTCCGCGCGAGATCTGCAAGGTGCTCGATGATTATGTCATCGGCCAGATGCACGCCAAGCGCGTGCTCTCGGTGGCGGTGCACAACCATTACAAGCGCCTCAACCATGGCGGCAAGGGCGCCGAGGTCGAGCTTGCCAAGTCCAACATTCTCTTGGTCGGCCCCACCGGCTGCGGCAAGACGCTGCTCGCGCAGACGCTGGCGCGCATCCTCGATGTGCCCTTCACCATGGCCGATGCGACCACCCTCACCGAAGCCGGCTATGTCGGCGAGGATGTCGAGAACATCATCCTGAAGCTGCTGCAGGCGAGCGACTACAACGTCGAGCGCGCCCAGCGCGGCATCGTCTACATCGACGAGATCGACAAGATCAGCCGCAAGTCGGACAATCCTTCGATCACTCGCGACGTGTCGGGCGAGGGCGTCCAGCAGGCGCTCCTCAAGATCATGGAGGGCACCACCGCGTCGGTGCCGCCGCAGGGCGGCCGCAAGCATCCGCAGCAGGAGTTCCTGCAGGTCGACACGACCAACATCCTGTTCATCTGCGGCGGCGCCTTCTCGGGCCTCGACCGGATCATCGGGGATCGTCTGCAGGGCAAGTCGATCGGCTTCGGCGCGCATGTGGCGGCACCGGACGAGCGCCGCGTCGGCAAGCTGCTGCGCCAGTGCGAGCCCGAGGATCTGCTGCGCTTCGGGCTGATCCCCGAGTTCATCGGCCGTCTGCCGGTCATCGCCACCCTCGAGGATCTCGATGAGGATGCGCTGATCAAGATCCTCACCGAGCCGAAGAACGCGCTGAGCAAGCAATATGCCCGGCTGTTCGAGATGGAAGGCGTCAAGCTCACCTTCAACGCCGATGCGCTCTCGGCCATCGCCAAGCGTGCCATCGAGCGCCGCACCGGTGCCCGCGGCCTTCGCTCGATCATGGAGTCGATCCTGCTCGAATCGATGTTCGAACTGCCCGGCATGGAAGGCCTTGAAGAAGTGCAGGTGGACAAGGACGTTGTCGCCGGCCTCAAGGAACCGATCCGCCTGATGACGCAGGACAAGGCTGCCTGAACGCATGCCCCCGGGCGCTGGCAGCAGCGCCCGGGGATATCAGCCGACCAAACCCCCGGCGCTCACGACCAGCTGCAGCCCGACCATCGCGAGCACGACCGCCCACGGCGGCGCCGCCCAGCGCAACAGTGCCAACGTCCCGAACCCGATGATCGCTACATCCACCGGCCCGGCCACCGCACCCGTCCACACCGGGTCGTAGAGCGCCATCGCCAATATCCCCACAACGGCCGCGTTGGTGCCCTGCAACGCCGCCTGCGCCGCCGGCCAGCCGCGCACCCTGTCCCAAAACGGCAGCACGCCGAGCAGCAGCAGAAAGCCGGGCAGAAACACCGCAACCAGCGCAATCGCGGCACCGGCAACGCCATTGGGCGCCGGGCCAACGCCGGCACCGAGATAAGCGGCAAAGGTGAACAACGGCCCCGGCACCGCCTGAGCGGCACCATAGCCGGTGAGAAACGCATCGGCGCTCATCCACCCCGCCCCCACGATCTCGGCCTCGAGCAGCGGCAGCACCACATGGCCGCCACCGAACACCAGCGCCCCGGCACGATAAAAGGCATCGAACAGCGCCAGCCCCTGCCAGCCCGTCGCCTCCACCAGCACCGGCAGGCCCAGCAGAAGCGCGAAGAAGCCGATCAAAAATACCGGCGCCAGCCTTTGCGGCCAGCGCCCGCCCGCGCCGGTCACCGCAGCCCCGTTGCACAGCAGCCAGCCCAGCCCCGCCCCGGCCAAAATCGCCGCAATCTGCGAAAGCGCCCCGCCGACCAGCACCACCAGCACAGCCGCCACCACAGCAATCGCCCGGCGGCGCCCATCGGGCGTCAGCGTTTTCGCCATGCCCCACACCGCCTGCGCCACGATCGCCACCGCCACCAGCTTGAGCCCATGCACCACCGCCAGCCCCAACGGCCCGCCGAGCACGCCCGCTCCAAGCGCCACAACCAGCATGAACAGCGCTGAGGGCAGGGTGAACGCCACCCAGGCCGCCAGCGCCCCCAGCCCGCCGGCCCGCCGCAGCCCGAGCGCAAAGCCCAGCTGGCTCGATGCCGGCCCCGGCAGAAACTGGCAGAGCGCCAGCAGATCGGCGAATTCGGCCTCGTCCACCCAGCGTCGGCGCAGGACCAGTTCGCCCCGAAAATACCCCAGATGCGCGACCGGCCCGCCGAACGACGTCAGCCCAAGCTTCAGAAAGGCCCGGAAGACCTCGCCAGCCGAAGACGCATCACCCGCGGGCAACAAAGCGTGCCCGAAGCGTCACCCGCCGCATCCTCGGCGGCCTCACGGCACGATCGGCAGCCAGATCGCACTCGCCTGGCCCGGCCCATGCGCCACTGATTGCGTGGCCGGCTTGTAGTCCGCCGCCTTGGCACTGAAGATATTGGGCACGAACGTCTGCGGGTTGCGATCGTAGAGCGGGAACAGGCTCGATTGCACCTGCACCATGATCCGGTGGCCGGGCTTGAACACATGGTTCACATGCGGCAGCCCGAACTTGAAATTGGTCACCTTGCCAGGGCTCAGCGCCGCCGGCGTCTCGAAGCTCCCCGCATAGCGCCCACGAAAGATCTCGATGCCGATCGGCAGCTGCATGCCCGCGGTCTTCGGATGCTGGCTGTCCTCGGCGGGATGCACATCGATCAGCTTCACCACCCAGTCCGAATCCGTTCCGCTGGTGGCGGCGAACAGATCGACCATCGGCTGCCCGGCGATATGCACCTCTTGCGTCAACACCTCGGTCGTGTAGCTGATCACATCGGGCCGCGTCGCCGCAAACCGCTGGTCGGTCACCAGCCAGGTCGTCCACACCGCGCGGTCGCGGCCATTATAGGGCGGCGGCACGAACGGCACCGGGGTGGCAGGGTCGGACACATAGGTCGTAACCCCCGCCGCCGGGGCAGCGGTGAACGCCAGCGCCTTGCCCGGCTGCAGATAGAGCGGCCTGGTCGGCGCCACCGGCCACTTTTCGCTGCGTTCCCAACGGTTGGCGCCGGTTGCATAGGTCATCACCGGCGGCGTATCGGCCTCGGGGCCGCCCTTCAGATGCTGGTCGAGAAACGGCTTCATCACCGTCTTCCGGAACTGCATGCCGGTATCGCCCTCGAAATCGAGCACCCCCAGGCTCGTCCCGTCATAATTCACACCCGAATGCCGCCACGGGCCGATCACCAGATGCACCATGTCGTTGTTCACATCCTGCGGCTCGAGCGCCTTGTACACCGCGGGCGCGCCATAGCTGTCCTCCTGGTCCCATTGCCCCACCACCAGCATCGTCGGCACCGTCAGCTTGCGCTTGGCCAGCAGCTTGTCGAGCGCCTGCTCCTGCCAATATTGGTCATAATCGGGATGCTCCATGAACTTGCGCACCGCCGGAAACGCATCGAGCCCCCATTTGCGCACGAAATCCCCGGTCGAGCCGGCCTTCAAAAACACATCATACTGGTCAGCGTCCGAATAGGGCACGCGGCCGCCACCCTTTTTCGCCGTCTGCCCAACGATATAGTCGAAGGCGAAGGTGCGGAACGCGCCGTTGTGAAACCAGTCATCCCCCATCCAGCCATCGACCATCGGGCTCTGCGGCACGCTCGCCTTGAGCGCCGGATGCGGGTCGATCAAGGCCATCAGCGCCGTGAACCCCGGATACGAGCTGCCCGTTATCCCCACCCGGCCATTGCTCTCGGGCACATTCTTCACCAGCCAGTCGATCGTGTCATAGGCGTCGGTCGCATGGTCGACCTTGGTGCTGTTGATCGGCCCCCGCAGCGGCCGGTTCATCACATAATCGCCTTCGGATTTGTAGAGCCCGCGCACGTCCTGATACACGCGGATATAGCCGTCATTGACGAACTCGGCGTCCATGACCGGCAGGATCTCCTCGATCTTTTGGGAACGGTTGCGGCTCGTCGCCCCTCCGGCATTGTACGGCGTGCGCGTCAGCAGCATCGGCCCGTCCTTGGTGCCCTTGCGCATCACCACCACGGTGAACAGCTTCACCCCGTCGCGCATCGGCACCATCACTTCGCGGCGCACGAAGTCGGCGTCCGGCCGCACCGGGTCATAAACGGCGACCGTATCGGGCATCATCGGATCGGTCGGCGTTTGTGCGACTGCCGGTGTTGTTGCGAGCAGGCTGGCGATGAGAAGTGTGCGGATCATGGGGCCCCCGTGTGCAGAGCGCGCAACAGACCAGCGCGCGCCGCATTGGGCAAGAGCGTTTGCAAAGTCGGGCACAAAGGCTAGACCCCGTTGAAAGCTGTGTTTTGGGAGAGGCCTGTGCGGCGGCGTGATTTCATGGGGTTGGTCGGCGGCGGCGTGGTGCTGCCGATGGCGTTCGGCCGGCTGGTCGCCGCCGAGGAGCTGGTGACGGTGATGGACGTCGCCGCCAAGAAGCGCCTCGCCGATGCCGCCCTCAACATCGCCACGGGGGCAGGGGCCAGCTATTGCGACGTCCGCGTCGGCCGTTACCTCCGCCAGTCCGTCCTCACCCGCGAGAAGACCGTGCAGAATGTCGTCAACGCCGAGTCGCTCGGCGTCGGCGTTCGCGTCATCGTCGATGGCGCCTGGGGCTTTGCCGCCACCAACGACATGACGCCCGATGGCGTCGCTGCCGCCGCCCGCGCGGCCGCCGCCATCGCCCGCGCCAACGCCCGCCAGCAGACCGAGCCCGTCCGCCTCGCCCCCGCCCCGGCGCAGGGCGAGGTGAAATGGGCCACCCCCATCCGCACCAACGGCATGGCGGTGCCGATCAAGGACAAGGTCGACCTGCTGTTGAGCGTCAACGCCGCGGCCCAGGCGGCAGGTGCGGACTTCGCGCAATCGACACTGTTCCTCGTCAACGAGCAGAAGTATTTCGCCTCCACCGATGGCACCTATGTCGATCAGGATGTCCACCGCATCTGGGCGCCGTTCACCGTCACTGCCATCGATCGCCAGTCGGGCAAGTTCCGCACCCGTGACGGCCTCTCCTCACCGATGGGGATGGGCTATGAGTTCCTCGACAGCAAGCCCGAGCACAAGTTCACCGCCCCCAATGGCGTCGTCACTTACGGCGCCTCCTACGACATGGTCGAGGATGCCGTCGCCGCCGCCAAACAGGCGCGCGAAAAGCTCGCCGCCCCCAGCGTGCAGGCCGGCAAATATGATCTCGTGCTCGATCCCACCCACACCTTCCTCACCATCCACGAAAGTGTCGGCCATCCGCTCGAACTCGACCGCGTGCTCGGCTATGAGGCCAATTACGCCGGCACCAGCTTCGCCACCATCGACAAGCGCGATGCCGGGCTGATGTATGGCTCCAAACTCGTCAATTTCGTCGCCGACCGCACCGAGCCGAACAGCCTCGGCGCCATCGGCTGGGACGATGAGGGTGTGAAATCCAAGCGTTGGGACCTCGTGCAAAACGGCAAGCTCGTCGATTACCAAACCATCCGCGATCAGGCGCATATCGTCGGCAAGAACGAGTCCGATGGCTGCAGCTATGCCGCCAGCTGGAGCGATGTGCAGTTCCAGCGCATGCCCAATGTCAGCCTCATGCCGGGTGCGGCCCCCCTGAGCGTCGCCGAACTGGTCTCCCAGGTCGAAAACGGCGTCTACATGTTCGGCCGCGGCTCCTATTCGATCGACCAGCAGCGCTACAACGCCCAGTTCGGCGGCCAGCTCTTCTACGAAATCAAGAATGGCAAGATCACCCGCATGCTCGAAGACGTCGCCTATCAGATGCGCACCCCTGAGTTCTGGGGCGCCTGCTCGGCCATCTGCGACAAGCGCGACTGGCGCATGGGCGGCTCTTTCTTCGATGGCAAGGGCCAGCCCAGCCAGGTGTCGGCCGTCAGCCACGGCTCGGCGACCGCGCGCTTCGACGGCGTCAACGTCATCAACACGGCGCGGTCTCTGGGGTAAACTCAAAAATCAGGATTGGCTCGGGCTGGCGGGGGACGGCCCCGGCCGCGAAATCAGCTTCCGCTTCGGTGCCAATTCTTGCAAGCGTATGCAACGTGCAGCGGTCTTCCGGCTGGAGCGAGTGCCATGTGGGACTGGGACAAGAAGCAATTCCGGCTTCGATCGCTGGATGAGGAGCCAGAGCTTGCCGCGTTTGCGTTAAGGCTTGTTGCAGCCGCCCCGGGTGCCATCGACGTTAATCGCAGCATCCTGTCCCATTATCGAATGCGGGCGTTGCCGCTCATTGAATGGGACCTGTCGCCCGATGTTCCGTTGCTCTTCGGGCTTCTCAGTGCCGCAGGGGCAACGAGGGGCTTCTTCATCGACTACCCTGGCGCTGGCGCGGTAACTGCATCGTTTCGTGAATGCGATCTGACTTCAGTTGCTGCAGATGCAATTCTCGAGGAAGATCTGTTCGGGTCGGCCACGATCTTCGTGGACGATCTGTTCCTTGTGGCGGTGGCAGCATGGTTTACCGACCTCACATATCTGTGCATGTCTCCCGCTATGTTTGACCAGTATCTCGCGGCGAAACCGCTGTTTCTCGATCTGGACGGGGACTGCGCGGAAGTGGCGGCAGACCGATTTCAAGCCGCGCTGCGAGGCGCGTTCAGGCGTCTGGACGATTGGTCGCCAACGACATCGCCGGTTCGCGCCGCACTTGATTGGCAATTGATCCGAACGGCTTAACGCAGCCACCCATCGATCGCACTTTGGTCGCTGTGCAGAATCGGACCGCAAATGGCCTGAAAATGCGCATTATTGGGGTCTGGGGCCGTCGACCCCAGCCGCCGGAGGCACCTCAGCAAATGCTGCCTTTGCTGCGGTCGTTCGTCGAACGGACAGCACCCGGCATTTGACCTTTCGTCCGTTTGGCGCAAAGACGGGGGCATCGAGCATGTCGCTGGGGGGCGGTCGATATGCGGATGAAACAACATGACATTTGCCGGGCGGTGCGAAGCCCGGCCACTCTGGAGGGACTCAGTGCGCAGACGTGAATTCATGGGGCTTACCGGCCTCTTCGGCGGCGGCCTCGTGCTGCCGGCCGCTTTCGGCAAAGTCATCGCACAGGAAGCGCTCGGCGATGCGATCCCCGATGCGCTGAAGCGCCGCCTCGCCGATGTGGGCCTGGGTGCCGCAACGAGCGGCGGGGCGACCTATTGCGACGTGCGGGTGGGGCGCTATCTGCGCCAGTTCACCGTCACGCGTGAAAAGACCGTGCAGAATGTCATCAACACCGAGTCCGTCGGTGTCGGCATCCGCGTCATCGCCGATGGCGCATGGGGCTTTGCCGCCACCAACGACATGACCGACGATGGCGTCGCCGAAACCGCGCGGCTGGCACTCGCCATCGCCAAGGCCAATGCCCGGCAGCAGACCGAGCCGGTGCGGCTGGCCCCCACGCCGGGTGTGGGCGAAATCAAATGGCGCACGCCGATCAAGAAGAACGCGATGGAAGTGCCGATCAAGGAAAAGGTCGACATGCTGCTCGCCATCAACGCCGCCGCACAGGCTGCCGGAGCGGACTTCTTCAATTCGGTGCTGTTCCTCGTCAACGAGCAGAAGTATTTCGCCTCGACCGACGGCTCGTACATCGATCAGGACATCCACCGCATCCACATCCCGATGCAGGCCACCGCGATCGACCGCCAGACCGGCAAGTTCCGCACCCGCGCGCAGCTCTCGGCCCCGTCGCAGCAGGGCTATGAATATCTCGATGGCGATGCCACGCAGAAGGTGGTCACCCCCGCTGGCGTGACCGTCTACAACAAGAGCTATGATCCGCTCGAGGATGCGCAGGCTGCCGCTCGCCACGCCCGCGAAAAGCTCAAGGCGCCCACGGTCAAGCCCGGCAAGTACGATCTGGTGCTCGATCCGTCGCACACCTGGCTGACGATCCACGAAAGCGTGGGCCATCCGCTCGAACTCGACCGCGTGCTCGGCTATGAAGCCAACTTCGCCGGCACCAGCTTCGCCACGATGGACAAGCGCAATTCGGGCTTCCAATATGGCTCGGACAAGGTGAATTTCTTCGCCGACAAGGTCCAGCCCGGCAGCCTCGGCCAGGTGCCCTATGACGATGAGGGCGTGAAGACCAAGCGCTGGGATCTCGTAAAGGACGGCAAGCTCGTCGATTACCAGACCATCCGCGACCAGGCGCACATCGTCGGCAAGACCGAGAGCGACGGCTGCTGCTATGCCGACAGCTGGTCGAGCGTGCAGTTCCAGCGCATGGCCAATGTCAGCCTTGCCCCCGGCAAGACCCCGATGACCGTGGCCGACATGATCTCCAAGGTCGAAGACGGCATCTACATCATCGGCGATGGCTCCTTCTCGATCGACCAGCAGCGCTACAACGCCCAGTTCGGCGG
This sequence comes from Sphingomonadales bacterium, assembly GCA_038258615.1. Taxonomy (GTDB): domain Bacteria; phylum Pseudomonadota; class Alphaproteobacteria; order Sphingomonadales; family Sphingomonadaceae; genus Sandarakinorhabdus. The sequence goes on from JBBSPR010000071.1 coordinate 11,975, forward strand.
CCAGCTCTTCTACGAGATCAAGAACGGCAAGGTCACCGGCATGATCGAGGATGTGGCCTACCAGATCCGCACGCCGGAATTCTGGAACGCCTGTTCGGCCATCTGCGACGATCGCGATTACCGCCTCGGCGGCGCCTTCAACGACGGCAAGGGCCAGCCCTCGCAGTCCTCCGCGGTCAGCCATGGCTCGTCCACGGCACGCTTCGACGGCATCAACGTCATCAACACCGCCCGCTCGCTGGGCTAAGGGGTTTACACATGGCTTTTCCCACACAAGATCAGGTGAAGGCGATCCTCGACAAGGTCGTCAAACTCTCCAAGGCCGATGAGTGCACCGCCGTGATGGCGGGCTCCACCGACGGCAACATCCGCTTCGCGCTCAACAATGTGTCGACCAGCGGCATCGTCAACGATACCGAGCTGGCGGTGAACGTCGCCTATGGCAAGCGCGTCGGCTCCGCCACGATCAACGCCTTCGACGATGCCTCGCTCGCCCGCGTCGTGCAGCGCGCCGAGGAACTGGCGATGCTGGCGCCGGAAAACCCCGAGTTCGTGCCGGCAGTCGCC
>JBBSPR010000072.1:0-12181 GCA_038258615.1 Sphingomonadales bacterium
CATGGTCGATGGCGCACCCCTCGGCCCGCCGGCGCGATTGCTCGAAGGGATCAACACCGTGCGAATGCGCGTCCACACCGGCGGCGCCTGGGCGGATCGCTGGCCCCCCATCGGCACTGCCGCAGCGGCCACCGCCCTGCCGCAAGCCGTCGAGCTCGTCATCGACCGCCCCGACACCGGCGAACTCCGCCAGCTCTTCCTGCTCCCCCCGGTGCCCAGACAATGATGGGGCCAATGCCAGGCAAACCCTCCGAGCGCGGCGCCGCCCTGCTCGCGGTGCTGCTGCTCGTCGGCGTGATGGGCGCCATCGCCGCCCTGCTGCTCGAACGCACCCGCACCGCCACCCAGCTCGTCGGCAACCTGCTGGCGCGCGAGCAGGCGACATCGCTCGCGCTCATCGCCGAGGCGCTCGCCGTGCAACGCATCGGCGCCATCACGCAAGCGAGCGACCGCGCCAATCAAACCGGCGGCTGGCAGGGCCAGCCGATCATCCTGCCACTGCCCGGCGGCCCCGGTGGCACCGCCAGCATCACCCCGCGCGATGGCGGCAATTGCTTCAACCTCGGCAGCCTCGTCACGCAAACCGGCCCCGAATCGCTCGTCACCCGCGCCAACGCAGTCGGCCAGTTCACCAACCTGATGCTCGCCCTCGGCATCCCCGATCCCCGCGCCCGCGGCATCGCTGCCGCCGCCGCCGACTGGATCGACAGCGACGACCAGCCCGCCCCCTTGGGCGCCGAAGACAGCCGCTACGGCCCGCAGGGCTATCGCACCGCCGGCACGCTGATGACCGACATCTCGGAATTGCGCGCCATCGCCGGCATGGACGCCGAAACATACGCCCGGCTCCGCCCCTTCGTCTGCGCGCTGCCGCTCGCCGACCTGTCACCGATCAACCCCAACACGCTGCTCCCGGCGCAGGCACCGCTGCTCGCCATGCTGCTCCCCGAAACGCTGGGGCCCCCGCCCGCCCGGCTGGCGCTGGCGACTCGAGTGCTCGCTGCGCGCCCCGCGACCGGCTGGGGCTCGGTGGCCGATTTCGCCGACACCGAACTGCTGCGCGACAGCGCATTGCCCGGCGATGTGCTCCAGCAGCTCACCGTGCGCACCGGCTGGTTCCGGCTTGCGCTCCGGCTGGAGAGCGGCGACACCAGCCTTGCCGGCACCAGCCTGATCGATGCAAGACGCTCCCCGGTGCTGGTCGCCCAGCGCCGCTGGCAGGATGACGATTGATGCTGCTGCTCTTCCTCCACGCCGACGCGCCCGCCGACTGGTGGCAGATCGATGCCGGCGGTCGCATCGCGGCACAGGGCAGCGGCACCCCGCCAGCCGACCTGCCCATCATCGCCGTGCCCCCGGCCGATGCCGTCAGCCTGCATCGCATCGCGCTGCCCAACCTCGCCCCCGCGCAAGCCCAGGCCGCCGCCCGGCTGATGGCCGCAGACTTCGCCGCCGCCCCGGTCGAGACGCTCCACACCGCCATCGGCAGCCCCGGCCCCGATGGCCAGCGCTGGCTCGCCATCACCAGCGCCGAGGCCATGGCCAATTGGCTCGCCAGCCTCGATGCCATGGGCCTGTCCCCCGCCGCCATGGTGCCGGCACCACTGCTGCTGCCGCCCGATCCGCAAGGCGCCGTCGCCTGGCCGCTCGGCGCGCTGCTGCTGGTCCGCGCCGCGCTCCCCGATGGCCCGCGCGCCTTCGCCGTCGAGCCCGATCTGGCCGAGGCGCTGCTGCCCATCACGCCCCGGCTGCTCGATGCCGCCGCCATCGCTTCCCATGCGCTGCGCCCGGCAGCGCTCGATCTGCTGCAGGGCCGCTTCGCCCGCCGCCAGCCTTGGCGCGCCGCGCCGGGCCAGCTCAAGCGGCTGGCGCTGCTCGCCGCCACCGTCGCCCTGTTGCTGGTTGCCGGCGACGCCGCCCGGCTCTGGCAGGCGGCCCGCGCCGCCGATGCGGCGGCCGACACGCGCGATGCGCTGGCCATATCCCTGCTGCCGCCCGGCACCGCCATCAACAGCGCCCGCGCGCAGGTGGCCGCACGCGCCGCCTCGGCCTCGGCCGGCGGCTTCAGCCGCCTCGCCGCCCCCCTGCTCACCGCCCTCGAAACCCGCCCCGGCGTCAGCCTCGCGGCACTCGAGGCCGATGCCAACAGCCTGTCGGCCACGCTCGAAACCGCCTCCCCCGGCGATGTCGCCGCCATCACCACCGCCCTCGAAGCCGCCGGCCTCACCGCCACCGCCGGCCTGCCGCGCGGGTCCGCCGGCAGGCTGCAAACCGAGCTCAAGGTCACCCGCCGATGAGCGCACCCGCCCACTGGTGGCAGGGCCGGAGCCGCCGTGAACAACGGCTGCTGCTGGCGCTCGCCATCATCGCCCTGCCGGTCCTCCTCTGGCTGCTCGTGCTGCGCCCCATCGAGACGGCGCGCACCACCGCCGAAGCCGCTCTCGCCGCCGCCACCGCCGATCTCGCCAGCATCCGCGCGCTGGCCCCTGCCATCAACACACCGCGTCCTGCGGGCGGCGCGCTCATCCCGCGCGTCGAAGCCGGGCTCGCCGACGCCGGCCTCACCGCCACCAGCCTCGATTCGACCGGCGGCGGCCGCGTCACGCTCCGCCTCGCCGCCGCCCGCGCGCCGGTGCTGCTCAAGCTCGTCGCCGGCTTCGAAGCCGACGGCATGCTGGTCACCAGCCTCAGCACCAGCCGCAACGACGATACCAGCGTCTCCGCCGTTCTCACGCTCGCCGAGCCCGGCGCATGAGAGCGAACCTCATCACGCTCGCAATCGGCCTTGCCCTCGGCGCGCTCATCTGGCTGCCGCTCCGCGCCGTCCTCCCCGCCGGCATTGCCGCCGCACGCGTCGAGGGCAGTATCTGGAACGGCAATCTGCGGGCCACCGAAGCCGGCGGACTGGCGCTGGGAGACATGGCGCTCACCGTGCAGCCGCTGGCGCTTCTCGGCGGCGAAGTCCGCCTCGCCCTCCAGGGCCCGGCGCTGCAAGGACAGGCGATCCTCGGGCAAGGCGTCGAAAGCCTGTCCGCCAGCGTCCAGCCGCTCGATGGCACGCTTCCCGCCCAGCGCATCACCAGCAACGATCTCACCCTGCGCTTCGCCGCAGGCCAGTGCACCACCGCGTCAGGCCAGGTCGAGATCACCACACCCCTCGCCACGCTCAGCGGCGCCCCGCGCTGCGCCGGCAACGCCGCCCTCGTCGATCTCGCCACCCCCGATGGCCTCATCACCATGCGCGCGCAGATCGACGCCGCCGGAAGGCTCTCCCTGTCATGATAGCGCTGCTCGTCATCCTCGCCCTTTCGGCCCTGCCCGAGCTCGGCGAACTCCCCCCGCAAAAGCTGGCGCGCGGCAGTTGCGCGCTGTTCCTCTGGGATCGCGCGTCTGCCAGGCGCTTCGCCATGTGGCCCGTCGGCGGCGCGCTGCTGCTCGCCGAAGCCGGTACCACTCGCACCCTGCCCCTCGTCCCCGGCAGCGCCACCGGCACCGCCGCCTTCGGCATCACCCCGCGCGCCCGCTTCGAGTCCGGCGGCGAATCGGTGGCGCTCGACCTGAGGCTCGAATCCGCCCCGGGTGCGGCCAGCGCCACGGTGCAGGATGGCCTGCTCACCCGCACGCTCTCCGATGGCACCGCCGTCGTGCTGCCCGTCGCCGGCATCATCGGCTGTGGCTGAAAAGCGCGCCACCACCCCCCGCGAATGGGCACTGGCCATCGGCGGCGGGCTCGGGTTCGCGCTGATCCTCATCGCCATCGCCGGCCCCGACATGTTTTCGTCCGCTCCGGACACCCCGCCCACCACGCTCACGACCGCAGCACCGCCCCAAGATATCCCTCCACAACCCCTGAATACCCCCGCCACACCCCCCGAAACCCCGTCCGCACCCCTGCAATTGCGCGGAATCCTGCTCCCGGGTGCCGCGATTTTCGAGGATGAAGCCGGCCGCCAGCGCCTCGTCCGCATCGGCCAGCCGCTGCGCCCCGGCGCCACCATCCTCGCCAGCCTCACCCCCCGCAGCGCCACCCTGCGTGCCCCCGATAGCAGCCAACAGACCCTCATGCTCGATGGCACCGCCCCGCCACCAACCGCCGCCGCCCCCGCCGCGCCCGTCGGCACCACCCTCAGGGCCACCCCCGAGTCGCTGCGCGCCAGCAGCAACGCCTATCGCCTTGCGCTCAGCCCCCTGCGTGCCCCCGGCGGCGGCGATGTCCGCGGCTGGACCGTGCGCGATCCGTCCGCCGTACCGCTGTTCAAGCTCGCCGGGCTGCAACCCGGCGACGTGCTGACGAGCATCAACGACCAGCCGCTGTTCAGCGAGGAAAAGGTCATTGATCTGCCGAACGAAATCGCCGGCGCCTATGCCATCAAGGTCGAATATTCCCGCGGTGGCCAGAAAGCCACGACGATGGTCGAACTCGCGCGCTGAAACAAAAGCGTCACCGCAAAGCAATCGCAGCGTCATTAATCCCCCCTAAAGCCGCTGCGTCAGGCAGCCGCTGTTGGCGCGCAATGCACTGGCCTGAACGAATCAACAGTCCGTCGGGACATTCAGGGGATACGCATCATGCTCCAGGCACAGCCCATCAAGCTTCGCTCCTTCCTGCTTCTGGGCTCCGCCCTGGCGCTCGCCGCCTGCAGCGGCGCCAACGACCTCGCCTCGCCCGGCGAAGGCGTCATCGTCATCCCCGCACCCACCCCGGCTCCGGCCCCCACACCGACGCCCACCCCGACGCCGACACCCACCCCCGGTGGCCCCGCCGATGCCTGCCCCGGCAACCTCACCGCCGCCGGCACCATCGCCAACCGCCTGATCTGCCAGCTGTCCGGCACCTACACCGGTGCCGTGCGCCTCCAGAACCTGCGCGGCGTGATCTATGCGCTCAATGGCCGCGTCAACATCGGCCAGGATCAGGGCGCCAACCCCGATGCTCCGATCGCCGGCACCACCGCAGGCACGCTGACCATCGATCCCGGCGTCAAGATCTTCGGCTCCTCGGGCGCCGATTCGCTCGTCATCAACCGCGGGTCGCAGATCTTCGCCGAGGGCACGTCGCAGAACCCGATCATCCTCACCGCGCGCGCCAATATCGAAGGCACCACCAACGCCAACTCGATCGGCCTGTGGGGCGGTCTCGTCATCCTCGGCCGTGCGCCGATCCACACCTGCATCGGCACCGCGACACCGGGCAGCGTCGATTGCCAGAACAACATCGAAGGGCTCACCAACGCCTTCTACGGCGGTGCACGCGCCATCGACAGCAGCGGGCGCCTTCGCTACGTTCAGGTCCGCTATCCTGGCTTCGAAGTGGCGCCGGGCAACGAACTCAACGGCATCACGCTCGGTGGCGTCGGCTCGGGCACGTTCGCCGAGAACATTCAGGTCCACAACAGCTCGGACGATGGCATCGAATGGTTCGGCGGTCGCATCAACCACCGCTACATCGTCGTCACCGGCGCCGATGACGACAGCATCGATACCGATTTCGGGTACAAGGGCTTCCTTCAGTTCGTCGTCGTCGTGCAGCGCACCGCCGGCGGTGACCGCATCCATGAAGCCGAGACCGGCGGCTTCGAGGCGCGCACCCCGCGCTCCTTCCCGCGCGTCGTCAACTTCACCTACGTCAACCGTCGCCCGGCCGACCCGCTGCTGCTGCGCGGCGGCACCGACTATGCGTTCGTCAACGGCCTGATCTCGGCCACCGCCGCCATCTGCCTCGATATCGATGGCGCCCAGACCGCCGCGCCAACCGATGCCGCGCAGGACGAGCAGGGCCCGCCGATCTTCCGCTCGGTGCTGTTCGGCTGCGCCACCACCGTGCGCGACGAAGCCGATGTCCCGGCTTCGCTCATCACCCCGCTGGTGACCGGCAACAACAATGTCCTCAACTATACGCCCACCCTCACCGACAGCATCCTGCCGGGTGCCACCGAGACGGGTGCGGTCGCCACCGATCCCACCTTCCTCGGCGGTCCGATCACCTTCGCCAACTATGTCGGCGCCTTCCAGAACGCCGCCGATCGCTGGTTCGACGGCTGGACCTGCGGCCTCGTCGGCCAGGTCACCTGCGAAGCCGTGCCGGCCGACAACGGCAACTGATGAGGCCGGCGGGCGGCGCCTCCTGGCGTCGCCCGCAGCTGGCTCCCCGGTTCGGATCACCGGCGGCCAGCACCAGCAGGCGGCAGCGCTGCTGCATGAAAAGACTGCACGATCCGGGGGACGCCATGATGCGCATTGAAACCACCACCAGCCATCGCGCCGCAAGCGGCCTGTTGATCGCGCTGCTCGCTTCGACAGCACTCGCCAGCGCCGGGCGCGCTCAGGATGCGCAACCGGCTCCTGCCGAAGACACGACGCAGCAAGTGGCACCCGGCCAAGCGGCGCCGCCCGCCGATGTCGAGGAAGATGTCGACATCTCGGCACCCGGCGGCGGCGGCCTCGACGAGATCGTTGTCATCGGCACCCGCATCCCCAACGTCATCCGCTCCACCCGCGAAGTCGTTTCGGTGCTCAGCCAGGCCGATATCGCCCGCTCGGGTGAAGGCGACATCGCCGGCGCCCTCAAGCGCGTCACCGGCCTGTCGGTCGTGGGCGGCAAATATGTCTATGTCCGCGGCCTCGGCGAGCGCTACTCGCTGGCCCTTCTCAACGGCTTGCCCATCCCTTCGCCCGATCCGCTGCGCCGCGTCGTGCCGCTCGATCTGTTCCCCACCTCGGTGCTCGCTTCTTCGGTCGTCCAGAAAAGCTATTCGGCCAACTATCCCGGCGAATTCGGCGGCGGCGTCATCAACCTCACCACCCGCGCCGTGCCCGAGAAGCCCTTCCTCACCTTCGGCGGCAGTGTCGGCGGCAACACCGTCACCACCGGCGAACTCGGCTACACCTACCGCGGTGGCGATTGGGATGCCTGGGGCTTCGACGACGGCACCCGCTCGGTCCCCGGCCCGCTGCGCGCAGCGCAGGCCACCGGCAATGTCATCGGCCTCGGCAATTTCAGCCTCGGCGAACTGCAGAATATCGCCCGCAGCTTCACCAACTCCAACACCTCGGTCATCCAGCGCAACTCAAACATCCCCGCCGATCTCGGCCTCAGCTTCCAGGCCGGCACCAGCTTCGACATCGGTGATGTGCGCATCGGCATCATCGCCTCGGCGGGCTGGGAAAACGAGTGGCAGACCAAGGCCGGCAAGCAGCAGAACGCGCTCGGCGCCGGCATCGTCGGCGGCGAGGAGATCCTCCTCATCAACCAGGATTTCGATTTCCTCTCGACCGAGCACAACATCAAGGTCAACGGCCTGCTCGGGCTCGGTGCCGAATTCGGCGAGCACAAGATCCGCTTCACCAACCTTTATGTGAAGGACGTCATCAAGGAAGCCCGCCAGCAGATCGGTGTCAACGCCGCCGATTTCGACGGCGTGCTGCTCAACCGCACCGCCACCGCCTTCTTCGAGCGCCAGCTCATCGACACCCAGGCCGTCGGCGAGTTCCGTTTCGGCAACCTCAGCCTCGATGTGCGCGGCACCTATGCCAACTCCAAGCGCCTCTCGCCCTATGAGCGCGGCTTCCGCTACGCCTTTTCGGAAGAGTTCGGCATCAACGATTTCGTCAACGGCCTGCAGGGTCCCGGCCAGGGGGCGACCATCGCCTTCAGCCGCCTGAACGAGAACGTCTATGGCGCCGCGATCGACCTCGGCTACAAGTTCGAGACGCTGCCGGTGCCGGTACGGATCGTCGCCGGCTATGCCTATAACGACAACCAGCGCGAGTCCGATTTCTTCCAGTATCGCTTCCAGCCGTCAGACGCGCTGCCCATCGGCGTCATCCAGCAGCGCCCGGACTTCCTGCTCTCGGATTTCAACATCCAGACCTACGGCATCTTCCTCACCCAGACCAACACCCAGCCGGGTGCGGCGCGCTACGAAGCCTCGCTCAAGGTCCATGGCGGCTATGGCCAGATCGAGGTCGAGGCGGCCGATGGCGTGCAGCTGGTCGCCGGCGTGCGCTACGAAAAGGGCCGCCAGCGCGTCATCCCGGTCGATCTCTACAACGCCGGCTTCGTCGATGTGCCCGCCACGCAGATCGACCGCAACTACTGGCTTCCCGCCGGCACCGCGACCTGGAACTTCGCCGAAGACATGCAGGTCCGCCTGTCGGCGTCCAAGACCGTCGCCCGCCCGCAGTTCCGCGAGCTCGCCAACCAGTTCTACTTCGACACCGACAATGATCGCGGCAGCTTCGGCAACCCGCTGCTCGTGGACAGCCAGCTGACCAACGTCGAAGGCCGCTACGAATGGTATTTCGGCCGTGACGAGCGGATCACGCTCGGCGGCTTCTACAAGAAGATCAACAAGCCGATCGAGATCATCGCCTTCATCACCTCGGACACGATCACCACCACCTTCGGCAACGCGCCGCGCGCCCAGCTCTACGGCGCCGAAGTCGAGGTGCAGAAGATCTTCGGCCTCGACATGCTGTCCGATGCCGCCTTCTTCCAGAGCCGCCGCATCCAGCTCGGGCTCAACTACACCTACAGCCAGTCCAAGCTGCAGGTCCGCCAGGGCGACACCGCCATCGATCCCACCTTCCAGGAGGTGGCGGCCGGCAACCTGTTCCGCGACGGCGCCCGCCTCACCGGCCAGTCGGATCATATCGCCAACTTCCAGATCAGCCTGCAAGACCAGGACAGCCTGTCCGAGCAGACCATCCTGCTCAACTATGCGTCCGATCGCGTCAGCCAGCGTGGTGCCGCCCTGCTGCCCGACCTCATCGAGCGCCCCGGCATCCGCCTCGATTTCGTCTGGCGCCAGGCGATCCCGATCGCCGGCCTCAACTTCGACCTGAAGTTCGAAGCCCGCAACCTTACCAACACCCGCTACCAGGAGTTCCAGACGCTCAACACGTCGCGGATCGACTACAACACCTATGCGCTGGGGCGGACGTTCCAGCTGGGAGCGAGTTTGAACTTTTAAGCGCAGCGTGGCGACAGGATAGCGAAGCTATCCTGCGACTCACGCAAGCTCGGCCAGCGAGGCGGACAGCTTCGCTGGCCGAACTCGTCTGACGTCAGCCGCGGCTTTGCCGCGGCCCTCTTCCTTTTCTCTCGGGCAAAGGCCGCGGCAAAGCCGCGGCCGACGTCGAACGGGTTCGGCTGGCAGAGGGCCAGCCGCCCCGCCGGCCGGGCTAGCGCGAGTCTGTTTGCAAGCGTCGCTTGCTCACAGCCGCGCTACGCCCACCCCCAAACCTTCTCCCGAAACCACGCCGTGATGATATACTTCACCCCCCGCCGCACCGGCATCCCCTGGTGCAGCGTCAGCGGATTGGGCAGCCGGGTCGGCAGCAGGTTGTTCCACGCCAGCAGCTTGCCCGGCTCCGGCTGAAAGGTCTTGTCGAGCTTCCGGAAGCGCGTCGCCCCGCCCGCTTCGGGCTGGTTCAGATAGATCATCCCCGTCCAGGTTCGCTGGCCGGACACCGCGCAATGCTCGATATAGCCGAGGCCGCCGGGGGTGAACGTGTCGGTGTGCGCCTTGAACTCCTGCCCCTCGGCATAGCGCTGGCCCTGAAGCGGCTCGCAGTGCGCAGCATCGAGCCCGAGAAAATCGGCAATCCGCTGCGTCACCGCCGCCGCCAGCGGGTCTTCGACGTCCAGATCCCCCGTTTCGGACGTGCGAAACTCGGGATCGCCATTGGGATCGACAATCGTCGACGGTCGCCGCTTGGCATCGACCTGCGCGATCAGCGCCGCACATTCGTCCGCGCTCAAAAAATCCCGCTTCTGCCAGATCTCGACATGCCGGGCCGGCAGCCGCTGCGCGCCTTCAAAGTTCATGGCCAAATTTCATGGCAAAAGCTCATGGCAACAGCCTATCCAGCCCGCCCGCCACCAGCAACAGCCAAAGCGGAAACGCCACCGCCGCCAGCAGCGCGCCGAGCGGCAACACCGTGTCGCGCGCCACATCGCGGCCGCGCAGCCGGTCGGCCGCCACCAGCGCCAGCCCGAGCAGGCTGGCCCCCAGCACCACCAACGGCAGTGCCGCCCAGCCAAGCCAGGCACCGATGGCACCCAGCAGCTTCGGGTCCCCCGCCCCCATGCCCTCGCGTCCGGCCAGCCGCCGATAGGCGAAGGCGATCAGCCAAAGCACCGCAAAGCCCATGAGCGCCCCGATGGCGCGTGCCGGCAGGTCGCCCAGCCCCAGCCAAAGTCCAAGCCCGGCGAGTGGCAACACCACCGCATCCGGCAGCCAGAAATGCTCCATGTCGAGCACCAGCAGCAACAAAAGCACCAGCCCGAACCCCGCGCCCGCCACGCCCTCCAGCCCCGGCGCGACCGCCATCGCTGCCACCACCACCACCGCCGCCGCCAGTTCGATCGCCAGATGGCGCACCGGCACCACGGCACCGCAGTGCCGGCAGCGACCACGCTGCGCGAGCCAGCTCAGCACCGGCACCAGCTCACGCGCGCCCAGCGTGGCGCCGCACGAGGCACAGCGCGATCGCCCCGCCACCGCATTTTCGCCGCGCGGCCAGCGCCAGCTCAGGCCGGCACTGAAGCTTCCCAGCAACAGGCCCACCACCCCGGCGAGCAGCAGGATCACGGAATGAGAATCTGCCGGATCGCCGCCCCGCTGGCCAGATCATCGAGCGCTGCGTTGATCTCGCCCATCGGCCGCACTGCCGACAGCAGCCGCTCGACCGGCAGCCGCCCCGCCCGCCACAAGGCGATGTAGCGTGGAATATCACGCGCCGGCACTGCAGCCCCCATATAGCTCCCCATCAGCGTCTTGGCGTCGGCCACCAGGCTCACCGCCGGGATCGTCAGCGGATCGGCCGGGTTGGGCAGCCCCACCGTCACCGTGCGACCGCCGCGTGCCGTCAGCCGATAGGCCTCGGCCAGCACCACGCCCTTGCCCACGCTCTCGATCGCCACATCCGCACCGCCCGGCAACACGCCGCGCAGCACCGCCTCGGCCTCGTCGGGATGCGCCGCCGCCCGCGCCCCGAGTTCGAGCGCCAGTGCGCGCTTCTCCGCCACCGGGTCGATCGCCACCACCGGCTCGCCGCCCGCTGCAATCGCGCCGATCAGCGCCGCCAGCCCCACGCCGCCCAGCCCCCAGATCGCCACCGATTCGCCCGGCCGCAGCTTCGCCGAATTGAACACGGCCCCAACGCCGGTCAGCACCGCACAGCCGAACAGCGCTGCAATCTCCGGCGCGATGTCGCTGTCGATCTTCACCGCCGATCGCTCGTCCACAACCGCGAAGTCGGCAAAGGCCGAACAGCCGAGATGATGGCTGACCGCTTCGTCGCCCAGCGCCAACCGCCGCCCGCCGCCCAGCAGCTCCCCCCTGCCGTTCGCCGCTGCAGCCGGCGCGCACAGCCAGGGCGTGCCCGCCGCACAGGCCGCACAGCTCCCGCAGGCGGGCAGGAAGGCCAGCACCACCCGGTCGCCGGCCACCAGCCTGGCGCCAGGCCCGGCTGCCACCACCGTGGCGCACGCCTCATGCCCGAGCGCCATCGGCACCGGACGCGGCCGGTCACCGTTCACCACCGACAGATCGGAATGGCACAGCCCCGCCGCCTCGATCCGCACCAGCAGCTCGCGTGGGCCGGGCGGTGCCAGGTCGAGCGACGTCATCGCCAATGGCGCCGAGTCCGCAAACGGAACCATGGCGCCATGGCGCGACAGCAGCGCCGCCCTCGTCTTCATGCCGCCGCCCCGGTGCGCGCGGCGTCGAGCGTCGCCTTCACTAGCGCTGCGGTGGCATCCACCAGCGGCACCGGGCAATTGCCACTGTCGAGCACCAGCGGAATCTCGGTGCACGCCGCCAGCACCACATCGGCGCCGTCCTCGGCAAGCCGCACCGCCAGCCGCGTCGCCGCCGCCCGCGCCGCCGGCCCGGTGTCCCCGCCCTTCACCCGCGCCACCAACGCCGCCACCGCTTCGGCCGGCGGCGCAATCACGCGCACCCCGGCCGCCTCCAGCGGGGCATGATACAACCGCAGACTATGGGTCGCCCCCACCGCCAGCAGCCCGACGGTCTTGGGCGCGCAGGCCAGCGCCGCCGCCACGCCGGTTTCGATCAGATCGACGAAAACCGTCCCTTCCGGCAGCACGCCGCGCACATCCGCCGCCCAGCCATGCGCAGCGTTGCATGGCATCGCCAGCACATCGGCACCGCCG
>JBBSPR010000073.1:0-12151 GCA_038258615.1 Sphingomonadales bacterium
AAACCGACGCCTCGCCAAGGACTTCGAAAACTCCATCGAAAGCGCAACCGCCTGGCTGTTCATGGCGTCCGTACAACTCATCAACCGGAAACTCGCAAGGGCCTGCAATTAAACGATATCATTATGAGTCAGACTCTAAGAAGAACCGACGCGGCGGTTTCGATTTCTACCTCATCGACCGCGGCACGCGAATCGATAGGGAGGTCGTCGGACAATTTGTTAGCTTTACTTCCAGACATTACTGGAGATCGCCTGATTGCCCGGTCATCCAAGTTGGTCTTCCGCACTTTTTCGTGTGCGATGACGTTTGCTACATCACTCAAATGCCTGCTTGGGAGTCTCCCCGATCAGTGAAGATACCAGGAGATCTAATAACTGGGAGATTTCCTACCCATATCTGGCCAAGAAGCTTAAATCTCTCGTTTGAATGGTCGAATTTGGATGAGGATTTTTACATGAAGGCCGGCGAGCCAGCATGCAGCCTTTTTGTGGAGACGGCAAACCCTGAAGCTCCTCTCGCACTTGTTCCTTCTCGAATGACAACAGAGCTAAGTGATTACATTGAAAAAATGCAAGATGTAATTAAATTTACCTCGGGAACGTTCAATTTATTTGATCGAGCCAAGGACATTAGGCCAAGCCGTCTCGTCAGCGAGTATTAATTATGCCCTACTACTTCGATACGATTAGCGACTTAAAGTATTCTCAGGGCATGGTTTCGTTCAAGATGTCTGCATTTGATCAGTCTATCGACATCAATGCGGTATATATCCCGTTCGCGGACTTCAAGAATATAGCTATTATGCTTACGAGGGAAGTTAAAAGTATTGATTCGGTCCACTCTAATTGGCTCGCGTCTCAAGTCGACAGTATTGAAAAAGTTCAAAGTGATCTTAATCCTAGCGATGAACAGGAGAAATTGACTTTAATTGCAAGCGTCTAATTTGGGAAAGCCATTATCTACAGGAAGAGTGTGAGATTTGGGTTTTGCAACAGAAGCATTCGCTTCTTGAAGCTTTACCCTCACCCCACCAACGCTCGCGCCCCCGCGTAATCCGCCTTCCCGTTCGGCGCCCTCGGGCATTTCGCCACCACGACGATCCGCTTGGGCACCTTGTACCCCGCCAGATGCTGGCGGGCGTGGGCTTGCAACTCGAACACATCGGTGCTTTCGGGGGCTTCGACGACGGCGGTGACGGCCTGGCCCCATTGCGGATCGGGGACGCCGAAGACGAGGGCGTCGGTGACGTGGGCGTGGGTCTTGAGGGTTTCCTCGACTTCTTCGGGGAAGACCTTTTCACCGGCGGTGTTGATGCACTGGCTGCCGCGGCCCATGAGGGTGAAGCTGCCATCAGGGTTTTTCACCGCGAAATCGCCGGGGATGGAGTAGCGGGTGCCGTTTATGACCGGGAAGGTGGCGGCGGATTTGGCTTCGTCTTTCCAATAGCCGCGCGGCAGCAGGCCGGCGCGGGCGAGGCGGCCCATTTCGCCGTCGGCGACGGGCTGGAGGTTATCGTCCAGGATCAGGCTGTTGGTGTCTGTGGGGGTGAAGACGGTGGCGGCACCCGCGTTGGCGCTGGTTTGCACGCTGCTGCCCATGCCCAGCGCTTCGGATGAGCTGAGGGCATCGACAAGGGCGGCGTTCGGGGCGTGGCGGAGCAGGCCGGCCTTGATCTCGGGCGACCACATGGTGCCCGAGGAGAGGATGCCGACGAGGCTGGCGATGCTGCCATGGCCGGCATCGAGCGCGGCGAGCAGGGGGCGGCCGAAGGCATCCCCCACCAGTGTGGCGAAGGTGCAGGCGTGTTGCTCGCAGGCGCGGGCGGCGGCGGCGCCATCGAGACTGGTGCCGGGCAGGGTGACAACGGTGCCGCCGGTGACGAGGGTGAAGATGCCGATGAGATAGCCGGTGCCGTGCATGAGCGGCGGCAGGATGAGGCTGCGGCGGGCGGCGAGGCCGCTGGCCATGGTGGCGGCGTGGTCTGCCAGCGTGTTGGGCTGGCCGGTCTCGGGATCATTGAGGGCGCCGCCGAGCAGGGTGAAGAGATCGGCCTGATCCCACATCACGCCCTTGGGCATGCCGGTGGTGCCGCCGGTGTAGATGAAGAGCATGTCTTCGCCGCGGTGGGCTTGCTCGGGCAGGGGGAGGTCGGTTTCGGCGAGGGTCTCATAGTCCTGCGCCCAGCTCGGGGTTTCGCCGCCGACCTGGAGGTAGAGTTTTATGTGGCGCAAGCGGGGGCGGATGCTGTCTACCAGCTCGGCGAAATCGGCATCGAAGACGAGGACGCTGCTCTCGGAATTGTCGAGGATGTAGAACAGCTCCTCAGCCGTGTAGCGGTAGTTGATGTTGACGTGGACGAGGCGGGCGCGGAAGCCGGCGACGGTGGTTTCAAGATAGGCAGGCGAGTTGCGCATCAGGTGCGCGAGGCGGTCGCCCGCGACAGCACCGTGGGCGAGCATATGGGCGGCGAGATTGGTGGTGCGGCGGTGGAAATCGCCCCAGCTGATGGTGCGGTCCCCATGGATGAGGGCGGGGCGCGATGGATCGACCTGGCCGCTGCCGGCGGCGAAGATGGCACCGAAGCTGTAGCTCATGATCTCTCTCCTTGGCCGGAACCTAGGGCAGGGGAGAGGGGAGGCCAAGCCTCCCTATTTGGCCAAATTACTTGGGTTCGAGCAGCCGATGCAGATGGACGACGACATACTTCATCGTGGCGTCGTCGACGGTGCGTTGGGCGGCACTGCGCCAGGCCTGTTCGGCGAGCGCATAGCTGGGGAAGATGCCGATGATGTCGAGCTTGTCCGGCTCGATGAAATCGGTGGTCTGGGGATCGGCGACGCGGCCGCCGAAGACGAGGTGCAATTTGTCCATGGGCGCGTCTCTAGCCGGGGACGAGGGGGGTTGTCAGCTGTATTCGGACGCGAGGCGGGCGGTGAGGGCCTGGAACCAGCTGTCGAACTCGGGGCCATCCCAGGCGCGGTGGTTGCCGCGGGCGTATTCGGCGGCGTTGCGGATGTAGAATTCGGCGTTGATGCGGTTGGGGAGGCGGCTGTCCTGCGTGCGGATGACTTTGGCCGGGCTGCCGACGACGATGCTGTTCGGGGGCACAACCATGTTATCCTTCACATAGGCGTGCTGGCCGATGATCGAGCCGGCGCCGATGTGGGCGCCGTTGTAAATGGTGGCGTTGATGCCGATGAGGACATGATCCTCGATGGTGCAGCCGTGCAGCGTGGCGTGGTGGGTGATGGAGCAATAGGCACCGATCCGGACGGGTTTGCCCGGATCGGTGTGGACCATCACGAAATCCTGGATGTTGGTGCCCTCGCCGATTTCGACATGGGCGATTTCGGAACGGATGACGGCGTTGCACCAGATGGAGCTGCGCGCCGCCATTTTGACATGGCCGTAGAGCTGGGCGGAGGGGTGCACATAGGCGCTCTCCGCCAGCTCGATACGGCTTGTCATGCGTCAGCTGCGGTCTGCGACCGAGCGCGCGTTGGCGGACTTGAGGAAGGCGACGAGCGAATCGAAGCCCTTGGACCTGATCTGCTGGCTGAAGTCCGCCTCCTGGGTGATCGAGAGGTTGATGTTGGAAACGGTGAGGTTGTTGACCTGGTAGCGGCCCTGCGGGGTCTTCTTCACCTGCCAGATGGCGTCGACGGGCTGGGCGCCGGGGCGCTGGACGCGGGTGTGGACCTCGGTGAAGGGGCCACGCGGGTTGGCGCGCATCACCTTGATGCTGGCATCCTGATAATCATAGAGCCGATCGGCATAGGCGTTGAGGATGAACTCGGGGAAGGCCTTCTGGTAGGCCTGCAGCTGCGCAGGCGTGATTTCGGCGCGATGCTTGCGGATGAGGCGGTTGCCGATGTCGGTGAGGGCCACGTTGGTCTGCAACAGGTTGCGGAACTGGGTGCGGCCTTCCGCCTTGCTGAGCGAGCTGTTGCGGAGCACGCCGAAAGCATCGGCTGCGAGCTTCTCGATGAAGGCGCTGGCGGCGGGATCCGCGGCGGGGGTTGCCTGGGCGGCGGCCGGGGCGGCGGCGAGGCCGAGGGGCAGGGTGCCGAGTGCAAGGGCACCAGCGATGATGAACGAACGCATCTTATTCTCCATGGGACTGATCATGCAGCCCTTCTGGCGCAATGGCTGTGAATGGGGGGTTTACTTGCTCTGGGGCGTGAAGGCGCTGAGGAGGGCGCCGGCTGCGAGGCCGAGGACGACCGAAAGCACCGGGTTGCCGGAGATGGCGTGCTCGAGGCTGGCGAGGGTGATGGGAGACGAGGGCTGCTCGGCAGCCGCGAATGTCGCCGTGGTGGGCTGGCTGTCGTAGCTGTCGTCGTAGTCGGTATATGCGCTGCTGCCATCACCCAGATCGACAGTGGCGTTGGCGAGCGTGCTGCGGGTGAGCAATGCCAGACCAAGTGCTGCCACAGCAGCGCCGATGGCGAGGGGGTGCGCCGACACCGTGTCCCGCGTCTTGCTGAGCAGGCGCTGGCCATGAACGCTGGCAGTGTCCATCGCATCCGACATCAGAGCTTCGGGATTGGCGCGAGCCTTGAGTTCGGCAACAGTGTTGCCGAGCTGCTGCTTTTTGGCAGTGGCATCGGCTTCGAGCCGGGAGACGGATTCAGCGCTCATGACTTGTGTCCCTGGTTTTCAGAAAATTGATCGAGTCGGCGTGGTTCTTTAGATTGGCAATTGCCCGGTGCGGCGCAAGTGGGGCGCTGCGAATGCGCTTGAGGCCGATCATCATGAGCGCACCGCCGATGAGCAATGCTGCCGCCGCCGTGATGAGCGAGCTCCAGACCGGGCCGACGAGCGGTGCCAGTGCTGCAACGATGGCACCGAGCACGGCGATGCCGGCGACGCCGACAATGATGCCGCCGGCAATGATGATGGCGATGGCGAGCACCAGCTTGCCGGCATTGCTGCGGATTTCGGCGGTTGCCAGCTGCACTTCGGCGGAAATCAGCGCCTGTACTTCGGCAGGCACGCGGCGCACCAGATCGAGCAGCGGATCCGCTGCGTCCGACCGCGATTGTTCGGGGGGTGCTTCAGGCGGCGACACAGTCATTCAGCTGCGCTTCCCGACCGGACAATTCGAGCGAGCAGGAAGCCGCTTGCGACGGCAACGCCGAGTGCGATGCCGGGCTGGCGGCGGATGAGATCCTGGCCGTCGGAGACGAGCTCGCTGACCGGCTTTTCCTCGAGCCCGCGCTGGATGGAGCCGAGCAGATCGGCGGCCTGGCGGGCGAGATCACCCATGGGGGCGCCGGCGACACTGTCCAGATTGGCGGCCCAGCTGTGCGCGGAGACGACAAGGCCGTTCATCGACTTTGCAATCTCGACCTTGGCGTCCTCAGCAAAATCGTAGATCCGGTTTTCAGCACCCGACAGGATGGTGCCGGATTGCGGTTTTTCAGTTGTCACGGGCGAGCTCCTGGTTGGATCGAGGGGTTCTTCGTTCATGTTGATCTCCTCGTTGTAACGCCGAAAGGCGCTGCTGGTTGCGGGCGGGTGTGCTGTGCCGGGTGCCCGAGCACGCTGCCGTCGATAGATGGTGCGCGCAAGATACCCGTTCTATTGGCAAGGACAAAGTGGCGGGTATCGGCAACAGCTTTCGGGAGCAGGACATGACCGCGATCATCGACATCATAGGGCGCGAGATCCTCGACAGTCGCGGCAATCCGACCGTGGAGGTGGATGTGGTGCTGGAGGATGGCTCGCTGGGGCGTGCCGCAGTGCCGTCGGGCGCCTCGACCGGTGCGCATGAAGCCGTGGAGCGGCGCGACGGCGACAAGGGGCGCTACCTCGGCAAGGGCGTGCTCGACGCAGTGGCGGCGGTGAACGGCGAAATTCTCGATACGCTTTCGGGGATGGACGGCGAGGAGCAGGCGGAGATCGACGCAGCACTCATCGCGCTCGACGGCACCGAGAACAAGAGCCGGCTGGGCGCCAATGCGATCCTTGGCGTGAGCCTTGCAGTGGCGCGCGCTGCCGCCGATGCGCGCGGGCTGCCGCTGCACCGCTATGTGGGCGGTGTGCAGGCGAGCCTGTTGCCGGTGCCGATGATGAACATCATCAACGGCGGCGCCCATGCCGACAACCCGATCGACATCCAGGAATTCATGGTGATGCCGGTGATGGCGGGATCGATCACCGAGGCGGTGCGCTGGGGGGCGGAAATCTTCCATGTGCTGAAGGCGGCCCTCAAGCAGGCGGGGCATTCGACTTCGGTGGGTGACGAGGGTGGCTTTGCGCCGAACCTGGCCGGCACGCGCGTGGCCCTCGATTTCATCATGGCGGCGGTCGAGAAGGCCGGGTTCAAGCCCGGCGAAGAGGTGTGGCTGGCGCTCGATGCAGCGGCGACCGAGTTTTATCACGACGGCCGCTATGTGCTGGCGGGCGAGGGGCTGAGCCTCGATGGTGCAGGCATGACCGATTATCTGGCCGCACTTGCGGCGGATTATCCGATCCTTTCGATCGAGGACGGCATGGCCGAGGATGATCGGCACGGCTGGAAGCTGCTGACCGAGCGGCTGGGCAGCACCGTGCAGCTGGTGGGCGATGATCTGTTCGTGACCAACCCGGCGCGGCTGGCGGACGGGATCGACGAGGGGCTGGCCAATGCGCTGCTGGTGAAGGTCAACCAGATCGGCACGCTGACCGAGACGCTGGTGGCGGTGGAGATGGCGCACCGCGCGCGGTACCGCACGGTGATGAGCCATCGTTCGGGCGAGACCGAGGATTCGACGATTGCCGATCTGGCGGTGGCGTGCGGCTGCGGCCAGATCAAGACCGGCAGCCTGGCACGATCGGACCGGCTGGCGAAATACAACCAGCTGATCCGCATCGAGCAGGAGCTGGGCACGAGTGCGCGCTATGCGGGTCGATCGGTACTGATGGCGCGATGACCGTGGTGTGCCGGCTTCTGGGCCGGCTGCTCGCGCTGCTTGCAGGACTGCTGCTGGTCGCCCCGGCGATGGCGGCGACGCTGACCGGGGTGTCGGCAATGCCGGCGGTGGTGACGATTGCCAGCGATGGCCCGGTGGCGGCAGGCCATGGCTTTGCCCTCGCCGGGCCCGACCGGCTGGTGATCGACGTGCCAGCCGTTGTGGCGGGGCCGGTGACGGTGCCGGGGGCGGCGAGCGTGCGGCAACTGCGGCTGGCGGCATTTTCTCCCGGCGTGGCGCGGCTGGTGATGGACCTGGATGCGCCGGTGCTGCTGGTGAGCGCGCAGGCGACCGACCGTGCGCTGATCCTGACGCTGCGCCGGGCGACGCGCGCCGAGTTTGATGCGGCGGTGAAGGCCGGTCGGCAGCCGCTGGCGGTGACGCGCGCGCCGGGCAAGCTCGACATCGTGATTGCGCCTGCGGCCGATCTGGCGCCGCCCCCGGCTGTAGCACCCGCTCAGGCGCAGGTGACGACGGCGCAGACGACGGCAGCGGGTGCCGGCGTTCCGACGGCGGCGACGCCAGTACAGCCCCAAGATCCGGTGCCCACAGCGGCGGTGGTGCCGCCGGTCGCCGCGCCGCCCCCGGCTGCAGCGCTTCCACCGCCCGCCGCGCCGCCCTCAGCCCCGCCCGCCGCGCCGCGGCCCAGGAAATCCCGAAGCGGTGGCAAGCCGCTGGTGGTGCTCGATGCCGGGCACGGCGGCAAGGATGTGGGGGCGATCTCGGTTCGCGGCGGCTATGAGAAGGATGTGACCGTCGCGATCGTGAAGGAGACGGCGCGGATATTGGAGAAGAAGGGCCGGGTGCGGGTGCGGCTGACGCGCGATGATGACCGGTTCATTCCGCTGGGTGGGCGGGCGCTGATCGCGCAGCGGGCGCGTGCAGACCTGTTCATCTCGGTCCATGCCGATGCAGCGCTCAACCAGGAGGCGCGGGGTGCCAGTGTGTACACGCTCTCCAGCACCGCGTCGGACGCGGTGGCTGCACGGCTGGCGGCGCGCGAGAACAAGGCGGACATCATCGGCGGGATCAACCTGGGCGTTGAGGCGCCCGAGGTGAGCGACATCCTCATCGACCTGTCACGGCGGGGGACCACCGATGTGTCGGTGCAGTTTGCCGAAGTCCTGCAAGCGTCGCTCTCGCCGGGCATCCGCTTCCGATCGACCTTCCATCATTTTGCCGGCTTCATGGTGCTGAAGGCGCCCGATGTGCCGAGCGTGTTGCTGGAGACCGGTTATGTGTCGAATGGCGAGGATGCCGACTTCCTGTTTTCCCGCGCCGGGCAGCGGCGGATTGCCGAGGGGATTGCGCGCGCCATCGAGCGGCATCTGGTCGGCAATTGAAGTCTGCCAGAGAATGGACCTCCCATGCCAATGCGGGGAAGGAATGACACGCCGCTTTTTTTTGGCGGCCAGCCGGTCTAGGGGTGTCCGACAATGCGGCGTTGGTTGATCCTTGGTGGCGTGGTGCTGCTCGTGCTGGCCGGGCTTGGTGCGGTGCTGGTGGCGTCGGTGCTGCGCGACCTGCCGGGCGAGGACGAACTTGCCCGCTATGCGCCCGCACTCCCCTCGACGGTGCGCGATGTGAACGGCGAGGTGGTTTCCACCTTCATGCGCGAGCGGCGCATCTATCTGCCCTACAACGAAATTCCGCCGCGGCTGGTGCAGGCCTATGTCTCGGCGGAGGACAAGACCTTCTTCACCCATGGCGGGCTGGACTATCTCGGGATCCTCGGGGCGGTGGTGACCAATATCGAATCGCAGTTCACTGGCCGGCGGCCGGTGGGGGCCTCGACGATCACCCAGCAGGTGGCCAAGGGCATCATCGGCAATGAGGTGACGCTGACGCGCAAGCTGCGCGAGGCGGTGGTGGCGTATCGGCTGGAATCGGTGTTCAGCAAGCAGCAGATCCTGGAGATTTATCTCAACCAGATTTTTCTCGGCCGCAACGCCTATGGCGTGGAGGCAGCAGCCCAGGCCTATTTCGGGAAGCCTGCATCCGGGCTCGATCTCGCCGAGATGGCCTATCTGGCGATCCTGCCCAAGGCGCCCTCGACCTATTCGCCGGTGAGCCAGCAGGAGCGTGCGCTCGCGCGGCGCTCCTATGTGCTCGGGCGGATGGCGGAGGACGGTTATATCACGGCGGCCGAGCGCGCCGAGGCCGAGGAGACGCCGCTGGTTGCGGTGGTCAACCGCGGCCTGGGATCGGGCCGTGCGGGCGATTATTTCATCGAGGATGTGCGGCGGCTGCTGATCGACCAGTTCGGCGAGGATATCGACGCGACTGACAAGCCCGGCGGCGGGCGCAACAGCGTGTATGGCGGCGGGCTGTGGATCCGGACGTCGCTCGACCCGATGATGCAGGATGCTGCCGAGGATGCGCTGCGCGGCGGGCTGGTGCGCTTCGAGCGCGGCCGGGCGTGGCGCGGGCCGGCGGGGACGATCGAGCTGGGCGATGGCTGGCCGTCGCGGCTGGCGCGGACGATGGTGCCGACGGGCTATGACAGCTGGCGCAAGGCGGTGGTGCTGGCGCGCGCCGGAAGCGGGCTGAAGATCGGCTTTACCGATGGCAGCGAGGCGACGCTGCCGGCCTATGCGGCGAGCCTGAAGCTGCGCGGCACCGACCAGAGCGCGGCGCAGGCGATGAAGCCGGGCGATGTGATCGTTGTGACGAAAGCCGGGGGGAGCGGGTGGCAGCTACGGCAGGCGCCCGAGATTTCCGGCGGATTCGTGGCGCAGGACCCGCACTCGGGGCGGGTGTTCGCGATGGTGGGTGGCTTCGATGCGCGCGCGCAGAGCTTCAACCGGGCGACGCAGGCAAAGCGGCAGCCGGGATCGACCTTCAAGCCGATCGTCTATGCGACGGCGATGGACAATGGTTTCACGCCCTCGTCGATTGTGGTGGATGGGCCGTTCTGCGTATTCCAGACCAGGCGGCTGGGGCAGAAGTGCTTCCGCAACTTCGGCGGCAGCAGTGCCGGGCCGCAGACGCTTCGCTGGGGGCTGGAGCAGAGCCGCAACCTGATGACGGTGCGGCTGGGCTATTCGACGGGGATGGACAAGGTGGCCGCACAGGCCAAGGCGCTGGGGATCGGCGATTATCCCGCACAGCTGGCGTTTGCGCTGGGGGCGGGCGAGACGACGGTGATGAAGCTGACCAATGCCTATGCGCAGCTGTTCAACGCCGGGCGCAAGCTGGAGCCGAGCCTGATCGACCTGGTGCAGGACCGCGATGGCAAGGTGATCTATCGGCGGGACACCCGGGCGTGTGTGGGCTGTGTGGCGGCAGAGTGGAACGGCGAGCCGATGCCGCGACCGCAGGGGCGGGTGGTGCAGGTGATCGACGCGCGCACCGCCTACCAGACGGTGCATCTGATGGAAGGCGTGGTGACACGCGGGACGGCGACGCGGCTGCGGGCACTCGACCGGCCGCTGGCGGGCAAGACCGGCACCACCAGCGGACCGAAGGACGCCTGGTTCATCGGCGGCACGCAGGACCTCGTGGCGGGGCTCTATCTTGGCTATGACCAGCCGCGCAACCTGGGTGGCTATGTGCAGGGTGGCAACACCGCGGGGCCGATCTGGCTCGATTTCGCCAAGGTGGCCTTGAAGGACGCCGAGAAGCGGCCATTCGTGATTCCGCCCGGCATCAGGATGGTGCGGATCGACCGGCGATCGGGCAAGCGGGTGTTCGGCGCCTGGCCGACGGGGAATGACCCGAAGGCGGGGGTGATCTGGGAGGCGTTCAAGCCCGACAGCGAACCGCGACGGGTGGGTGCTGCGGGCGGGCGTCGCGGGGCTGCGGCCAATGGACGTGTGCGCTCGGACGCCGAATTCCTTTCCAACAGCGGCGGGATTTACTAGACACCGCGCTCGCGATTTTTCGAAGGACCATGTGATGCGTGCCGAGGCGGAAGCCCATGCCCTCCAGATCAAGCAGGCGCTGGACCTGCTGAGGAGGTTTCTTTGACTGGGATCGTGCGCTGCGGCGGCTCGATGAACTGAACGCGCGGGTCGAGGACCCCAAGCTTTGGGACAGCCCCAAGGCGGCACAGGCGGTGATGCTCGAGCGGCGGCGGCTCGATGAGGCGGTGTCCGCCACCCGGTCGATCGAGCGCGAGCTTTCGGAGACGTCCGAGCTGATCGAGATGGCCGAGGCCGAGGGTGACGAGGAGATGGCGGCCGAAGGACCGGCGGCTCTGAAGGTGCTGGCGGAAAAGGCCGAGCGCGACAAGGTGGCGGCGTTGCTGAGCGGCGAGGCCGACAACAACGATACCTATATCGAGATCAACTCGGGTGCTGGCGGCACCGAAAGCCAGGACTGGGCGCAGATGCTGCAGCGCATGTACCAGCGCTGGGCGGAGGCGCGCGGCTACAAGGTGGAGCTGATCGACTTCAACGATGGCGAGCAGGCCGGAATCAAGAACGCCACCATGCTCATCAAGGGCGAGCAGGCCTATGGCTGGGCGAAGACCGAGAGCGGCGTGCACCGGCTGGTGCGGATCAGCCCTTATGACAGTGCGGCGCGGCGGCATACGAGTTTTGCGAGCGTGTGGGTGTATCCGCAGATCGACGACGATATCGAGATCGATGTGAAGGAGAGCGATCTCAGGATCGACACCTACCGCGCTTCGGGCGCCGGCGGGCAGCACATCAACACCACCGATTCTGCCGTGCGGATTACCCATGTGCCGACCGGGGTGATCGTGGCGTGCCAGAACGAGCGGTCGCAGCACAAGAACAAGGCGACCGCGATGAAGATGCTGAAGGCGCGTCTTTATGAGCGCGAACTGGCGATCCGTGAGGCGGCGATTGCCGATGTGGAAGCGGGGAAGAGCGACATCGGCTGGGGCCACCAGATCCGCAGCTATGTGCTGCAGCCCTATCAGCTGGTGAAGGATTTGCGGACCGGAGTGACTTCTACGGCGCCCGGCGATGTGCTCGATGGCGAGCTCGATGCCTTCATGGCAGCCGCACTTTCGCAGAAGGTGACGGGCGACAAGGTGGATGTATCGGACGTCGATTGATGCCTAGCGCCGGCGTGGTGCCGGCGCTTCGGGCTGGACGGCGGCGATGGGCCCACCAACCGGCGCAGGCCGCAGCGCCTCCACGAGGAGGGATGGGCTGTTCACCGGGATGGGTGCGTCGGCGGCGAGGCCGAGGTGCGCGCGCGCGCGAGGCCGTCCCGCACTGCG
>JBBSPR010000074.1:0-12133 GCA_038258615.1 Sphingomonadales bacterium
AGTCGCGCGCCTGCGCCTCGCTCTTCGGCAGCCCGCGGGCGAGCTTGTAGGCCTGGCCGATGTTGAACATGGCGTCGGGATTGCCGCTCTCGGCAAAGGGCCGCCACATGGCGGCGGCGGCCGCCCATTCGCCGCGCCGCCAGAGCTCGACACCGTTTCGCACGCTCGCCACCATCGGTGCCGGCGGAGCGGCCATGGGAACCGTAATTGGCTGCTCGGCCGGGCGGCGCTGGGCGGCAGCGGGGGCCGCGCACAGCAGCGCCAGAACCAATAGTCTCAAACCTGCCAAAACATATCCCCGCCCTTGATCGTGCGCCGCACCTGCCCCGAAACCGGCAGGCCATCGAACGGCGTGTTGGAGGCCGCTGCGAAGCGCTCGGGTGCGATCCGCCATGAAGAATGCTGGTCGAACACCACCACATCTGCAGGTTGGCCGGGGGCCAGGCTGCCGCCGGCGAGGCCGAACAGCGCCGCGGGCGCGGTGCTGAGGGCGGCCAGCAGCGCCGGCAGGGTGAGCGCGCCGGCACCCACCATCGTCAGGCCGAGCGCCAGCAGCGTTTCCGCGCCTGCCATGCCGGGGGCAGCATCGGCGAAAGGCTGGCGCTTGGCCTCCTGGCTTTGCGGATCATGCCCCGAGGCGATGACACTGATCGTGCCATCGGCAATCGCCTCCACCACAGCCAGCCGGTCCTCCTCGCTGCGCAGCGGCGGCGACAGGCGGCAGAAGCTGCGGAAGCCGGCCAGCGCTGTCTCGTTCATCATCGCATGCGCGGGGGTGATGCCGGCCGTCACGCGCACGCCGCGCCGGCGAGCGGCGCGCACCAGCGCCAGCGCCTCGGCGGTCGTGACCTGGCGGATGTGGAGCCGCACGCCGGTGGCTTCCGCCAGCCGCAAGTCCCGCGCCACCGCCAGCGCTTCGGCGAAGGCGGGGGCGGTGTGGAGGCCAAGCCGCGTGGCGTATTCGCCCTCGGTGGCCACCGCATCGCGAGTGAGCTCCGGGTCTTCGGCATGGGTGACGACCACCATGTCGAAGCTCGCGGCATAGGCCATCAGCCGGTGCATCACCTGTGCGGACGCAATGCCGCGGCGGCCGGTGGCGACACCGACGGCGCCCGCCTCGCGCGCCAGGCCGAGCTCGGCAAGCTCGTCCCCGAGCAGGCCGCGCGTGGCGGCGACCAGCGGATGCACCCAGACATGCGGCTTGCCGACGCCGCGCGCGAAGCTGACGAGTGCGGGATCATCGAGCGGCGGTGTCTGGTCCGGCATCAGCACGGCGCGGGTGATGCCGCCCATCTGGAAGGCGCGGGCATCGGCGCGGAACACGCCGGCATCGACAAGCCCGGGGGCGACCACCAGCCCGGCGCAATCGATCGTGTCGGCGTGGGACGGGGGCGGCGCATCGCCCTGCCCGATGACCTGACGATCGGCGATCATCAGGTTCGCCACGCCGTCATGGCCGGTGGCGGGGCAGATGACGCGGCCGCCGGACAGGCAAAGGGGACGCGGGGCCAGCGTCATGCCCAGCCTTCCAGCCCACGGCGGCTGCGCGTGAGCACATCGAGGCACGCCATCCGCACCGCCACGCCCATCTCCACTTGCTCGGTGACGGCGGAGCGGACGATATCGTCGGCAATGGCGCTCTCGATCTCGACACCGCGGTTCATGGGGCCGGGGTGCATCACCAGCACATCGGGGGCGGCACGCGCCAGCCGTGCTTCGGTGAGGCCGAAGAAGCGGAAATATTCGCGCGTGGAGGGCAGGAAGGCGCCGGCCATCCGCTCGGTCTGCAGGCGCAGCATCATCACCACATCGACACCTTCAAGCCCCGCCGCCATGTCGGTATGCGGCTCGGCACCGAGACTCTCGATGAACGGCGGCATCAGCGTGGGCGGGGCGACGGCGCGGACCTTGGCGCCCAGCGAGGCGAGCAGCTGAAAGTTGGAGCGCGCCACCCGGCTGTGCAGGATATCGCCGCAAATGGCGACGGTGAGGCCCTCGATCCGCCCCTTGCGGCGGCGGATGGTGAGCGCATCGAGCAGCGCCTGGGTGGGATGCTCGTGGCGGCCATCGCCGGCGTTGAGCACCGGAAAATCGAGCTTTTCGGCAATGAGCTGCACCGCACCCGAGCTGCCGTGGCGGATGACGATGACATCGGGGCGCATCGCGCCCAGCGTGAGCGCGGTGTCGAGCAGCGTCTCGCCCTTCTTGACGCTGGAGCCCGCCACGCCGAGGCTGACGACATCGGCACCGAGGCGCTTGCCGGCGATCTCGAAGCTGAGTGCGGTGCGCGTGCTCGGCTCGAAAAAGGCGTTGATCTGGGTGAGGCCGGCGAGGCGATGGTCGGTGCGGGCGGCAGCACGATTATACTCGACCCATTTTTCCGCTTCGCCGAGCAGGTAGAGGATCTCCCAGGGCTTCAGGGCCGAGATTGCCAGCAGATGACGGTGCGGGAATGGATGGGCTCCGCCGGAGAGGGCGGGATGGGCCGGATGTTCTGTGCTCGCCATCGCGGGCAGGTCTAACGCCCGCAGCGGCGCATGGAAAGCCGGGAGGGCGATTTGTCTCCCACAAAAAAAACCGGCGGCTGCGGGGAAGACGCAGCCGCCGGGGGCCGGACGTGTGGGAGACACGCCCTGGGAGGGGGAGAATTCAGCGACGATCGGCGAGCTGCACCGTGGTGTCGAGCTGGCTGATGGCGAGGGTGAACTTCTTGCCGGCTGCGAGGCGACCGCCTTCGGCGCAGAGGCGCTCGGCGAGGCGGACGTTGCGCAGCGCCTTGGCGGCGGCCTTGGGCTCGGCGGTTTCGGCGAGGGTGCGGACCTGCTCGGCCTGCACGGCGCAGCTCTGGCTGGGGGATGCCTGCGCCGGGCTGAACGCTGCGAAGGGCAGCATGGCGGTGGCGGCGAGGGCGACGATGGTGAGGCGATCGATGGAGATGAACATGGTGAAGATCCTTCCTGTTGTCGGCGGTGTTTGCCGGTTGCCGATGAACAGGTTTTAAGTCACACTCAGGTTTAGCATAATCCTGATAATGCTGGGTGGGGCATGAAGAACAGCTACACAATCCCGCGGCATCTGCTCGATGGCATCGAGGCCTTTCTGCGCGTGGCCGAGCGGCGCAGCTTTCGCGCCGCCGCCGAGGACATGGGGGTATCCCCTTCTGCCATCAGCCAGACGGTGCGGGCACTCGAGGAGCGGATGGGGGTGGCACTGCTCACCCGCACCACGCGATCGGTGGGCGTGACCGAGGCCGGCGCGCGGCTGCTCGCCGATGCGGGCCCGGCCTTTGCCGGGCTGGTGGCGGCGTGGGAGAGTGCGCGCACATTGGGCGACCGGCCGGCCGGGCTGCTGCGGATCAACATGCCACGCGCGGTGGTGCCGATCGTCATCGAGCCGATCATCGCCAGCTTCTGCGAGCAGTTTCCCGAGGTCGATGTGGAGATTGCCGCGGAGGACGGGCTGGTCGACCTGGCGGCGAGCGGCTTCGATGCCGGCATCCGGATCGGCGAGATGCTGGAGGCCGACATGATCGCGGTGCGGCTGTCGGAGCCGTTCCGCTACATTGTGGTGGGGTCTCCGGACTATATCCAGCGGCGCGGGCGGCCGCTGGCGATGGCCGACCTGAAGCAGCACGACTGCATCCGCATGCGCTTCCAGAGCGGCGTCATCGCACCGTGGCGCTTTGCCGACGCCGGGCGGGGCGTCGATGTGGCAGTCCAGGGCCGCATCATCAGCAACGACATGCAGAACACCATTGCCATGGCGCTGCGCGGGCTGGGGCTTGCCTATGTGTCCGAGCCGCTGGTGGAGGACGAGATTGCCGCGGGGCTTCTCGAGCCCGTGCTCGGTCATTTGTCGGTATCAAGCCCGGGGCTGTTCCTCTTCTATCCCGGCCGCGCGCAGGTGCTGCCCAAGCTGCGCGCCTTCATCGACCATGTGAAAGCGCATATGCTGGCCGGCACCTTTCCGGCGATGACGCATGCCTGACCTCAGGCCGCGATGATGCGGTTGCGGCCGGCGGCCTTGGCGGCATAGAGGCGCCGATCGGCGGTTTCCAGCAGCGCATCGAGCACCACGCCATCCTCGGGCCATTGCGCGACGCCGGCGGAGAAGGTGATGCGCGGGCCATCGCCAGCGCGCTGGAACTCGGCGCGGGCGAGCGCGCTCTGGATCGAGGCGACGCGCTTGGCGACACTTTCACGCGCACCTTCGGGGAACAGCAGCAGGAACTCCTCGCCGCCGATGCGGAACACCGGCTCGAGCGGGCTGACGCTCTCCTCGAGGAAGCGCGCGACATCGCGCAGGACCCGGTCCCCGGCGGCATGGCCGTGGAGATCGTTCCAGCGCTTGAAATGATCGATGTCGATGAGCACCGCCACTACCTTGCGCTGCTCGCGCGCGGCCTGCTCGGTGCAATGCGCGAACACGGCGGGCAACGACAGTCGGTTGCGCACGCGGGTGAGCGGATCGAACTCGGCGGCTTCGCGGAGCGCGGCCTGCATGGCGGTGGAGGTTTCCAGCTGGCGCATGTTGCTGGCCAGTTCGGCTTC
Source organism: Sphingomonadales bacterium (assembly GCA_038258615.1). Classification (GTDB taxonomy): domain Bacteria; phylum Pseudomonadota; class Alphaproteobacteria; order Sphingomonadales; family Sphingomonadaceae; genus Sandarakinorhabdus. The sequence goes on from JBBSPR010000074.1 coordinate 4,551, forward strand.
GAGATCCCGGTAGCGCTGCTCCTCCATCGTGACATCGCTGAACAGCAGCACGGTGCCGATTGGCTCCTTCTTGCGCGACAGCGGCTTGGCGATGGGGATGGCGTCGACGTCGAAATAGCGATCACTGACCAGGATGCGGCGACCGGGGGCGACGCGCAGGCCCCCGCCACCGAAGCTGACTGCCGGCCGCAGTGCGGCAAGATCGGTGAGCGGACCGCCGATGCGCTCGGCCGTTTCGGGAAAGATGCTCCTGGCGACGGCATTGACCGCGATGATCTGGCCATCGGCATCGACGATGAGCGCAGGACTGCGCATCTTGGCGAAGATCAGCTCGGAGCCGACATTGACGATATCGAACACGCGGTTCGAGACGATGAGCATCGAGAACAGCAGCACCACGAAAAAGAAGGAGAAGGGCGTGGGATCGAAGCCGTAGAAGCGCTGGTCGAACAGATTATAGGCGATGTTGGGGATGAAGATGGTGCTGGTGATAAGCGCCGGAAACGCGAAATAGAGGCGGAACTGCGGCGCCGCCTGGACGAGGCCATAGACGAGCGTGAGCAGCGTGCCGATGATCATCGCGTAGAGCAGCGTCGTGAGCACATCGAGCAGCGGGCCATGCCGATAGACCAGATAGGGCTCGCCGATGCTGTTGGTCGCCTGCGCGATGTCGCTGTAGAACAGGCCGTGCGCCGGATTGGTGAGGGCGATGGCAGTGACGGCCATCGGCAGGATGCCGAGCAGCAGCAGTTCCACCGCACGCGGCTGGCGCGCGACACTGAAGGCGTAGTGATAGATGAACAGCGCCCAGACGATCGGCAGGGCGGTGATGCCGAGATAGGCGACACCGGCGAACGTCGGGCGACATTGCAGATCGGGCGTCAGCATCTCCATGGTGACTGCGGAGAGCCAGACGATCATGGCGGCATGGGTGAGAAGAAAATAATCCTTGCCGAAGAATGAACGCTGGCGTGCATTGGCAAAACCGACGACCGCCAGTCCCGCTATGGTGACCAGCGGCAACCATGCGACGCCTGTCGGCGCCACAAAGGCCAGACATTCAGTTAAGGGTACCATTTTTCGATGTCACGATGTGCCTTCACAAGCTGGCCTGATGCCAAAACACTACGGCTCGCATCGGTGTTGTATTACAGATCGGAGGCAACTCTAAGGCTTTAAACTGTTATTTCTTGTCTGCCTGCCGCATCAAATCGCGGTCCCCGGTGGTCAATGACGCTTCGATACGGGCGAGCAGCGCCTTGAGTTGCACTGCTTCGGCAGGATCGAGGCAGGAAAAGATGGCGGCTTCCATCGCCTTGGCGCGCGGTGCCACCAGCGCGTGCAGGGCCCGGCCGGCAGCCGTGAGGCTGAGCGCGCGGGCGCGGGCATCATGGGCATCGGCCAGCCGCGCCACCAGCCCGCGGCCTTCAAGCGCGCGCGCGGCACGGCTGACGCTCACCTTGTCCATCCTGGTGCGCTCGCCGATCGCTGCCTGGCTCAGGCCATCGGCTTCGGCCAGCACCGCCACCAGCCGCCACTCGGGCACGCTGAGGCCGAACAGCGAGCGATAGGCGCTCGCCACCCGGTCGCTGACCAGGTTGGAGGTGACCGACAGGCGGTAGGGCAGGAAATCATCGAGCCGGAGCGGAGGAGTGGTCATCGGGCGATGGTATCATTTGACACCATTGCCGCAATTGGCGATATTGGTATCAACTGAAACCATTTGTGTTGGGGATGTTCCATGGCCGATCTGTTCGAAAATCCGCTGGGGCTCGATGGCTTCGAGTTTGTCGAGTTTGCGGCGCCGCAAAAGGGGATGCTCGAGCCGGTGTTCGAAGCGTTGGGGTTTGCCCATGTCGCCACCCACCGCACCAAGGATGTCCAGCTGTGGCGCCAGGGCGGCATCAACCTCATCGCCAATTACGAGCCGGGCAGCCCCGCCGCCTATTTCGCCGCCGAACATGGTGCCTCGGCCTGCGGCATGGGCTTTCGCGTGCGCAATGCGGCACAGGCCTATGCCGAGGCGCTGAAGCGCGGCGCCGAGCCGGTGGAGACGCGGACCGGACCGATGGAATTGCGGCTGCCCGCCATCCGCGGCATCGGCGGCGCCATCATCTACCTGATCGACCGCTACGGGGATGCGCTGAGCATCTACGACATCGATTTCGACTGGCTGCCCGGCGTCGACCGCAGGCCGGAAGGTGCGGGTTTTCTCGAGATCGACCACCTCACCCACAATGTCTATGGCGGCCGGATGGACCATTGGGCGGGTTTTTACGAGCGCATCTTCAACTTCCGCGAGATCCGCTTCTTCGATATCAAGGGCGAATATACCGGCCTCACGTCGCGCGCGATGACTGCACCCGATGGGCGCATCCGCATTCCCCTGAACGAGGAATCGAAGGGCGGCTCGGGGCAGATCGACGAGTTTTTGCGCGCCTATAATGGCGAGGGCATCCAGCATATCGCCTTTTCGTGCACCGACCTGCCGGCGTGCTGGGACCGGCTGAAGGCGCTCGGCATCGAGTTCATGAAGCCGCCGCCCGCCACCTATTATGCGATGCTCGACGAGCGGCTGCCGAACCATGGCGAGCCGGTCGATGTGCTGCAATCGCGCGGGCTGCTGCTCGATGGCAGCACCGAGGTGGATGACAAGCGGCTGCTGGTGCAGATCTTCTCCGCGCCGATGGTCGGGCCGCTGTTCTTCGAGTTCATCGAGCGCAAGGGCGACAGCGGCTTTGGCGAGGGCAATTTCACCGCCCTGTTCAAGTCGATCGAGCGCGACCAGCTCGAGCGCGGCATCATCCAGGCTGAACCGGCATGAGCAGCCCCATCGCCCTCAGTCGCATCCATCATGTCGCGTACCGGTGCAAGGACGCAGGCGAGACGGTGGCTTTCTACGAGCGCGTGCTCGGGATGACCTTCACCACCGCTTTTGCCGAGGATCATGTGCCGTCCACCGGCGCCTATGACCCGTACATGCACGTGTTCCTCGATTGCGGCGGCGGCAATGTGCTGGCGTTCTTCGAGCTTCCCGAGCAGCCGGCGATGGGGCGCGACGCCAACACGCCCGAATGGGTGCAGCACATCGCCTTCAAAGTGCCGTCGATGGAGGCGCTGCACGCCGCCAAGGCGCATCTGGAGGCGGAGGGCATCACCGTGCTCGGGCCGACGCACCATGGCATCTTCAAGTCGATCTATTTCTTCGATCCCAACGGCCATCGGCTCGAACTGGCGGCCAATATCGGCACGCCCGAGCAGCTTGCAGAACTGGCGCGGATCGCGCGGCCGATGCTCGACGAATGGTCGCAGACGAAGCGTGCGCCGCGCCATGCCGCCTGGCTGCATGCCCCGGAATTCCAGGAGGGTGCCGAGTGATCGACCACAGCCATGATCCCGCCCTGCCCTGCTGGGTGCCGGGCGCTGCCGGCCATGCCGAATTTCCGATCCAGAACCTACCGCTCGGGGTGTTTTCCGATGCGGACGGTGATGCCCGCATCGGCACCCGCATCGGTGACCATGTGCTCGATCTGCGCGGGCTTGCCGAAATGGGGCTGCTGCCGTCCGAGCTCGGCAGCCTTTCGGACGTCACGCTGAACAGCCTGCTTGCCCGCCCCGCGGCCGAACGGCTGGCGCTACGCCATGCGCTGTCGGCGCTGCTTTCCGACAGCAGCCAGCCGGCGCAGATCGTGCATCTGCTCCACCGGATGGACAGCGTGACGATGCAGCTGCCCGCCGCCATCGGCGATTACACCGACTTCTACGCCGGCATTCATCATGCCGAGAACATCGGCAAGCTGTTCCGCCCCGATGCGCCATTGCTGCCCAATTACAAGCACATCCCGATCGGCTACCACGGCCGTGCGTCCTCGGTGACTGTCGGTGATGTGCCGGTGCGCTGGCCGCACGGGCAGCGCACCGGGCCGGATGGGCCGAGCTTCGGCCCCAGCCAGCGGCTCGATTACGAGCTGGAGCTTGGCATCTGGGTCGGCCCCGGCAATGTGCACGGCGAACCGATCGCCATCGACGCGGCGCCTGAGCATATTGCCGGCTTCTGCCTGCTCAACGACTGGTCGGCGCGCGACCTGCAGGCGTGGGAATATCAGCCGCTCGGCCCGTTCCTGGCGAAGAGCTTCCACACGACGATCTCGCCCTGGGTCATCACCGCCGAGGCCATGGCACCGTTCCGGCTCGCCCAGACGCCGCGGCCCGAGGGCGACCCGCGCCCCCTGCCCTATCTCTGGTCGGATGCCGACCAGGCCGGCGGTGCGCTCGCGCTCAGCCTCGAAGTGCTGATCGAAACGACGGCTATGCGCGAGCATGACGTGGCTCCCCACCGCCTTAGCATCGGCCCGGCGAGCAACCTCTACTGGACGCCGGCGCAGATGCTCGCCCACCACGCCAGCAACGGGTGCCCGCTGAACCCGGGGGACCTGCTCGGCACCGGGACGATCAGCACGCCGACACCCGAGGGTCGCGGCAGCCTGATGGAAATCAGCGAGGGCGGCAAGGCACCGCTCACCCTGCCGAACGGCGAGACTCGGACCTTCCTCCAACCCGGCGACCGGATTATCATGCGAGCCATGGCTGAAGCGACCGGGGCAGCGTCCATCGGCTTCGGCGAGTGCAGCGCCGAGGTGACCGCATGATCTTCCACGAATATTGGCGTTCGGGTGCTGCGTGGCGGGTGCGCATGGCGCTCGGCCTCAAGGGCCTCACCGTCACCAGCATCACCCATGACCTGCGCACCGGCGCCCAGCGTGACGCCGGCTATACCGCGCTCAACCCGCAAGGGCTGGTGCCGGCGATCGAGGCCGATGGCGGGATCATCACTCAGAGCCTTGCCATCCTCGAATGGCTCGAAGAGACGCACCCGACCCCGCCGCTGCTCCCCGCTGATCCGTTGGCGCGCGCGCAGGTGCGGAGCATGTGCGGGCTGATCGCCTGCGACATCCACCCGCTGCAGAATCTGCGCGTGCAGCAATGGCTCAAGGCCGAGGGCGCCGACGTGACTGCCTGGAACGCCCGCTGGATCGGCGATGGGCTGGCGGCGATGGAGACGCTGGTGGCGGCACAGGGCGGCGGCTTCTGCCATGGCGGCACGCCGACGATGGCGGACTGCCTGCTGCTGCCGCAGCTCTACAGCGCGCGCCGCTTCGGGGTGGCGGTGGACGGGTTCAAGGCGCTGCTGGCAGTCGAAGCGCGGGCGATGACGGTGCCGGCGATTGCGGCGTCCCACCCGGAGCGGCACCCGGACGCGGAATAGGCCGTGGAGGCATAAAATGTGAATGGCCGGAATTGGTGGTTAGCTGCCGTGACCGCTTTGGTGACCGTGAAGCGATAGCTGCCGTCCGACCTAAGCAGGGGTGCCGGCAGCTCGCGACCAGTTCCGGACGTTGGCGAAGCCATCGCCATATGGCCGCTTGCCGCAGAAGCTGCCGTTCGGCCAAAAGTGAGCTTCGAGGCAGCTACGCGCCATAAGCCGATACAGGAACCGGTTCCTGTTCTTCCTAAAATGCTGCTGTGCCTCTCAAGCTGACGAATTAGAGCCTGCGCTATCCGCGCATGCTTCGCACCGACTTTTTCAACTTGCGATTAATCCCGGAGTCTCCCAATAATATTTTGATCACGTTCAAGGCGTCCGGGGGAATTATGAAGATTTTCATCAGTTGGAGCGGAGAACGGAGTAAGGCGCTGGCGATCGCGCTTAAAGACTGGATTCCTCTTATCCTTCAATATGCGCAGCCATGGGTGTCGGAGAAAGATATATCAGCCGGCGATCGTTGGGCACAGGCTGTTTCGGGGGAGCTGGAGTCCTCGAACTTCGGAATACTTTGCATTACGCCTGAAAATCTGAGTTCAGAATGGATACTTTTTGAGGCTGGCGCTCTTTCCAAATCTATGCTTGACGCCAAGGTGATCCCTTTACTTTTCGGGTTAGAATTGAGCGACCTTAGCGGTCCATTATCTCAGTTTCAGGCTCTTAAGATTGATCAAAAGGGCATCATGGATGTCATCACAGCTATAAATGCCGCATCCGAAACAAAGGCTTCTGAAGCCACAATCAACCAACTCGTTCCTGCAATATGGTCTCAATTGCAAAAAAAAATTGACGACATACCAGGCAAGGCGCCAGCGGGTAAGCACATAAGACCACAAGGTGAGATATTGGAAGAATTAGTTTCTCAGGTTCGAGGTTTAGGATCGCGTATGAGTGAACGTGATATTGATGTAATTGATCGTGATATGAGATATCCAAGCAAATCTTATCGCGATCTTGATCCTAGAATGTTTGATGAACTGCTGCATGGAATGATTGATTCTCGCGAAGGCGATTTTTCCCTTCTCATTTTGGCCGGTTTAATAAGAGACACGATTCCGTGGCTCGCAGAAGTTCTGCTTGAGTCCCATCGAGAACTAAAAAGTGCAAGCGCAAAGGAAGCAAGAGAAATTGGCCATCGTCTGATGCGACTAGTCGAGCAATCCATGCGAGGACGATTTGGTGAGCGGTTTATGGGACGGAGTAAGGCTGGCCACGTGCTAATGATGGAGCTTCCTATGCTCATCGACCGAGCAGTCTCTTCACGGATTGAATTTCGCACCAAAATTGCAGAAATCAGTGCGGAAAGTCCTACCGACAATGACTGACGTTAGTCCCGCGAACTAAAATACCAGAAACGGTCGGGAGGTGATGCCCGCTTTCACCAATTCTCGCCGCTATGGCCGTCGGTTTGCTTACAACCCAACCCTAGCCATTCAACAAGGCCGCTCAATGCCGCGAACCGATGTCGGCCTTTGCCGAAAGTAGTCGTTCAGCGACTCCGACACTTACGGCAGCAACGTCCCAAAGCACGGTGATGGCCCCTCGCCGGGGACGAGGAGCCATCGGGCTAGATTTCGGTATTCTCGGCAAGGGCAAGCGCGTCTTCCACGTCGATGCCGAGATAGCGCACTGTGTTCTCGATCTTGCTATGACCGAGAAGGATTTGGACGGCACGAAGATTGCCGGTCGCCCTGTAGATAATCGATGCCTTCGTTCGGCGAAGCGAGTGAGTGCCATACTCGCTTCGCATCAGACCGACGCCGGTCACCCATTCATCGACAAGCCGTGCATACTGGCGGGTGCTGAGATGCCCATCGTGATCAATCCTGCTGGGAAAGACATAGTCGTCCACTGCGCCGCCCCGCCGTTCAAGCCACGCCAGCAGGCTGGTCCGAGCGTCTGGAAGCAATTCGAACTGAACCGGCCGACCGGTTTTCTGTTGCATCACTATCGCACGCGTGCGGATCTGCCCGCCGCTGACAAGGTCGCGGATCTTCATCTGCACCAGGTCGCAGCCCCGTAGCTTGCTGTCGATTGCGAGGTCGAACAGCGCCCGATCTCGCAAGCGGCGACGCTGATTGAGGTAAAATCGGATCTCCCATATCTGCTTCGGTTTCAGCGTACGCCTGCGGTGGAGGCCGCCTTGCTGTAATCTTGGGGGATTGGTCTTGAGCGTGCTCTTTGGAGCGCGCTGAGGAGCGATCGATGGGCGGGATTACGGTGTTTTCGGGGCCGGAGCGTCGGCGGCGGTGGAGCGATG
>JBBSPR010000075.1:0-11867 GCA_038258615.1 Sphingomonadales bacterium
CAATCGGTCCACCGCGTCCCCGACACGCGCGGCCTGGGTTTCGGCGTCCTGTTCGATGGGGTCCCACGCACCGTTGTCGAAAGCGGCTCGGTCGCCCGCTCGGGGCTGCTCAGCCTGCCCAGCGTCGCCTTCTCCGTCCTCAAGGGCCTCAGCGCTGCCCGGTCGCTGTTCAGCACCATCAAACCCCGCGTCGTCGTCGGCTTCGGCGGCTACCCCGCCCTCCCCGGCCTGCTCGCGGGGCTGTCGATGCGGCTGCCCTGCCTCATCCACGAGCAGAACGCGGCACTCGGCCGCGTCAACCGTCTGCTCGCCCCCCGCGTCGCCGCCATCGCCACCAGCTACCCGCAGGTGCGGCGCATGGAGCCCGGCTGGGCCGCGCGCACCACGCTGACCGGCAACCCCGTCCGCGCCGCCGTCGTCGCCACCCGCGCCATGCCCTTCGATGCCCATGCCGCGCGCTTGCGCCTGCTCGTCACCGGCGGCAGCCAGGGCGCCACGATCCTCAACACCGTCGTCCCCGCATCCGTCGCCCTGCTGCCCCATGCCCTGCGCGCCCGCCTCGATGTCGTCCACCAGGGCCGCGACGAGGATGCCGAGGCGATGCGCGCCGCCTATGCCGCCGCTGGCGTCACCGCCACCATCCGCGCCTATTTCGAAGACCTTCCGTCCGAAATGGCCGCAGCACACCTCGTCGTCGCCCGCGCCGGCGCCTCGACCGTGGCCGAGCTCACCGTAGCGGGCCGCCCCGCCATTCTCGTGCCGCTCCCCATCGCCGCCGACGACCATCAGACCGACAATGCTCGCGCCATGGCGAGTGCCGGCGGGGCGGTGATGATCGCCCAGCCGGATTTTGCAACCGTCCGGCTGGCGGCAGCGCTCGAAGCCTGGCTCGGCAACCCCGTGGCCCTTGCCGCCGCCGCCGCCGCAGCGCATGGGCTCGGCCGCCCCGACGCCGCCGCCCGGCTGGCCGACCTCGTGATGGACCTCGCCGCATGACCCCGCTCGCCAACCCTCCAAAGACCCTCGCTGCCCTTCGCCCGGGCTTCCGCACCGATATCGGCATCATCCACTTCGTCGGCATCGGCGGCATCGGCATGTCGGGAATCGCCGAAGTGATGAAGAACCTCGGCTTTGCCGTGCAGGGCTCGGATTCGGCGGAAAGCTATGTCGTCCAGGGCCTGCGCGACAAGGGCATCGAGGTGTTCATCGGCCAGAGCGCCGAGAATGTCGCCGCCGCTTCGGTGGTCGTCATCTCCACCGCCATCAAGCGGGACAATCCCGAGGTCGTCGCCGCCGCCGCAAGGCGCGTCCCCATCGTCCGCCGCGCAGAGATGCTCGCCGAGCTGATGCGCCTCAAAAGCTGCGTCGCTGTCGCCGGCACCCATGGCAAGACCACCACCACCTCGATGGTCGCCGCCCTCCTCGATGCCGGCGGGCTCGATCCCACGGTCATCAACGGCGGCATCATCAACACCTATGGCTCCAACGCGCGGCTGGGTGCCGGCGAATGGATGGTCGTCGAGGCCGATGAAAGCGACGGCAGCTTCCTGCGGCTCGGCGGCACCTTCGGAATCGTCACCAACATCGATCCCGAGCATCTCGACCATTGGGGCGATTTCGCTGCCGTCCGCGAAGGCTTCCGCCAGTTCGTCGAACATGTGCCCTTTTATGGCGCCGGCATCCTCTGCATCGATCACCCCGAGGTGCAGGCGCTGCTGCCGAAGGTCTCCGATCGCCGCATCATCACCTATGGCTTCTCCGCCCCCGCCGATGTGCGCGGTGAGAATGTAACGCCGGTCCCCGGCGGCAACCGCTTCGCCGTTGTCGTCCGCCCCCGACCCAATGCCGAACGCGACGAGGAACGCCGGATCGAGGATCTCGAGCTGCCGATGCCCGGCCGCCACAATGTTCTCAACGCGCTGGCCGCCGTCGCCGTCGCGGTCGAGCTGGGGCTCTCCGACGAGGAAATCCGCACCGGCTTCGCCCGCTTCGGTGGCGTCAAGCGCCGCTTCACCCGCGTCGGCGACGTCGATGGCATCACCATCATCGACGATTACGGCCATCACCCGGTGGAAATTCGCGCCGTCCTCGCCGCCGCCCGCGAGGGGGCCACTGCCCGCGTCCTCGCCGTCGTCCAGCCGCACCGCTTCACCCGCTTGCGCGACCTGATGGCCGAGTTCCAGGCTGCCTTCAACGATGCCGACCGCGTCTATGTCACCCCCGTCTACACCGCCGGCGAAGCCCCGATCGAAGGCGTCGATGCCCAGGCGCTCGTCACCGGCCTGCTCGGTGCCGGCCACCGCGGTGCCACCACCGTCGCCGACGCCGAAGATCTCGCCCGCCAACTCGCCACCGATGCAGCGCCGGGGGACATGATCGTCTGCCTCGGTGCCGGAGATATCACCAAATGGGCCGCCGGCCTCGCCGACGCCATTTCCAAGGCGCGCACCGGATGATGCGCCATCCGCCTCTTTCTTCCCTCTACCCTTGCGGGAGAGCGCGACTCGCCGCAGGCGAGCGGGGTGAGGGGTCGCCATGCTGACCCCGCGCGGCACCCTCACGCCCCACGCCCCGCTGGCGCCGCTCGTCTGGTTCAAGGCCGGCGGCCCCGCCGAATGGCTGTTCGAGCCCAGGGACGTGGCCGACCTGCGCGAATTCCTGCTCGCCCTCGATCCGGCGGTGCAGGTCATGGCGCTCGGCCTCGGCTCCAACCTCATCGTCCGCGATGGCGGCGTGCCCGGCGTCGTCGTGCGGCTCGGCAGGGCCTTTGCGCAAGTGCGCGCCGACGACATGACCATCAGCTGCGGCGGCGGCGCCTCGGGCATCCTCGTCGCCAGCACCGCGCGCGATGCGCAAGTGGCGGGCCTCGAATTCCTGCGCGGCATCCCCGGCACCGTCGGCGGCTTCGTGCGGATGAACGGCGGCGCCTATGGCCGCGAAGTCGCCGATATCCTTGTCGATTGCGATGTGGTGCTGCGCTGTGGCGCACTCGTCACCCTCGCCGCCGCCGATCTCGGCTTCTCCTACCGGCATTCGACGCTTCCGGAGGGCGCCATCGTCGTCGCCGCCCGGCTGCGCGGCCAGCCGGGCGACCGCACCGCGATCGCTGCCGAAATGGACCGCATCGCCGCCGCGCGCGAAGCGAGCCAGCCGCTCCGCTCGCGCACCGGCGGCTCCACCTTCAAGAACCCGCACCCCCACAAGGCCTGGGAGCTCGTCGACGCCGCCGGCTGCCGCGGCCTGATGCACGGCGGCGCGCAGGTCAGCGAAAAGCACACCAACTTCCTCATCAACACCGGCACCGCCACCGCCGCCGACATCGAGGCGCTCGGCGAGGATGTCCGCGCCCGCGTGAAGGCGCAGTCCGGCATCACGCTGGAATGGGAAATCCAGCGTGTTGGCCTGCATGGGGGTGTCCGGCCATGAAGGTCGCGGTCCTCATGGGCGGCTGGTCCGCCGAGCGCGACGTGTCACTCAGCTCGGGCGCCGGCATCGCTGCAGCGTGCCGCACGCTCGGCCATGACGTCACCGAGATCGACATGGGCCGCGATGTCGCCCAGCGGCTCGCCGCCGCGGCCCCCGATGTCGTGTTCAACGCCCTCCACGGCACGCCGGGCGAGGACGGCAGTGTCCAGGGCCTGCTCGACATACTGGGCCTGCCCTACACCCACAGCGGCTGCACCACCTCGGCCATCGCCATCGACAAGGAGCTGACCAAGGCGATCCTCGTCCCCGCCGGCATCCGCATGCCGCAAGGCGTTCTGGTCAGCAGCACAAACCTTTTCACAGCCGATCCGCTGCCGCGCCCCTATGTGCTCAAGCCCGTCAACGAAGGCTCGTCGGTCGGCGTCGCCATCGTCACCGACGCCTCCAACTTCGGCAACCCCATCGCAGCCGCCGCACGCGGACCATGGCAGGAGTTCCCGACCCTCCTCGCCGAGCCGTTCATCGCCGGCCATGAACTCACCGTCGCCGTCATCGACGAAGCCGCCGGCCCCCGCGCACTCGCCGTCACCGAATTGAAACCGACCTCCGGCTTCTACGATTACGCCGCCAAATACACCGATGGCCTCACCCTCCACATCTGCCCGGCCGAAATCCCCGCCGAGATCGAATCCGCAGCCCTCGCCATGGCGGTCAAGGCGCACACCCTGCTCGGCTGCCGCGGCACCAGCCGGTCGGATTTCCGCTGGGACGATGCCCAAGGCGAAGCCGGGCTCTACCTGCTCGAAGTCAACACCCAGCCGGGCATGACTCCGCTCAGCCTCGTGCCCGAACAGGCGCGTGCATGCGGCATCAGCTATGAAGCGCTGGTGCAGCATCTGCTCGACGCCGCCCTGGCGGACCGAAGCTGATGGCCGCAACCCGCATCAAGCGCGGCGCCAAGCCGCCCCCGCCGAAACGCCGGCTCAAGCTGCCAGAATTGTCGCCGCGGTCCCGCCGCGCGTTGATGATCGGCGTCCCCGCCCTGCTCGCCACCGCCGGCGTCACCACCGCCGTGGTCGCCGATGTGCCGGCACGGATGCGTGCCAGCCTGGCGCTCGAATCCGCTGCCGCCGGTTTCGAAATCCACCACGTCGAAGTGCTGGGTGCCCGCGAAGTGCCGCGCATGGTCGTCTACAACGCAGTCTTGCGGGGCACCAGCAACCCGCTACTCGGCGCCGATCTCGCCGCCATCCGGTCGCAGTTGCGCAGCCATCCCTGGGTCGCCGATGCCAGCGTCAGCCGCCGCCTGCCCGATACGGTCGTCGTCCGTCTCGCCGAGCGCCAGCCTGTCGCGCTTTGGCAGCACAAGGGCCGCTTCCACCTCATAGATATCGGCGGCCGTGTGCTGAGCGCCGATGATCTGGACCGTTTTGCCGCCCTGCCGCTCGTCGTCGGCCCGGGCGCCAACCACCAGGTCGCCGATTGGCTCGCGCTCACAAGCGCCTCGCCGCAGCTGACCGACAAGATCGAAGCCGGCGTGCTGGTCGGTGCCCGCCGCTGGAACGTCCATTTCAAGTCGGGCGAAACGCTGGCCCTGCCCGACACGCCCGATGGCGCCCGCGCCGCTCTCACCCGCTTCGCCAGCCTCGAAGCCGAGCTGCCCGTAAATCGCAAGCTGCTCGGCACGCATTTCGAGCGGTTCGACATGCGCGTTCCCGGCCAGCTCATCGTCGGCGGACCCGAAGTGCAAAAGGCACTGGAAGCCGCCGAAAAGGCCGCGCGCGCCAAAAAAGCGGCAACAATCTGATGGCCAAGCTTCCCCTCGGCCCCGCCCGCAACAACGATCGTACCGTGGCGGTGCTCGATATCGGCAGCTCCAAGGTCGCCGCCCTCATTGCGCGCATCGGTGCCGATGGCATGCCCGTCGTCATCGGCACCGGCCAGAAGCCCTGCACGGGGCTCAAGCACGGCTTGGTCGCCAGCTTCGAGCGCACCGAAGCGGCCGTGCGCGGCGCCATGGACCAGGCCGAGCGCGCCGCCGGCATGCAGGTCGAATTCGTCCACGCCTCCATCTCGGCAGGCAACCTGCAATCCACCGTCGCCTCCACTGAAATCGACATCGCTGGCGCCAGCATCACGCCCGCCGACATGGAGACGCTGCGCACCGCCGGCCGCGCCGCCATCCAGCCCGGCAACCGCACCGTCGTCCACGCCCAGCCCGCCCTCTATGCGCTCGATGGCGCCGCGGCGGTGGAAAGCCCGGTCGGCTTCCATGCCGATCGGCTCGGCATGGATGTCCATGTCGTCACCGCCGAAACCCCGCCGCTCAAGAACCTCGACCGCGCGATCAAGAACGCCCATCTCGGCTTGCGCACGCTGGTCGCTGCCCCGCTCGCCGCCAGCCTCGCCACGCTCGATGCCGAGGAGCGGCTGCTCGGCGTGGCGCTCATCGAGATTGGTGCCGGCGTCACCACCGTCGCGGTCCATAGCGGCGGCATGCTGGTGGGCGTCGCCACCATCGCCATGGGCGCCAACGACATCACTGCCGATATCGCCTCCACCTTCAGCATCCGCCTCGTCGATGCCGAGCGGATCAAGACCCTGGAAGGCGCCGCCATCGCCATGGCGAAGGACATGAGCGAAACCATCGAGCTGCCGCCGATCAACGATGAGGGCATGGCCGAGCCGCTGCGGGTGCCGCGCGCGCAGATCATCGCCGTCATCCGCCAGCGGCTCGACATGATCTTCGGGCTGGTCGAACAGCGGCTGGCGGCACTCGGCTTCACCGGCCCCCGCGCCCGCCAGGTCGTCCTCACCGGCGGCGGCGCCGAGCTGCGCGCCATCGCCGATTTCGCGCAAGGCGTGCTCGGCCGCAACGTCCGCATCGGCCGCCCCGGCGGCCTCATCGGCCTGCCGCAGGCGCAATCGAGCCCGGCCTTCGCAACGCTCGCAGGGCTGGTGCTGTTCGCCGCCGCCGAGGAGCCCGACATCTGGCACAACCCGCCCACCAGCCGCGATGGACCGCGGCGAACTGGGCTGCTTTCGGCCTGGGACCGGCTGTTCAAGGAATTCTGACTCTTCTCTTCTGATTCAATAGATATAGTATGCTTGCGCACATGGGAGACACGATATGCTGGAGTTCGAACGGACCGAGCTGACCGAATTGAAGCCTCGGATTACCGTCGTCGGCGTTGGTGGCGCCGGCTGCAACGCCGTCGCCAACATGATCAATGCCGAGCTGCAGGGGGTCGATTTCATCGTCGCCAACACCGATGCGCAGAGCCTTGCCGCCAGCAAGGCCGAGACCCGCATCCAGCTCGGCATGAAGATCACGCAAGGGCTTGGTGCAGGTGCCCGTCCCGAGATCGGCCGCGCCGCCGCCGAGGAAACGCTCGAGCAGCTCGAAAACAGCCTTGAAGGCGCGCACATGTGCTTCATCGCCGCCGGCATGGGTGGCGGCACCGGCACCGGCGCGGCCCCGGTCGTGGCCCGCGCTGCCCGCGAAAAGGGCATTCTTACCGTCGGCGTCGTCACCAAGCCCTTCACCTTCGAAGGCTCGCGCCGCATGCGCGCCGCCGAGGAGGGCATCGCCGAACTGCAGAAGGTGGTCGACACGCTGATCGTCATCCCCAACCAGAACCTGTTCCTCATCGCCAACCAGTCGACCAGCCTCGTCGATGCTTTCGCCATGGCCGACCAGGTGCTCCACCAGGGCGTGCGCGGCATCACCGACCTGATGATCCTGCCCGGCCTCATCAACCTCGATTTCGCCGACATCCGCACCGTGATGAGCGAGATGGGCAAGGCCATGATGGGCACCGGCGAAGCCAGTGGCGAAGGCCGCGCGCTCTCGGCCGCCGAAAAGGCCATCGCCAACCCGCTGCTCGACGAGGTCAGCATGCGCGGTGCCAAGGGGGTCATCATCAACATCACCGGCGGCACCGACCTGACGCTGATGGAAGTCGATGAAGCTGCCACCTACATCCGCGATCTCGTCGATCCCGAAGCCAACATCATCGTCGGCAGCGCCCTCAACCGCGATCTCGAAGGCACGATGCGCGTCTCGGTCGTCGCCACCGGCATTGATGCCGCTGCCAAGCCCGAGCCGGCGCGTGCGGCAACGCGCCAAAAGCCCGAGCCCGCAGTGTCCACCCAACCAAGCATATTCGCCTCGGCTCCCAGCATCGTCCCCTCAGCCAGTGCACCGCAGTCCACGGCGCAGGAAACGCCCGAGCCCGCTACGGCCGCGCCCGAGGACGACGAGATCGATCTCGGCGCCATGGCGGTGCGGATCGAGCCGGAAGCGGTGACCGCCGCCGACACGTTCCGTTTCACCCCCGCCAAGGCGCCGATCGGTGCCGCCGGCCCTGCCGTCGCGCCGCCTACCCCTGCGGCCAAGGCGGCGCCGGTCCCCGCACCCACGCCGGCACCCACCCCTGTGGTCGTCGAGCCGGTGGTGGAAGAGCGCACACCCACCCTGTTCGAAAAGATGCTCGGCCTGTCCGGCGGCCATCGCCCCAAGCCCGTGCCGCCCCCCCCCGCCAACCTCGCGCCCGAACCCGAGGCGCGCGAGCCCGAAGTCGAGATCCCGCCCTTCTTCAAGCGCCAGATCAACAACTGAGGCGCATCGCTTCATCGCAAGATGGCCGGCCGGTGCGAGGGATCGCGCCGGCCCGCTTCGTAACCTCGCCATGGTGACACTGTCTGCCCTGGCCCCCGCGATCGCGCTCAACCGCTTCGGTCTCGGCGCGCGCCCCGATGAGCCGCTGCCAGCCCGGCCGCAGGCTTGGCTGCTCGGCCAGCTGGACAAGTTCACGCCCCGCACGCCCGCCATCGCCGCCACCCCCGACAGCGCCGAGGCCGCAGCTCGGTTCCGGCAGTATCTCGCACAGCGCAAGCCCGGCCAGAACGCAGCAACCGCACCAGCCGCCGATCCCCAGGCCAACATCCGCCAGCAACTGCGACGCATGTACCGGGAAAGCTACGGCCAGCACGTTCGCGCCCGCGTGCAGGAGGCGCTCATCACCCCCGCCCCCTTCCCCGAGCGGCTGGTGCATTTCTGGGCCAATCATTTCGCCGTGTCCGCCGACAAGCTGGCGACCATCGGCCTCGCCGGCACTCTCGAATTCGAAGCCATCCGCCCGCATATCCTCGGTCGCTTCGAAGACATGCTGCTCGCAGTGGCGCGCCACCCGGCGATGATGCTCTATCTCGATCAGGCGCAGTCGATCGGACCCGGCTCGCGGCTGGCGCAGGCCGCCGCGCGAAGGCAGCGCCGCCGCCAGCCCCCCCGCCTCCAGCCGCCCCGCCGCCAGCCCCCACGTCAACTGGGCCTCAACGAGAACCTGGCGCGCGAAATCCTGGAGCTCCACACGCTCGGCGCTGGCTCGGGCTATGGCCAAGCCGATGTGCTCGCCCTGGCACGCGGGCTGACCGGCTGGAGCGTGGGCGGCTTCGTCCGCCGCCCGATCGGCATCGAGGCGCCGGACGGCGCCTTCGTCTTCCAACCGAACTGGCACGAGCCCGGCACCCAGACGCTGCTCGCAAACAGCTACAGTCAGGACGGGGAGGCACAAGGCCGCGCCATGCTGCTGTCCCTCGCCCGCGATCCCCGCACCGCGCGCCACCTGTGCACCAAGCTCGCCCGCCACTTCGTCGCCGATGTGCCCCCACCAGCACTTGTGGCCAAGCTCGAAGCGCGCTGGCTGACCAGCGGCGGCGATCTGGCAGCCGTCACCCAGGCGCTTGTCGAAGCCCCCGAGGCTTGGGCGCCCGCCACCAAGTTCAAGACGCCTTGGGAATGGTTGATCTCCGCCTTGCGCGGTACCGGCCAGCGCCAGGTACCCGATCTCCGTTACGCGCCGGCGCTGAATGCCCTTGGCCAGCCAGCCTGGCGGCCGGGGTCGCCCGCCGGCTGGGACGATATCGCCGCCAGCTGGGCCGCTCCCGACGCGCTGATGCGCCGCGTCGAGACCGGCGGCCGGATGGCGGCAGCCTTCGGCGACCGCATCGATGCCCGCACGCTGGCGCCGAAGCTGCTCCCCGGCGTGCTCACCGCTGCGACCGCCCAGGCGATCGCCCGCGCCGAGAGCCCGGCACAAGCGATGGCACTGCTGCTGGTGTCGCCCGAATTCCTTCGGAGAGAGTGATGATGCACCTCAACCGTCGCCACATGCTTGCCGGGTTTGCCGGCGGCCTTGCCATCCCCGGCCTTACCCTCGCCGCCCCCGCCACCGAGCGCCGGCTGGTGTTCATCATGCTGCGCGGCGCCATGGACGGCATCGCCACCATCATGCCCCTCGGCGACCCCGCTTATGCCCCGCTGCGCGCCAACTTCGGCCCGCCACCCGCCGCCGGTGCCCCGCTCAGGCTCGACAGCATGTGGAGCCTGCACCCCGCCCTCGCGGAAATCGGCAGCCTCCACGCCCGCGGCGAGGCCGCCTTCGTCCACGCCATCGCCTCTCCCTACCGCGAGCGCTCGCACTTCGAAGCCCAGAACGTCCTCGAAACCGGCGGCACCACCGCCTACGCCCGGGGCGACGGCTGGCTCAACCGCCTGCTTCCCATGCTCCCCAAAGCGGAACCGGCAGTGGCGCTCACCGCCACCATGCCGATGGTGCTGCGCGGCCCCGCCGCCGCCACGTCCTTCGCCCCATCGCAGATTCCCGATGCCGACGCCGCCCTGCTCGCCCGCGTCGAGGCGCTGTACCAGGGCGATCCGCAACTCCACGCGCTCTGGGGCCAGGCAATCGACGCACGCACCGCCGCCGGGCAGGACGGGAAATCAGGGGGAGGGGGTCGCGCCAATCCGGCAGCACTCGGCCGCTTGGCCGCCACCTTTCTCGCCAAGCCCCAAGGTGCGCGCGTCGCCATGCTCGAAATCGGTGGCTGGGACACGCATGCCAACCAGCCCGGTCGGCTGACCGCGCAGCTCCGCCAGCTTGACGGCACCATCGCTGCCCTGCGCTCCGGCCTCGGCCCCGCCTGGAGTCAGACGCTCGTCATCGCCGCCACCGAATTCGGCCGCACCGCAGCCCCCAACGGCACGGGCGGCACCGACCATGGCACCGGCGGTGCCGCCATCCTCGCCGGCGGCACGCTGACCAGGGCGCAGGTGCTCGCGGACTGGCCGGGGCTGGCGCCCACGCCGCTGTTCGCAGGCCGCGACCTGCGCCCCACCCTCGATCTGCGCGCCCTGCTGGCCGGCGCCGCCGCAGGCCAGTTCGGGCTCGATCCGGCCGAAGTCGCGGTCCGGGTGTTCGGCGAGCGCGGCCTGAAGCCGGTCACCGGCCTCATCCGCGACTGACGCCTCAGCCCGGCGTCAGCGCCAGCTTGCCGTCGCCCTCGTCCACCGCCACGCTGCTGCCATCCGCCACGGCGCCCGAGAGGATCAGCTCCGCCAGCGGGTCCTGCAGATGCCGCTGCACGGTACGCTTCAATGGCCGCGCCCCATAGACCGGGTCATAACCCACCCGCGCCAGCCAGCGCCGCGCTGCATCGGTGAGCGTCAGCGTGATCTTGCGATCCTTCAACAACGCCTGCACGCGCAGCACCTGCAAATCGACGATCGGCGCCATCGCACTCTCGCCGAGCCGCTGGAACAGCACGATCTCGTCCAACCGGTTCAGGAACTCGGGCCGGAAATGCCCGCGCACCACTTCCATCACCTGCGCCTCGGCATCCGCCACCGGCTGGTCGTCGCGCAGTGCTGCGATATATTGCGAGCCCAGGTTCGACGTCAGGATGATCAGCGTGTTGGTGAAGTCCACCGTCCGCCCCTGGCCATCGGTCAGCCGGCCATCGTCGAGCACCTGCAGCAGCACGTTGAACACATCGCCGTGCGCCTTCTCCACCTCATCGAAAAGCACCACCTGATACGGCCGGCGCCGCACCGCCTCGGTCAGCACCCCGCCCTCCTCATAGCCCACATAGCCGGGAGGCGCTCCGATCAGCCGCGCCACCGAATGCTTCTCCATGAACTCGCTCATGTCCAATCGCACCATCGCGCGCGGATCGTCGAACAGGAAGTTCGCCAGCGCCTTGGTCAGTTCGGTCTTGCCGACACCCGTGGGCCCCAGGAACAGGAACGAGCCCAGCGGCCGGTTCGGGTCCTGCAACCCCGCCCGTGCCCGGCGCACCGCAGCCGAAACCGCGCGCACCGCCGCCTCCTGCCCGATCACCTGTGCCGACAGGATGCTCTCCATCTTCATCAGCTTGTCGCGCTCGCCCTCGAGCATCCGATCGACGGGAATCCCCGTCCAGCGCGAGACCACCGCGGCGATATCGTCCGCCGTCACCTCCTCGCGCACCATCGCACCGACCGTCGCCCCCTCGGCTTCGGCCAGATTGCGCTCCAGTTCGGGGATGCGGCCATAGGTCAGCTCGCCGGCCTTGGCATAATCGCCCGCCCGCTGCGCCTGCTCCACCTCCAGCCGCGCCGC
>JBBSPR010000076.1:0-11763 GCA_038258615.1 Sphingomonadales bacterium
CCCGCGCAGCGCGGCAAGACAGAGCAACGCTATTGCGAGACTCGCGCACGCGCGGTCAGCGCGGCGGCTGGCCCTCCGCCACCCGAACTCGTCTGACGTCAGAACGCGGCTTTGCCGCGTTCCCGCCCGCGTCACACACCGGCACCCCCCAATCCCCCATGATGACGCCGCCCCCCCAAGCCGCTACACCTTGCCCGCGATGACCGAATCCCCCGACTCCAGCCTTTTCGGCGAAGATGTGCCGCTGGCCGCCCCGGCCCCGGCCTACCGCGTGCTCGCCCGCAAATATCGCCCCGGCAGCTTCGCCGGCCTCATCGGCCAGCAGGCGATGGTGCAAACGCTCGGCAACGCCATCGCCCGCGGCCGGCTGGCGCAGGCCTGGCTGCTCACCGGCGTGCGCGGCGTGGGCAAGACGAGCACGGCGCGGATCATCGCCCGCGCCCTCAACTGCATCGGCGCCGATGGCAACGGCGGCCCCACCATCGATCCCTGCGGCCAGTGCATCCATTGCACCCAGATCGCCAGCGGCAGCCATATGGACGTCATCGAGATGGACGCCGCATCCAACACCGGCGTCGACGATGTGCGCGAGATCATCGAGGCGGTGCGCTATGCGGCGGTGTCGGCGCGCTTCAAGATCTACATCATCGACGAAGTCCATATGCTCACCCGCAACGCCTTCAACGCGCTGCTGAAAACGCTCGAGGAGCCGCCCCCGCACGTCAAGTTCATCTTCGCCACCACCGAAGTGCAGAAGCTCCCCGTCACCGTGCTCAGCCGCTGCCAGCGCTTCGACCTCAAGCGCGTGCCGGCCGATGTGCTCACCGCCCATTTCGCAAAAATCGCCGAAGCCGAGAACATCGCCGCCGAGCCGGAAGCCCTGGCGCTCATCGCCCGCGCCGCCGAAGGCTCGGTTCGCGACGGCCTATCGCTGCTCGACCAGGCGATCGCCCACGGCACCGACAGCGTCACTGCCAGCCAAGTGCGGGACATGCTGGGTCTTGCCGATCGGGGAGCCGTGCGCAGCCTGTTCGGCCATTGCGTCGCCGGCGATGCCCCCGCCATGCTCGCCGCACTCGCCGCCCAGCATGCGCTCGGCCGCGAGCCCGAGGCGCTGCTGCGCGAGATGCTGGCGCTGGTCCATGCCATCACCCGTACCCGCGTCGCGCCGTCCGAAACCGCCGATTTCAGCGCCGAGGAGTGCCAGCAGATCACGGATTGGGCAACCCGGCTCGATTTTCCCGCCCTGCACCGGCTGTGGCAGTTGCTGCTCAAGGGCCTGGCGGACGTGCAGGCCGCCCCGGACGCGCTGCAGGCCACCGAAATGGCGCTGCTGCGGCTCATCCACGCCAGCAGCCTCCCCGATCCCGGCGCGCTCATCAAGGCGCTCACCGAGGGCGCTGCACTGCCGGCTGTTTCGCCGGCTTCACACGGCCCCGCATCGGCCCCCGCACCCGCCGCCATTGCAGCGCCCGCAACCGCCGCCATTGCAGCGCCCGCCCCCGCCGCCAGCGCAGCGCCCGCACCGCAGACCAGGCTGCCAGCCGATCTCGCCGCCATCGTCCGGCTGTTCGAGGCGAACACCGAGCCGCAGCTCGCGCACATGCTCGCCGAACAGCTGCGGCTGATCGACTATGCGCCCGAAGACTCCCCGCCACGCCTCCTGCTCGCCACCGGACCGGGTGCCCGCCGCGAGGCGCTCGCGGAAATCGGCCAGTGCCTGGCGCGCTGGACCGGCACCCGATGGGACGTGCAGTTCCGTGAAACCGGCGGCGGTGCCACGCTCCGCGAAGCCACGCTCGCCGCAGAGGCCGCCCGCCTCGCCGCCGCCCGCGCCGATCCGCTGGTCGATGCACTGCTCACCCGTTTCAAGGGCGCCGAACTGATCGGTGTCGATACCCCCCAGAGCACAGGCCCCGAAAGGACAGCAAATGCCCAATCTCGATGAACTCATGGCCGCCGCGCGCAATGTGCAGGAACAGATGGCCAAGGCCCAGTCCGAGCTCGACCGGATCGAAGTCGAAGGCGTGAGCGGCGGCGGGATGGTCCGCATCCGCGCGACCGCCCGCGGCCAGGTCCGCAGCGTCCAGCTCGATCCGTCGCTGCTCGATGCCGAATCGCGCGAAATGCTCGAAGACCTGATCGTCGCTGCCTTCAACGACACCAAGGCCAAGGCAGACGCTGCCGGCAACGCCGAAATGTCCAAACTCACCGCCGGCATGCAGCTCCCGCCCGGCTTCAGCCTGCCCGGAATGTGACGCCAGACCACTCACCAAACATCCCTCCCCCTTGCGAGGAGGGCGACTCGCGGCCTTCGGCGCGAGCGGGGTGGGGGTCACGTTCGTCCGCCGAAAACGCGCCCTACCCGAGGCAACCGTCGTACCCCGAATCCCCCACCACCCGGATCCGCTTCTCGATCGCCCGCGAATAGCGGCGCACGAACGGCCCCGGCGTGCCCGCATTGCGCTTGATCGGCTGCGGCAGGATCGCCGCCAGCCGCGCCGCCTGCTGGCGGGTCAGCCTGGCGGCGCTCGTGCCGAAATGATGCTGTGCTGCCGCCTCGGCACCATAAACCCCGGGCCCCATCTCGGCGATGTTGAGATAGACTTCCATGATCCGCGGTTTTCCCCACACCAGTTCGATCAGCAGCGCGAACCAGGCCTCCAGTCCCTTGCGGACATAGGAACGGCCCGGCCACAGGAACGCGTTCTTGGCAGTCTGCTGGGAGATGGTAGAGCCGCCGCGCAGCCGCTCGCCCTCGGCGTTGCGCGTCGCCGCCGCCTTGATCGCCTCGACATCGAACCCCCAATGCGCGCAGAAATTGCCGTCCTCGGCGCCGATCACGGCGCGCGGCATCGCCGTCGCCATGGCCGCCAGCGGCGTCCAGTCGCGCTCCACCTCCCGACCCTGCATCATGTCGCGCGCCATCGGCCAGGTGATCGGCACCGGAATGAAACGATAGGTGACCACCCAGCCGACGCTGAGAATCACGAACCACATCAGCAGCTTCGCAAGTGCGGCGAGCAGCCAGCGCAGCGGCCGTTGCCGAAACCGCGTGCGACCTCCCCTCGCAGCTGCGATCGTCAGCGGCCGCCGCCCGGCCGGGGTCTTTCGTGGTCGCGCACCCATGGCGCAACAGACCGCAGCAAGCGGCCCCCGTCAATCATGCTCGGCTCGATCTGCGGGCTAATCGCGGTCTTCGGCGCGGCCGCGCAGCAGCATCACCGTGAAGGCCAGGCTGCACAGCAGCATGACCACGCCGCCAACGGTATCGCCCTGCTTTGCCACAGTCTTCGTCTGTTCGGCCGCCAACGATGACCGCACCGCCGGCGTCACCTGGGACGAGGGCACCGCCTGCGCCGAGGGCACCACCTGCGACGAGGGCTCGATCACCACGAGCGCCATCGACGGTGCCCCGGCCATCATCAGCCCGGAGCCGCCTGCCAACAGCAGCCGGCGAAACCAGCCTGCAGTCGCCTTTGTCTTGCGCATCGTGCAGCTCCTGCCCACTCACCAGCAATCATGCTGCATTGCAGCGTAAACTGCAATCGTGATGATTGTATGAAAGTGCCGGCAGGCGCGGAAATTCAGGCCGGTTCGGGCAGCAACCGCTTCGAAGTGGCAAGGCTGTGCATCGCCTGGGAAAGCTTCTCGAACGCCCGCACCTCGATCTGCCGCACCCGCTCGCGGCTGATGCCATAGTCCTGGCTCAGCGCTTCCAGCGTCTCCGGCTCGTCGAGCAGCCTGCGGCGGGTCAGGATGTCCCGCTCGCGCTCGTTCAGCGTCGCCAGTGCTTCGGTCAGCAGCCCATGGCGTTGGTCGCGCTCCTGCGCATCGGCCACCATCTCGTCCTGCAGCGGCCCCTGGTCGGCAAGCCAGTCCTGCCACTCGCCTTCGCCCTCCTCGCGGAGCGGCGCGTTGAGGCTCGAGTCGCCGCCCATCGACATCCGGCGGTTCATCGATACCACCTCATCCTCGGTCACCCCGAGCGTGGTGGCGATCTTCAGCGTGTCCTCGCCGCGCAGGTCGCCATCCTCGATGGCGCCGAGCTTGCTCTTCAGCCGCCGCAGGTTGAAGAACAGTTTCTTCTGTGCGGCCGTGGTGCCGATCTTCACCAGGCTCCACGAGCGCAGGATATATTCCTGGATCGCCGCCCTGATCCACCACATCGCATAGGTCGCGAGCCGGAAGCCCTTTTCGGCGTCGAACTTCTTCACGCCCTGGATCAGCCCGATATTGCCCTCGGCAATCAGCTCCGCCACCGGCAGCCCATAGCCGCGGTAGCCCATGGCGATCTTGGCGACGAGCCGAAGATGGCTGGTCACCAGCGTCGCGGCGGCCTCCGGGTCCTCATGCTCGGCCCAGCGGCGCGCAAGCATGTATTCCTGCTCGGGGGCGAGCAGCGGAAACTTCCGGATTTCCGCCAGATAGCGGTTAAGCCCGGCTTCGCCGCCGAGTGCTGGAATGCTGGTCTTTGCTGGCAGATTGGCCATGTCTACTCCTGAACTTCGGCGCTCGAAAGACGACCGATCAACTCCACTATATCCGAAGGCAGCGCCGATTCAAAAGATAGCTTTTCTTGTGTGAACGGATGCACAAACCCCAGCGTCGCCGCGTGCAGCGCCTGGCGGCGGAAACCCAGCTCGCCCAGCACCGCCCCGAGCTTGCCCGGCATCCGCCCGTAAACCGGGTCGCCGGCGAGCGGATGGCCGATCGATTCCATGTGCACGCGAATCTGGTGCGTCCGCCCCGTCTCCAGCCGGCATTCGACAAGTGCGGCGCCCTCCAGCGCCCGCAGCATCCGGAAGTGCGTCACCGCGCGCTTGCCGCGCCCATCGCTCACCAGCGCCATCTTCTGGCGGTTGACCGTCGAGCGCGCCAGCGATCCCTCGATCCGCCCGGCCGGCGGCACCGGCACCCCGGCCACCACCGCCATGTAGCGCCGCTCCACGGTGTGCGCCGCAAACTGCCGGGCCAGCCCTTCATGCGCCGTGTCGGTCTTCGCCACCACCAGCAACCCCGACGTGTCCTTGTCGATCCGGTGGACGATCCCCGGCCGCGCCACCCCGCCGATGCCCGAAAGCCGGCCGGCGCAATGGTGCAGCAGCGCATTCACCATCGTGCCATCGAGGTTTCCGGCGGCCGGATGCACCACCAGCCCGGCCGGCTTGTCCACCACCAGCAGCGCCTCGTCCTCGTGCACGATCTCGAGCGGAATATCCTGCGCCAGCGTGTCCGATGGCCGTGCCAGCGGCACCAGCACCTCCAGCGCCTCGCCGCCCTTCACCTTCAGCGCCGGGTCGCGCAGCAGCGTGCCATCGGCGCGGCGCACCTGCCCCGCTGCCACCAGCGCCTTCAGCCGCTCGCGGCTGTGCGCCGGAATGCTCGCCGCCAGCGCCCGGTCGAGCCGCCAGCCGGCCATGCCGGCATCGAGCACGCACGCGATGCGCGCTTCGGCAATCGACTTTTCCGGTCCCATAGACTAGCCCCCGAGGAATGGTCGATGTCGGGATGATCGTTCGGATTGCAAGTGGTATCGCGGAGCAGCTTCTGGCGCACGCCCATGCCGATGCACCGCTTGAAGCCTGCGGGCTGCTGCTCGGCACGCCCGGCCATATCCTCATCGCGCGCCCGGCCCGCAACACCGCCGCCGATCCCGCCCGCCGCTTCGAAATTGATCCCGCCATGCTCCTCGCCACCCACCGCGCCGCGCGCGGCGAGGGCATGGCGGTGCTCGGCCATTATCACAGCCACCCCGATGGCAGCGACCAGCCCTCCCGCCGCGACGCCGCGCGCGCATTGCAGAACGGGCAGATCTGGATGATCATCGGCCAATCGGGCACCACCGCTTGGGCAGCAGCAGGCGATGGCGTCCTGCACGGCCGCTTTCACAAACTGCATCTGGAGACGGTCTGATGGCCACCGGCGCTGTCAAATGGTATGATCACAAGAAGGGTTTCGGCTTCATCACGCCCGATCACGGGCCCCGGGATGTCTTCGTCCATGCCTCCGCTCTTGTCACGGCGGGGCTGGACACGCTGGCACCCGGCCAGCGTGTCGAATTCGAGCTCACCCAGGGCGGCGATGGCCGGCTGCTGGCGATGGGCCTGCGATCAAAGGTAAGTGTTGCATGAGCGAAAGCATCTCCGAAAACCAGGCCGCCCTCGTTGTCCGCTGGCTCTGCCACGACATGGCGACTCCCGTGGCCACGCTGCTCACCGCGAGCGAACTGCTCGGCGATACCGGCGATGCCGAGATCAACGGCCTCATCACCGCCGCCATCCGCAAGCTGTCCGCACGGCTGCGGCTGGTGCGGCTGGCGCTCGGTGCCGCCGGCAGCAGCATGGGCGCCGCGGCGCTCGCCAAGCTGCTCCACGAAGGCCTGCCCGACACGCCGCTCACCCTCGATCTCGATGCCGCGCCCGATCTCCCCGCCAGCCTGGTGTCCGGCGCCGCCCTCATCCTCGCGGACATCAGCCGCAGCGCGCCCCTCGTCATCGACGCCGCAGGGGCCCGCTGGACCAACGACCACCCACTCCCCGAAACCGCCGCCAAGGCCCTCGCCGGCAAGCCCGAAGCCGATGGTCGCAGCGCCATGATCGGCCTCATCGGCGCCCATGCCCGCAGCACCGGCTGGGCGCTGCAAGCCGAGGCTGCGGGCCTGTCTTTCAAGAAATCCTGACAGACGCCTTCGTCGGCGCCAACCGCCGCAGCCCCTATCTCGATCCCGGCGTCCCGCGCGGCACACTCAAGATCCGCACCACCCCGCGCAGCGTCCGCACCTCGCCCTCGCTGAACTGCGGCCGGGTCAGCAGGTTGCGCAGCGTCAACCGCGCCGCTTCGGGCCGGCCGGATCCGGGGCTGTAATAGCGGTTCGCCGCCAGCCGCGCGTCGATGTCGGCGATCAGGTTCTCCAGCTCGCCCATCGCCGCCGGGCCGCTGTAGTTCTGCAGCTCGTCCGGCAGCATCGTCTCCGCCTGCCGCATCCATTCATAGGCGCACACCACCACCGCTTGCGCCAGGTTGAGCGAGCCATGCTCGGCGCTGGTCGGGATGGTGCACACGGCATGCGCCACCACCAGGTCGACCGTCTCCAGTCCCGTCCGTTCCGGCCCGAACAGCAGCCCGCCGGGAAGCGTGCCCTGCAGCTGCACCGCGCGCAGCTCCGCCACCGCCCGCTCGGGCGTCACCACCCGCCGCGTGATCGGCCGCATCAGCATCGCGGTGGCAAACACCAGGTGCAGGTCGGCGCACGCCTCCGCCACCGAGCCGAACAGTCGCGCGCCATCCAATATCGCATCGGCGCCGCTCGCCGCCGGCCCGGCATCGGCATTTGGCCAGCCGTCGCGCGGATTGACCAGCCGGAGGTCGCTCAGCCCGAAGTTCATCATCGCGCGCGCCACCGCCCCGATGTTCACGCCAAGCTGCGGGCGCACGAGAATGACAGCAGGGGGAATAACCGCGGGAGGAATGACCGCGGGGGGAAGATGGTTCATGCCGGCGGATCGACCGGCCGTGTCACCGCAGCGAGCGACCCCACGAATGTCTCGAAATCACGCGCCTCGCGGAAATCGCGATACACGCTGGCGAAGCGGATATACGCCACCGGGTCGAGCGCCTGCAGCCCCACCATCACCATTTCCCCGAGCGTGCCGGCATCGATCTCGCCGTCGCCCGTCGATTCCAGCCGCCGCACCACGCCGTTGACCATCCGCTCGATCCGCTCCTCGGCAATCGGTCGTTTGCGGCACGCAATCGCGATCGATCGCGCCAGCTTGTCGCGGTCGAAAATCTCGCGCTTGCCACTCTTCTTCACGATCACCAGTTCACGCAGCTGGATCCGTTCGAAGGTCGTGAAGCGCCCGCCACACGCCGGGCATTGCCGCCGGCGCCGGATCGCCGCCCCGTCTTCGGTCGGCCGGCTGTCCTTCACCTGGCTGTCGTCGTTCCCGCAAAAAGGGCAGCGCATCAGGGTTTCTTGGTAATCGTGCGCAAATATCCCAGCCCCGCACCCACAACGCCGCCGAAGATCGATCCTACGAACGGCACCACCAGCCCCAGCGCCGCCCCGGCCGCCGCCCCCGTCGCCATGTTCTTGCCGAGCCTCGTGCTCCACACCTGCTTGGCGGTGTCGGTCGCCTGCTTCGCCGCATCGCTCGCCATCGCCTGCCGCGCGAGTTCGCCGGCCTTGTCATAGGCCTTCTCGCCAACATCGGCGACCTTCTTGCCGGTGTCCGAATCCATGAAGCGCTTGCCCGCTTCGGCGGCATCACCCGCAAGTTCCTTCGCCTTGGCCGTCGCCTGCCTGGCGGTGTCGCTTGCCATCGCCTCGCGCCCCAGCGCCTCGGCCTTGGCAAAGGCGTTTTCGCTGGCTTGCGCCACCTTGCGGCCGGTTTCGCTGTCGAGCATCTTGCGCCCGGCTTCCACAGCATCCTCGGCCAACTTGTCGATCTTGTTCGGTTCAGGTGCCTTAGGCTCTTCGGTCCCGCTCATGTCGCGTCTCCTCGCTCAGCCCGCCGGATAGATGGGGAAGCGCGCGCAAAGCGCCCGCACGCGGAGATTCACCGCCTTTTCCACCTCGGCATTGCCATGCTCCCCGTTCGCCGCCAGCCCGTCAAGCACATCGGCAATCATGTCGCCGATCGCCGCAAACTCGGCCTGGCCGAAGCCACGCGTCGTCCCCGCCGGTGAGCCCACCCGGATGCCGCTGGTCTTGGTCGGCGGCAGCGGGTCGAACGGCACGCCATTCTTGTTGCAGGTGATGCCGGCGCGCTCAAGCGCCTCATCGGCTTCCTTGCCGTTGATGCCCTTGGGCGTCAGGTCGATCAGCGCCAGATGCGTGTCGGTGCCGCCCGCCACCACATCGCAGCCGCGCGCCACCAGCTTCGCCGCCAGCGTCTGCGCATTGGCGATCACCCGGGCGATGTAATCCTTGAACTCGGGCTGCAGTGCCTCGCCGAACGCCACTGCCTTGGCGGCAATCACATGCATCAGCGGGCCACCCTGCAGCCCCGGGAACACCGCCGAATTGAGCTTCTTGCCCAGCGCCTCGTCGTTGGAGAGGATCATGCCGCCACGCGGCCCCCGCAGCGTCTTGTGCGTCGTCGTCGTCACCACATGCGCGTGCGGCAGCGGCGACGGGTGCAGCCCGGCCGCGACCAGCCCCGAGATATGCGCCATATCGACCAGGAAAGTCGCCCCCACCTTGTCGGCAATTTCGCGGAAGCGAGCGAAATCGATCACCCGTGGATAGGCCGAGCCACCGGCGATGATCAGCGTCGGCCGGTGCTCCAGCGCCAGCGCTTCCACCGCATCATAATCGATCAGCTGGTCCTCGCGTCGCACCCCATATTGCACGGCGTTGAACCATTTCCCGCTCATCGCCGCTCTGGCGCCATGCGTCAGATGCCCCCCGGCATCGAGGCTCATGCCCAGGATCGTGTCCCCCGGCTTCGTGCACGCCAGCATCACCGCGCCATTGGCCTGCGCCCCCGAGTGCGGCTGCACATTCGCCCAGGCGCACCCGTAAAGCTGCTTCGCCCGATCGATGGCGAGCTGCTCGACCACATCGGACGGCGCGCACCCCTGGTAATAGCGCTTGCCGGGATAGCCTTCGGCATATTTGTTGGTGAACACCGAACCCTGCGCCTCCAGCACCGCACGGCTGACGATGTTCTCCGACGCGATCAGCTCGATCTGGTTCTGCTGCCGGTCAAGCTCGGCCGCCACCGCCGCTGCCACAGCCGGATCACCCCCGGCGAGCGGGGTGTCGAAAAAGCCCGAGGACTCCATCAGCGAAACGGGGTTGGTGCTCATCGCTCTACTCCTCAAGCGGGCTCGTGCCCAATTTTGCGCCCAGTTTTGCCACGCGGGCGGCATGGCGACCACCCTCGAAATCCGTGGCCAGAAACTCGCGCACACAGTCGCGCGCCACATCGACGCCGATCAGCCGGCTGCCGAGTGCGATGCAATTGGCGTCGTTATGCTGCCGCGCCAGCCGCGCCATCAGCCCGCTGGTCACCAGCGCACACCGCGCGCCCAAATTGCGATTGACCGCAATCGAAATCCCGATCCCCGAGCCGCACACGGCAATTCCGCGCGCCGCCCGGCCATCGGCAAGCGCTACCCCGAGTGCCGCGCCATAGTCGGGATAATCCACGCGCGCCTCGCTGTCCGGCCCCAGGTCGAGCACGTCATGCCCCGCCGCGCGCAGCTCATCCACCAGCACTGCCTTCAGCGCATGGCCGGCATGGTCGGAGGCAATGGCGATGATGGACAAGAGAGGCGAATCCGAACCATGGTGACTGGCCGTGCTTTAGGCGCGGTCAACATGAATGTCATGCCCCCAGGATGCGTTCGGCGGTCAGACAGGCCAGGTCGTGCCGGGTCGGTACTCCGTTCCTATTTCCTGTTCCTTGAGCTTGAGGGCCTTGGCGACTTCCTTCTTTTTGGCGAAGCGGGCAGTCACATGCATCGATGTGATACCCTGCCGCATTCTGCCAATGCCATAGGCGCCGGGCTCATTCGACTTGACGATGACTTCGATCGGGTGTGCCGCTTCCCCGGCAAACGCAGCATTCTCGAAGTCGATGTGCCCGCGCGTCCTGATATTCGTCGCCGCCGTATCGTCGAGATCATAGGCAATCAGCCAGGCATTATTGGAAATAGCCGATCCGGGTCGATAAGCCTGCTGAAGGTCGAAAACCCACATCGCCGAACCATTGTGAGACATGAGATTCTGCGCGACAGCTGTAGGTGCGTGTTGCCGTGGAACCCAGCGAACCAATGTCCACACAGCGTTTCTCCCCGCCCACACAGTATTCGCATATAATATAGGCGTGCGCTGCTTGTCCGGCAAGCTGTTCCGAAATGCAGCGGTGCCAGAAGTCAGCGCTATTCGAAGCTCAGGTCGCCGCCGTCGGGTTCGCGCAGATGCAGCGCGATCGCATCCTCGGTCACATCCTCTAGCCGCGACGGGGACCAGCGCGGGTTGCGGTCCTTGTCGATCAGCTGCGCCCGAATGCCCTCGAAAAAGTCGTGGCCATGGCGGATCTGGCACACCATCCGATATTCGGTCTGCAGCGCCTCCTCGATCTCGGCATCGGCGGCCATGCGCAGCCCCAGCAGGCTCAGCTTGCACGAGGTGGGGGACATGCGGCGGATCACCGCTGCCTGTTCCTGCGCCCAGGCATCGCCACCGTCGAGCGACGCCAAAATGTCCTCCACCCGGTCATGGCCGAAATGATAGTCGATCCCGTCCTGAAACGCCTCCAGCGGCGCCGCACCCGCCGGCGCATCGAGCGTCGCCAGCACTTCGTCGACTGGCTCCTCGGCATTGGCCAGCAGGTCGCGCAGCACCGCAAGCCGCTCCACCGGCACGAAATGCGTCGCCACGCCGGCGTGGAGGCAATCGGCCGCCTTCAATTGCGCCCCCGTCAGCGCCAACCAAGTGCCCAGCTCGCCCGGCAACCGCGACAGTGCATGCGTGCCCCCCACATCGGGGATCAGCCCGATGCCGGTCTCGGGCATCGCGAACACCGTCCGCTCGGTCGCCACCCGGTACGGCCCATGGATCGAAAGCCCAACGCCGCCGCCCATGGTGAACCCGTCGATCAGCGCCACATAGGGGACTCCCAGCCGCGCGATCGCCTGGTTGAGCCGATATTCGTCATGGAAAAACCCTTCCCACAGCGCCTGGTTGCCCCGCCCCTCGCGCCCCAGCAGCGCCACATCGCCGCCTGCACAGAACGCCCGCTCGCCCGC
>JBBSPR010000077.1:0-11708 GCA_038258615.1 Sphingomonadales bacterium
TCGAAGACCAGCTCCGTCGAAATCATCCCGTAGCACAACCGCTGATGCCATCGCATACCCCCCACAGCCTGCGACGTTGAATCAGATCGTGGCCGCTTTGGGAATCCCCCGCGGTGAGTCAAAGCCCAAGGGACTCGGTATTAGACTCGCGACAGGACCAAGTGTCCGTATCCGATCGTGATGGGCGAACCGTGGCGATTGTCGATCATGTCGGCCACGTAGATGTCGTCGTCCTGGTCTGGAGACCGCTCGAACACGGCGTCAGCGCTGGAGAGCTTGCGAACTGGCATGGATTCCTCCTGTTCTCGATAAATCGTACAACGAGCCGGCGCCGTCTGAGTTCTGTGCACACGGCCTTGTCACCCATGTTGAGCGCCGTGCGCCTGGCCAGCTCAAGCACGCCGCGGAGCAGATTCATCCAAGGCATACAAGCAGCGCGGTGGCTATCGCTGTGGCGGCGGAGACTATCTTTACAGCCATGGCGAGCATGCCCTCGGGGACCCATTTGGTGTGAACGGTGTTTGTCGGGGAAGGAGAAGTGACTTGAACCGCGCAATTCACGTAAATGGATCGGACCATGAGCTTCCGGATGACCCGCGGGTCTCCCTCCTGGATTTCTTGCGGGAGCAGGTTGGTCTGACTGGCACGAAAAAGGGGTGCGACCATGGTCAGTGCGGCGCATGCACGGTCATCGTCAATGGCATGCGCATCAACAGCTGCCTTTCGCTCGCCGTGCTCCACGAAGGCGATTCGGTTACGACGATCGAAGGGCTCGGGACGCCTGAGGCTCCGTCGCCCTTGCAGGCCGCCTTTCTCGCATTTGACGGCTTCCAGTGTGGCTATTGCACGCCGGGCCAGATCTGTTCGGCGACGGCCATGCTCGACGAAATTGCGCTGGGCTGGCCGAGCGATGCCAGCGACGATCTCGAAAGCGGAATCGAGATATCGCCCGAGGAAATTCGCGAACGGATGAGTGGCAATCTGTGCCGGTGCGGTGCCTATGCGAACATAGTCGCCGCGATATCGGATGTGGCGGAGAACGGCCGATGAGATCGTTCGACTTCCAGCAGCCCGCCGGCCTCGCCCACGCTTCGCAACTGCTCGGCGGACGGGGTGCGAAGGGCATGGCGGGGGGAACGAACCTCACCGATCTGATGAAGCTGCAAGTCGAGATGCCGCAAACCGTTGTCGACCTGAACCGTTGTGGCATGGCCACAATCGACCCGACCGACGATGGCGGTTTGCGGATCGGTGCGCTGGCGACGAACACTGCCACTGCCAACCACGCGCGCGTCCGGTCCGGCTATCCCGTTCTGGCCCGCGCGATCCTTGCGGGGGCGACCCAGCAGCTGCGCAACAAGGCGACGACCGGCGGCAACCTCTGCCAGCGGACGCGCTGCTATTATTTCACCAATGTCGACCAGCCGTGCAACAAGCGGAAGCCCGGCTCGGGTTGCGGTGCCATTAACGGCATCGCGCGGTTGCACGCGGTGCTGGGCACCAGCGATCAATGCATCGCGACCTATCCCGGTGACATGGCGGTGGCGCTGAGTGCGCTGAATGCCGTGGTCGAGATTTCCAGCGGTGACAGCCATTCGCGGTCGGTGCCGGTGCGCGATTTCCACCTGCTTCCCGGCGACACGCCATGGCGCGAAAATGTGCTTGAGTCCGGGGAGATCATCACAGGGGTGACATTGCCTTCACCCGTTGGTGCCAGGCAGATCTACCGCAAGGTGCGTGAGCGATCATCCTATGCCTTTGCCATGGTGTCAGTCGCGGCGATCGTCGAAATGGCTGATGGTGCGATCAGCCGCGCCGACCTCGCTTTTGGAGGATTGGCGCACAAGCCGTGGCATGACCCACGCTTGTCCGATCTCCTCGTGGGCGCGAGACCTGCTGTGGCACTATTCGACAAAGCCGCCGACATACTGCTCGAGAACGCGCACGGCCATGGCGAGAATGACTACAAGATACCGCTGGCGCGGCGCACACTTGTCGCGGTTCTTGCCGAAGCGACGGAGACCGAGCTGTGAGCGCGCACCTGAAGCAGGACAAGCCGGTTACCTCCAACCGCCTCGACGGCATGAGCCAGGGCGTCATCGGCAAGCCCCTGTCACGGATCGACGGGCTGGCGAAAGTCACCGGAACCGCTCGCTACGCCGCGGAGCATCAGGTGGAGAATCTCGCCAATGGCGTTTTCGCGACCGCCACCATCACCAGAGGCGAAGTTCTGTCGATCGACAAGGCCTGCGCCCTGGCGATGCCGGGCGTACTGGCTGTCGTCGACGATGACCGGCTGACGACGCGCGCGGCACAGGGAACGGCGGGCGAAGCACCGCAGCAGTCGCCCGCAGCCGTCTGCTATTGGGGGCAGCCGATCGCGCTTGTCGTCGCGGAAACGTTCGAACAAGCGCGCGACGCGGCGAAGCGACTTGTCGTCGAATATCGCGTCGATCATGACGCGCCCCTCGACCCTGCCACAGCCGAGGCTGAGGAGCAGGTCGACGACACCGTGAACCAAGGCGATCTTGCCCATGCGATGGCTGGGTCTGCCCATAGTGTGGACCTGCGGTTTGAGACAGAAGGTCATGCCTCGGCCGCGATGGAACCACATGCGGCCATTGCCGAGTGGGACGGCGACCGCCTCACGGTTTACGCGTCGCTGCAAATGCTGAACTACAATATTGCCGAAATCGCCGATGCGCTCGGCATCGAGGAAGAGAATGTGCGGCTTCTCTCGCCCTATGTTGGCGGTGGCTTCGGATCAAAGCTTGGCATCAGCCAGGAATCAGTCGCAGCGGCGATCGCGGCCAAGGCGATTGGCCGCCCGGTGCGGGTGGTGATGAGCCGCCAGCAGGTCTTTCAATGCGTGATGCGCCGGTCCGAAACTGCTCAGCGGCTTCGCCTTGCCAGCGACCGGGATGGCAACCTTAAGGGTTTTGGTCATGAGGCGCGTGTTTCCAATTTGCCCGGCGAGACATTCGCCGAGCCGGTCCTGCAATCATCGCACTTTCTTTATGGCAGCGAAAACCGCGCGTTGAAGCTCGAGGTTGCGCGGATCCACCGGATGACGGCAGGGTCGGTGCGAGCGCCGGGTGAAGCTGTGGGCATGCCGGCGCTGGAAGCGGCGATGGACGAGCTGGCGGAGACGTGCGGGATCGACCCGGTGGAGTTCCGGCTTCGGAATATTCCCGATCGAAACCCTGAGGAAGACCTTCCTTTTTCCTCGAACAAGTTGGCCGAATGCCTGAAGCGGGGCGCGGAAGCCTTTGGCTGGGACAGCGGACCGCGGAGCCCATGCCAGACGCGCGACGGCGAATGGTGGGTCGGGACCGGCATGGCCAGCGCCGCACGTGTTCATGCCGTGGGTGAAGCCAAGGCCCGGGTGACGCTCAAGCCCGATGGCACTGCCGTTGTCGCGACCGACATGACCGACATCGGCACCGGCACCTATACGATCCTTGCCCAGATCGCTGGCGAGATGCTGGGTCTCACGATTGATGAGGTGGACGTGCAGCTTGGCGACACGCATCACCCGCGCGGGCCCGGGTCAGGCGGCAGTTGGGGTGCTGCGTCCATCGGCTCGGCAGTATATCTGGCGTGCCTGGAACTGCGCGAAAAACTGGCCGAGCGAGCGGGAACCGACGAAGCCAAACTGGTGCTCAAGGACGGCGCGACGGCCGACGGAAAGTCCCTGGTCGACCTTCTCGGGGGAGAGCCGCTGAGCCGGACCGGCCACTACGAGCCGGGCGATGTGGAGGACGACTACACCGTATCGGGGTTCGGCGCCTTCTTCGCCCAGGTGAGGGTGAACCGGCACACCGGCGAAACACGGGTCGACCGCATGCTCGGCGCCTTCGGCTTCGGCCGGGTGCTTAACGAGAAGACGGCCCGGTCTCAGTGTCTTGGCGGAATTACCTGGAGCATCGGCATGGCTTTGACCGAGGCATTGCTGTTCGATCCCAACGACGGCCATCTCGTCAATTGCGATCTCGCCGAATATCACATCCCCGTTCACCGCGACGTTCCCGCGGTCGAGGTCGTGATGGTCGAGGAGCGCGATCCGGTGGCAAGCCCCATCCAGGCCAAGGGTATCGGCGAACTGGGCTTGTGCGGCGGAGCAGCCGCCATCGCCAACGCGATCTATAATGCTTGCGGAGCGCGGCTGTATCACTACCCGATGACACCTGACCGGGTTTTGTCCGCGCTGCCGGGTTGAAGCAGGCGCGTCCGGCTGCAACCGGGATGCAGGATTTCGGGGCTCCAAGGTCCATGGAATGCCGAATTTCTATCGGTCGATGTTCCGGTGCGGATCGACTCAACTGAACGGCCGGGCAACAGGCGACCAGGGTAGGCCGTCGGTCACGGTCGCGCGCCTTGCATGCTGTCGTTGCAAATCGGCTCAGTCGCGCAGGATCTCGGCAAAGGCCGGCAGGCTCGGGGCGCCGCCGGTGTGCAGGAAGAGCACGCGCTCCTGCCGCCCGATCCGGCCGTCTCGGACCGCCGCGATCAGCCCCGCCATGGCCTTGCCGGAATAAACGGCATCGAGCAGCACGCCTTCGCAGCGTGCCAGCAACTGCACGGCCTCGATCATCGCGTCGGTGGGCAGCGAATAGCCCGGGCCGACCTGGGCGTCATCGACCTGCACAGCTTCTGCGTCGGGGGCCGGGGTGCCGAGCAGGGCCGCCGTGGCCACCGCGAGCGTGTGGACATTGCCTTCCTGGGTCGCCCGGTCCCGCCGCACGCTCACGCCGTGCACCGGCAGCCGCGAATTGAGCGCGGTCAGCCCTGCCAGGATGCCGGCATGGGTGCCGGCGCTGCCGCTCGCCACCACGAACCGATCGAAGCTCATCCCCATGTCGAAGCTCTGCGCCACCACCTCGGCGGCGCACGCTGCATAGCCGAGCGCGCCCAGCGGGTTGGAGCCGCCGCCGGGGATGGCATAGGGCACGCCGCCGGCCGCACGAACGGCCGCCGCTTCGGTGGACATTTCGGCAGCGAGATCGGTGCCCAGCGGCACCACGCGCAGGCTTTCCGCCCCCATCAGCTGGAACAGGAAGTTGTTGCCAACTGCTTCGGGCGAATAGCTTCCGGGCACGCGCTCCTCGATGATAAGCCGGCACTTCAGCCCCTCTCTGGCGGCGGCGGCGAGGGTGAGGCGGCAATGGTTGCTCTGCGGGGCGCCGACGGTGATGAGCGTGTCCGCCCCTTCGGCCAGCGCTGCGGCGACCAGGAATTCGAGCTTGCGGGTCTTGTTGCCGCCGCCTGCCAGCCCGAGCAGATCATCGCGCTTGATCCAGATATCGGCGCCACCGAGCGCCTCCGACAGCCGCGGCAGCGGCTCGATGGGCGTGAAGCCCTGTGTGTAGCGGCGACGGGGAAAGCGGGCGAGGTCCATGGCAATCAATTCCTGAAAGGGCGATGCAGGGGTTTACGAGCATGCGGGATGCGCCGCCAGCGCTGCCGGCGGCGGTTCGGGTCGGGCAGGTGCGGCTTCCTAGCGC
The DNA here is from genome assembly GCA_038258615.1 of Sphingomonadales bacterium. Lineage (GTDB taxonomy): Bacteria > Pseudomonadota > Alphaproteobacteria > Sphingomonadales > Sphingomonadaceae > Sandarakinorhabdus. Next base: position 5,505 of record JBBSPR010000077.1, read on the forward strand.
TCGGCGCCACCATATTGCAGCGCGTTGAACAGGAACTTGAAAGTGCCATAGGATTGCGCGCGCTGCACGACCTCGGGCCCCATCACGAACAGCTTGCCGCGGCCGACATCGATGTCCGCCACCGCGATCGTGCCCGCCAGCTGCTCCTGGCCCACCGCCCAGCCGCTGCGCAACAAATCGCGGCCCTGGAACCATGAGACCGGCGTTGCGGTTCCCTGGCCGGTTGTGGGCGTGAAGCTGGGGGAGCGGTTGAAGAAGATGTCGATCTCCGCCGGCAGGCCATAGGCAAGCGGCTGGCGATTATCGACCTGCGCGCGCAGGATCGAGCCGGGGATGAAGAAGGCCTTTGTATCCAGCCCTCGCGTCTCGCCATTCTCGTTGCGGCTGAGTGCGTGCGTCAGGGGAGCGTGGAACAGCTCGGCCAGGCGGGCGGAACCGCCGATCGCCACCACCGAACCGCCGCCCCGCAAGAAGTCAGTGAGCGCCGGCAGCGTCTTTGCGTCCGAAAGATTGCCAGTGGTCGCCTTGAGGTCCGCGGGCGTGTCTTCGGGGCTCGGCTGGCGCGCCGGGCGGTCGTTGCCCCAGGCGCCCTTGCCGGGCATCGCGCCATCGGAGAACAGCAGCACATCGAAGTTGCGCTGCAGTCCTCCGGCCTCGACGCGCTGGGGATAGACGACCTCGAACGGGAATTCGAACTGCTCGAGCACCCAGCGGGTCCAGCCCGCGGTCATCAGCCCGCCATAGCGGTCGACGAGCCCGACCCGCACCGGCTTCAGCTTCACGACCTCGCCGGCGGGGGCGGTTGCGGCGGCATGGGCGACGAGCCCGAGCTCGCGCACCGCAGTGGTGATGATGGCTTGTGCCGCAGGCGACCCCGGCACCCAGATGGCGCCGGGCGCCAGGCTGGTGCTGCCCGTCATGGTGGCGGCCTTGAGCCACACCGGCTTGAGCCCGGCCTTGAGCAGCCGGTTGGTGAGGATGAAGCTGTTGTTGGTCTCATGGCCGATCAGCCAGCCGGCATTGCCGCTGCCTTCGATCCGTCCGGCGGGGGGGGTCATCAGGTCGGCGACGGGGGCGAAATTGCCGTCGAAGCCGTCTAGCACCCGGTCGAAGCCCACGCCCATCTGATAGGCGAGGGTGTAGCCGGCCACGTCATAGGGCGGTGTGGGGGCGCCGCCGGGGAAGGGAATATCATTGGGGTGATCCTGCGGCTCGAACATGTCGAGCACATGCGGGCGATAGGCCTGGGCGGTGCGCACGATGTAACTGCCCGCCGGATAGGATTTGCCGCCCGCCGTGAAGCCGGCGGTGGCGCGCTCGACCTCGACTCCGGCCTTGATGAGCGCGTTGAGGAAGGTGATCGCGGTCGGCATGTCGCGCTCGTCGGCGGAGATCACATAGGCGCGGGCATCGCGGTCCTCGGGTGCTTGCAGCACGCTGGCATAAAGTGCCGGATCAACCTTCTTCGGTCCGCCGGCGCGGGGCCGGTTGTACTCGTCGCCGCCTTCGACTTTGAGCGGTGCCGAATTGGCCAGCCGCTCGACCTTGGAGGGGGTGATCGTCCAGCTGTCCTTGCTGCCCTTCGCGATGCTGTTGGCGCCCATGCGGTAGATGTTGAACAGCAGCCGCTCGCGGTTGCGCGAGGCATAGTCGATCACGGCACGGTTGAGCGTCCATTGATAATCGAGCGTGTCCTGCAGCTTCCATTCGCGCGGGCCGATCGGCATCAGCTCGTCGCCGCGCGGCAGCTGGGTGGCTGGCACCAGCGGGATCGTGGTGGGCGTGGGGCCACCGATGATCTCGGTGAGCAGGCCGATGCTGTTGTGGAAATAGGCGACCGAGCGCTCCATGCCGTTGTGCCAGGTCGAGTATCGGGCCGCACTGCGCATCCCCGAGCCGGCCTTGCCCTCGGCAATGAGGCGCGAGTGCATCGACGAGCCGATTTCGTTTAGCTGCGTCATCACGATCGGATCATAGTTGAAGTTGAACGGGTCGCGGAACGGCGGCACGAACACCACCATGCCTTCCGGCCCGGTCTGGTGCTGGTTGTAGACTATCTGCGGATACCATTGCCGGAACAGCATACGGTTGACGTTCTCGGTCTCGGGCATCTGCGCGATGTAGCTGTCGCGGTTGTTATCGTGGCCGACATACTTCTGGTAGAGGCGTGGCAGCGTCGCGAATTCGCGCTTTTTCGGGTCGGCGTGGCGCATGTACCAGTTGCTCACCAGCTCCATGCCATCGGGGTTGTCATGGCCGAACAGGATGATGCAATCCTCGAGCATCCGCATCGTCTCGGGGTCGGACTGGGTGAGCATCCGGTGCAGCACCTGGATCTGGCCCTGTGAGGTGACCGTCTCGGTGGCGTGCATGCCGGCATCGATCCAGACGATCGACTTGCCTTGGGCGGCGAGCTGCCGGGCGGCGGCATCGTCGAGGCCGCGGGCGCGCGCCAGCTTTTCGGCGATGGCGCGATACTCTTCCAGCCGCGCCAGATTGGCCGGCGTCGAGACGATGGCCACCCATTGCGTGCGGCCCTCGGCGGTCTTGCCGATGTCGACCAGCTTCATCCGGTCGGATTCGCCGGCCAGCTTCTTCAGATAGGCCTCATATTCGGTGTAGTTGGCGAGGTAATAGTCGGTGCCGGGCGGCTGCTTGAAGAATTGCGCGGGCGCCGTCTGCGCGCTCGCCGCAAGCGGCATGGCCAGCATTGCGGCCGACAGGAAAAGCCATTGCGGGCTCAGGGGCATCTTCATGGGCGAAGCACTCCGAAAAACAGGAAAGCGGATGGAACGGTCATCGCACCCCGAGCGCCAGCGCATCGGGGCGGCGGGTGTCGGCAGCGCCCATGAAGCGATCGCCCTCGATCATGATCGATTGCGTGCTGCCCATGGTGTTGGAGGGGCGAACCTTGTGGCCGCGCGCCCGCAGAAGCCCGACAAGATCGGGCGAAAAGCCTTCCTCGAGCTCGAGCGGCGCATTGCCGGCACCCTGGTTGAGACGGGGGCGCTGGGCGGCCTCGGCAATGTTGAGCTTGTAGTCGATGGCGTTGACCAGCAGCTGCGCCATGGTGCCGATGATATAACCGCCGCCGGGCGTGCCGGTGACGAGCCAGGGCTTGTCGTCCTTGAACACGATGAGCGGCGTGATCGTCGATCCCAGCCGCTTGCGCGGGGCGGGCCAGGTGGCTTCGCGGCGCGGGTCCTTGCTGCCCCAGGCGAAGTTGCCGAGCGAGTTGTTGAGGAGGAAGCCGGTGCCGGGGGCCACCACATGCGCGCCATAGGAGGCAGTGAGGGTGTAGGTGTTGGCCACCGCATTGCCGCGGCTGTCCGCCACCGAGAAATGCGTCGTGTCGGCACTCTCATGCGGATAGGGGTTGCCATCGGGAAGCGTGTCGGCACCCAGCGAGGCCTGCATGGTGATGAGCTTGGCGCGCTCGGCGGCATAGGCCTTGCTGGCCAGGCCCTTGGCCGGCGTCTGCCACTGCGGGCCGCCGCCCACCAGCCGCCGGTCCGACGCAGCGATCTTCAGCGCCTCGGCGATCACGTGCAGGCTGTCGGTGCTGCCCCAGCCATAGCTGGCGAGCGGAAAATGCTCGAGGATGTTCATCGCCTGCGCGAGCGTCACCCCCGCCGACGTCGGCGGCATGAAGGCGATCGGCAGGTCGCGGTAGCTTGACCAGACCGGCTCCAGCACATCGGCCTGATAGTCGGCGAGGTCAGCCGCCGTCATCACGCCGCCGCCGGCCTGCACGCCCTTGACCAGCCGCTCGGCGACCTTGCCCTTGTAAAAGGCATCGCGGCCGCCATTGGCGATCTGGGTCAAGGTCCAGGCGAGGTCGGGCTGCTTGAAGAGATCGCCCGGCGCATAGGGATTGCCGTCCTTCTTCATGAAGGCCGCGCGGGCACCGGAGTCGTTGCCCAGCATCGTCTTGCGCCCGGCTGTGGCCTCGGCCTCGCCATCGGTCAGCACAACGCCGTCGCGCGCCAGCTTGATGGCAGGGGCGAGCAGCGCCTTCCACGTCATGCTGCCGAAGCGGCGGTGCGCCTCCCACATGCCCGCGACCGTGCCCGGCACGGCGACGCCCTTGAACGACATCACCTTGTCACGGTCCTGCTTGCCCTTGGCATCGAGCAGCAGATCGGGCGTGGTGGCGATGGGGGCGAGGCCATAATAGTTGATCGCGATGGTGGTCGCCGGCCGGTCCTTCGTCGCTGCCATGTGCGCCACCATATAGCCGCCGCCGCCGATGTTGCCGGCGCGCGGCAGCGTCACCGCCTCGGCAAAGGCCATGGCGATGGCGGCGTCCACGGCGTTGCCGCCCTTGCGCAGGATGGCCACGCCGACGTCGCTCGCCGGCGCGCTCTGGCTCACCACCATGCCGCCGCGGCCGATGGTGGCGCCGTTGATGGTGCTGTAGCTGACGATGTCGCCACCGCTGACGCGCGGTTCGCCTTCGGCGTCCTGTGCTATCGCGGGCACGCACAGCAGCAGCCCCATTGCGGCGCCGAATATCGTCTTCATGCCATTTCCTTCCCCGGCTGGCGCGGCATCAATAGAAGCTGATGTTGTCCACCTGCAGCCACATGCGCTGGCCCCCCGGCCGCGTGCCGCCGAGCTCCACCTGCGTCACATCCTGGCCGGTCCAGCTTGCGCCCCCCTGGCGCCCGCGCGCCACCGGCTTGAATGCCGAGAACGGTATTTCCTTCGGCGCCCATTGCTCCGCCCCCGTCACCGCTGCTTCCCAAGCGCCGTCGAGGCCATTGATCCGGATCCGGTAATCGCCATCGCCCTTCAGATCGAAGCGCACGCCCTTGAACGCCGACACATCGACCGGCACCACCGAGCCGCGCGTGAGCGGCACTGCGAAGCCGGCATAAGGCGCTTCCTTCACCGCCATGCGGGCGGACAGCGCCAGCGCCTTGCCGCCGCCATCGCGCGGCACGACCTGGGTGATCTCCACCGTCCGGTCATGGCCGCCATCGGGGGTTTCCAGTCGCAGCGTGTCGAGCGCCGAACGCCGGTCGGTCCGCTCGAAGTCGTCGACCAGCGCCGCCACGGTCACGGCCTGCAGCCGGCTGGCGCTGTTTGCGGCGGGCATCGGCGCAGCACCGGCACCGCTCACCAGCCGGCCATCGATGAAGACATGGCTGATCTTGTGGACATCGGCGATCTGCTCCCAGGGCTTCCCGTCGATCAGCACGATGTCGGCGCGCTTGCCGGGGCTGATGGTCCCCCGGTCCCCGTCCAGCCGCATCACCCGGGCGCTGGTCGCGGTGCCGGCGACGAGCGCCTGGGCGGGGCTGAGCCCGGCTTTCACCAGCAGCTCCATCTCGTGCAATGTGGAGACGCCGTGCGGCGTCCCCGGCATCCCGGCGTCGGTGCCGAGCGCGATCGGCACTCCGGCATCGAACAGCGCCTTCACATTCTGCAGCGCATGGCCGAACTTGCGCACCGACTGGACGTAGCGCGGATCGGCCGGGTCCACCGGCGTCGCCCGCGGCTTGTCGGGGTTGTAGACTGCCAGCGTCGGCGCCATTGCCATGCCGCTGGCCTTGATCGCGGCGACCTCGGCAGCGCTGATCGGCCGGTCCTGCAGCCCGTGCGCGAGCGAATCGACCTCGCCGCGCGCGGCCACCAGCCCACGCTCCACGGTTACGGTATGCGTCAGCACCGGCCAGCCGCGCTTGTGCGCCTCCTGCGAAAGCGCCTGCAGCGTCCACTCGTCCATGCTCGTGTTGTCGGGCGAGGTGCCGTAGCGCCAGCCATCGGAAAAGGCCTTGATGAGATCGGGCTTGTAGGCATCGAGCGACTGGATGGCGGCGCGTGCCGCCTCGGGCGTGCTCACCCAGATGGTGGTCGACTGGTCCCCCCAGTCCGCGCCGTGCCCGCCCGGCGTGCTCACCCGTGCTGCAAAATGCACATGCGGCGTTGCCAGCTGCTTGAGCCACTCTCGCCGCGGCGCATAGGATTCGGGCTGCTGGTGGAAGTCGTTCACCGTCGTCACGCCGGCCTTCACATAGGCGGTGGCGATCTGCGGCGTGGTGTTGGGGGCACCACCCGGCGTCCAATGGGTGTGCACATCCAGGAAGCCGGGCAACAGCGCTATCGACCTGCGCACTTCATTCGTCTGCGGAGGAGACTGCATGAACGCCTTCGCTGCGGGCAGGCTGGCAGCAAGCCAGCCGCGCGCAACAGGCCAGA
>JBBSPR010000078.1:0-11689 GCA_038258615.1 Sphingomonadales bacterium
AGCTTGGTGGGGGCGTTGAGGATGTGGGGGGGCGGGCTAAGCGAGCCGGTGGCGGTGGCGAGTTTTTTCGCTGCCTTTTCCGCGGTATAAGCGGCGTTGGACTTGGGCGCTGTGGCGAGGTGCAGGCAGGCCTGCACCAGTGCCAGTTCGCCTTCGGGCGAGCCGAGCAATTGATAGGCCTGCACCGCTGCCATCGCCACCAGCAGCGCCTGCGGATCGGCGAGGCCGATGTCTTCGCTGGCGAAGCGGACCATGCGGCGGGCGAGATAAAGCGGCTCCTCGCCCGCCACGAGCATCCGCTCGAGCCAGTAGAGGGCGGCATCGGGATCGGAGCCGCGCAGCGATTTGTGCAGCGCCGAGATCAGACCGTAATGGCCGTCGCCGCTGGCGTCGTAGACCGGCATGCGCCGGTGCAGGAGTGCTGCGAGTTCGGTCGGCCCCAATGGCTCGGCGAGGTTTGCTGCGAGGAGCGTTTCGACCTGGCCGAGCAGGAAGCGGCCATCGCCGTCCGCCGACGCGATCAGTGCCTCGCGGCCTTGCGCGGTGAGTGGCAGCGGCGCGCCTTCGACGGCCTCGACGCGGGCAAGCAGAGCCTCCAGGGCTTGCGTCTCGAGGCGGCGGACCACCAGCACCTGCGCTCGGCTGAGGATGGCGGCGTTTAGCGCGAAGCTGGGGTTTTCGGTGGTCGCCCCTACCAGCGTCACCACGCCGTCCTCGACCACGCCGAGGAAGCCATCTTGCTGGGCGCGGTTGAACCTGTGGATCTCATCGACAAAGAGCAGGGTGCGCGACGGCGCCATGCGCGCCTCGGCGAACAGCGTTTTCAGCTCCGCGACGCCGGTGAACACAGCCGAAATGCCGACGAAGCGCATGCCCACTGCGTCGGCGAGCAGGCGGGCGATGCTGGTCTTGCCGGTGCCGGGTGGGCCCCAGAGGATAAGGCTGGACAGGCGGCCGCTGGCGACCATGCGGCCGATGGCGCCTTGCGCGCCGGTGAGATGCGCCTGGCCGAGCACATCGGCAAGGGACTTGGGGCGCAGCTTCTCGGCGAGGGGCGCATTTTCGGGATCGGGGCCGAACAGATCCCCCATCGGTCAGCTCTTGAAGAAGGGCTTGACCTCGCCTTGCAGCTTGATGGTGAGCGGATAGCCCTTGCGGTCGCGCGCGGTGCCGGCGACGACCTTCACCCAGCCTTCGGACACGCAATATTCGTCGACGTTGGTGCGCTCGGTGCCGTTGAACATGATGCCGATGCCGCGCTCGAGCAGATCGGGCGCGTAGAAGGGGCTGCGCGGCGAGGCGGACACCCGGTCGGGCGGGGTGTCGGCGGCGGGCGCTTCAGCGGCTGCTTCGGTTTCTGGGGGGGGTGTTTCGGGTTCTTCGGACATGGCGTGTCAGTGACGCAGCGGCGACTATGGGTCAAGACGACAATGGCCGCGCTCCTTGCGGAACGCGGCCATCAATTTCGATTCGGCAGGAAGCTCAGGCTTCCGGCTCGGCCTCTGCTTCCGGCTCGGCGGGTGCCGGCTCGGAGGGGGCATCCTGCGGGATGCCCGGCTCGGCGTTGGGATCGAAGGCTTCGGTGAAGCCTGTTTCCTCACGCTCGTAGAGGTCGGCGTTGATATCGACACCCTTGGCCTGCAGCTCGGCTTCTTCGGCCGAACGCGCGACGTTGACGGTGACGGTGACGACCACTTCCGGGTGCAGCGCCACGCGGACGGTGTGCAGCCCCAGTGCCTTGATCGGCTTGTCGAGCACGATCTGGCCCTTGTGGACCTTGTGGCCACCGGCCGTGAGCGCTTCGGCGAGGTCGCGCGCGGCGGCCGAACCATAGAGCTGGCCGCTGTTGGAAGCCTGGCGGATCATCACCACGCTGGCGCCATCGATGTCCTTCGCATCCGAACGCGCGATATCGCGACGCTTGGCGTTGTCGGCTTCGATGCGCGCACGATCGGCTTCGAACTTCTTGCGGTTGCCTTCGGTGGCGCGGAGCGCCTTGCCGCGTGGCAGCAGGTAATTGCGGGCGAAGCCGGGCTTCACATTGACGACATCGCCAATGGCACCGAGCTTTTCGACGCGCTCAAGCAGAATCACATCCATTGTCTGCTCCTCACTTCACGAGATAGGGCAGCAGGCCCAGATGGCGTGCACGCTTGATGGCCTGCGCCAGCTCGCGCTGCTTCTTGCCCGAAACGGCGGTGATGCGTGCCGGCACGATCTTGCCGCGCTCCGAGACGAAGCCCTGGAGCAGGCGCACATCCTTGTAATCGATGACGGGGGCATTGGCGCCCGAGAAGGGGCAGCTCTTGCGGCGGCGGAAAAAGGGACGTCCCATGATCTATCCTCCTCAGGCCATCGCACGCGGGGCGCGGTCGGGGCGGGGGCCCCGGTCACCGCGATCACCACCACGGTCACCGCGATCACCGCGGTCGCCGCGATCACCACGGTCGGGGCGGTCGCCACGATCACGGTCACCACGGGGGGCGCCGCCATCACGATCACCGCGCTCGGAACGCTCGCCGCGGCGCAGCATGGCGCTGGCGTCGGTCGGCAGTTCCTCGATGCGGACGGTCATGTAGCGGATGATGTCTTCGTTGAGCGCGACATTGCGCTCGAGCTCGGCGACGGCCGCTGCGGGGGCATCGAGCACCAGCATGACGTAATGCGCCTTGCGGTTCTTGGCGATGCGATAGGCCAGCGTGCGCAGGCCCCAATATTCCTGGGTTGCAACAGTGCCACCACCCTCGGCGACAATCTTTGCAAAGCCTTCCGTCAGCGCTTCAACCTGGCCAGTGGCCAGATCCTGTCGCGCGAGGAAGACATGCTCGTAAAACGGCATGCTTCATTCTCCTTGCCGATCGCTGACGCCGCCCCATGCGGACGCCCCTCCGGCTTGCTTTTCCCCAACCGTACGGCGGGGAGCGGGGGCTATGGGCCAGCCGCCCGGGAAAAGCAAGGCTCAGCGCGGCGGCAGCAGCAGAGGAACGATGGCGGGATCGACTTCGACGCTCGCGCGGAAGCTGGGGGTGAGCTTGATGCCGGCCGCGGCTTCATAGGCATATCCCAGCGCCAGCATGCGGGCATCGTCCCATTTGGCACCGACGAAGCTCAGGCCCACGGGCAGGCCCTGCACGGCGCCCATCGGCACGGTGAGGTGCGGGTAGCCGGCGACGGCGGCATAGCCGGTGAGACCGCCGCGGCCGGGGCTCTGGTCGCCGAGCGCGACGTCGATCGGCCAGGCGGGGGAGGTGGTGGGCGCGACAAGGGCGACGGCGTTTGCGGATTTGAGCATCGCGTCGATGCCGTCCGGGCCGGCGAGCCGCAGCGATTCGGCGCGGGCGTTGAGGTAGTCCGGGTCGGTCAGGCCGTTGGTGGCTTCGGCCTTGGTGAAATCGTCCTGGCCGAACAGCGCCATTTCGCGCGCCGCATTGGCATCGTTGAAGGCGATGGCCTGGGCGAGGCTGCGGACCTTCACGGCCGCCGGGGTGGAGGCGAGATAGGCGTTGAGGCCGGCCTTGAACTCGGTGAGCAGAACCGTGTATTCGCCCGCCCCCATGGCGCTGCGGCCCTCGGGCGCCTGCACATCGACGAGCACCGCACCCTGCGCCTCGAGCACGCCCAGGGCGGTTTCGAACAGCGCATCGACGGGCTTGAGCCAGCCGGTGGCCGAGCGGACCACGGCAATGCGGACGCCGCGCAGCGCATCGGCGCGCAAGCCGGCTTCATAATCGGTGCGACGGGCATCGGCTTGCGTGGTCGCCGAATCGGCGGCGTCGGTGCCGGCGAGCGCGGTGAGCAGCCGGGCCGCCAGCCGCACGTCGCGCGTCATCGGGCCGGCGGTATCCTGCGAACTGCTGATCGGCACGACATGAGTGCGGCTGACGAGCCCGATGGTGGGCTTGAAGCCGACGATGCCATTGATGCTGGCGGGGCAGACCACCGAGCCATCGGTCTCGGTGCCGATGGCGGCATCGACCATGCCGGCGGCGACCGCGGCACCCGAGCCCGATGAGGAGCCGCACGGCGTGCGATCGAGCGCGTGCGGGTTGCGGACCTGGCCGCCGAGGCCGCTCCATCCGGAGATCGAGTGATCGCCGCGGAAGTTGGCCCATTCGGAGAGGTTGGTCTTGCCGAGGATGACCGCACCCGCCGCACGCAGCCGGGCGACGAGGGGCGCGTCGCGCTCGCTCAGATTGTGCTTGAGTGCCAAGCTGCCGGCGGTGGTGGGCATGCCCTTCACGTCGATATTGTCCTTGACCAAGATCGGCAGGCCGAACAGCGGCCCTCCCGCCATGCGCTGCCGGTCCATGGCGCGGGCTTGTGCGGCGATGTCGGGCGTGATGGCAAGCACGGCGTTGACCTGGGGGTTGCGCGCCTCGATGCGGGCGAGGGCTGCCAGCGTGGCGGCTTCGACAGGGCCGGCCGGCTGGGCCTGCGCCATTGTTGCTGCGAGCATCAGTGTGCCAGCCAATATTGTCCGCATCGTCTTTGCCCCACAACTCGTGCTCTGGTTGCAGGGCTGGCGGCGAAAAGCAATTCGCATCGCACGCTGCGGCGCCGTTGACTTATAAGTGTAGTTACACGTATAAAGCGGCATGCACACCACGCCCGCTGCCATCGCCGATTCCTGCCTCTGCCTTGCGGTGATGCGCGCCGCACGCCGCACTGCGCGGCGCTTCGATGATGCGCTGCGACCGCTGGGGATCACTTCGGGGCAATTCTCGATCCTGGTGGCCATCGCGGCATCGAAGGGAGCGTCGCTCGGCGAAATTGCCGACCGGATGGGAATGGACCGCACCACCCTCACCCGCAATCTGAAGCCGCTTGAAGCCGAGGGCGTGATCGCGACCGAGGCCGATCCGGATGATGCCCGCCGCCGGCGGCTGGTGCTGACCCAGACCGGCGGCGCGTTGCTCACTCGTGCCACACCGCATTGGCAAACGGCGCAGCAGGCGACCGAGGCGCAGCTTGCAGGGCCTGCCGCAGGCGCGCGGGCGATCCTGACAGAAATCGAATGAAAACCAGCACCATAAACGTGTAATTGCACTCAACTGAAAGGTCCTGACATGATCCTTGCCCTTGTTCTTGCGCTCTGGCTCTTCGCCGTCATCATCGCCGCTGCTTCGGGTTGGCTTGCAGCCCTGCATCCGCCGCTGATCGCAGCCATGGTCGCCGCCACCATCATGCTGCCGATGCTCGCCTATGCCGCACTGCCGGGCTTCCGCCGCACTATTGCCGCCATCGGGCACCGGCGGATCATCATCTTCCACATCTGGCGGATTCCGGCGGCGCTGCTGTTCTTCTGGTTCGGGATGGTGGGGGAGCTGCCGCCGCTGTTCTGGGTGCTCGCCGGCAGTGGCGATCTCGTCGCCGGTGCCTATGCCTTGCAGCTTGCGCGGCGGCCCACGTTGAGCGCTGCCGACATCCACGGCTTCCACCGCTTCGGCCTGGCCGACTTCGTCGTGGCGGTGGGCACCGGGCTCAGCTTCACGCTGCTCGGTGATCTGCGCATGGCGCCAGTGGCATCGCTGCCACTGGCGCTTGTCGTGCTCTATGGCGTGGGCATTTCAGGCGCGAGCCACCTGATGGCGTTCGCGATGTTGCGCCGGGCCCGCGCCTGACCTCAGGCGGTGGCAGCAAGCGCGCTGCGGCCACGCTTGACGACGAGCTTGTTGAGCGCGTTCACATAGGCGCGCGCACTGGCCACAAGTGTGTCGGTGTGCGCGCCGGTGCCGCGGACGGTGCGGCCATCCTCGGCGAGCAGCACGCTGACTTCGGCCTGGGCATCGGTGCCGGCGGTGACGGCATGGACCTGGTAGAGCTGAAGGACGGCGCCTTCGTGCGGCACCAGCTTGCGGATGGCGTTGAACAGCGCATCGACCGGGCCGTTGCCGCGCACCGCCGCGGTGTGCTCGGTGCCGTCGATGCTCAGTGTGAGGATGGCGCGCTGCGGGCCGTTGGAGCCGCAATAGACCTCGACCTCGAGGACCTGGATGCGGTCATGGCCGCGCAGCACCTCGTCATCGACCAGCGCCACGATATCCTCGTCGAAGACCTGCTTCTTGGCGTCGGCGAGATCCTTGAAGCGCTTGAAGGCATCGCCGAACTCGTTGTCCGACAAATTATAGCCCATTTCGGCGAGCTTCTGGCGGAAGGCGGCGCGGCCGCTGTGCTTGCCGAGCACGAGGTTGGTGGCGCCCTGCCCCACGCTTTCGGGCGTCATGATCTCGTAGGTGCCGGCGTCCTTGAGCATCCCGTCCTGATGGATGCCGCTTTCGTGCGCAAAGGCGTTGGCGCCGACCACGGCCTTGTTGGCCTGCACTGCCATGCCGGTGATGCCGCTCACCAGCCGCGAGGCGCGGGTGATTTCGGTGGAGACGATGCCGGTGCGCACCGGAAGCACGTCGTGGCGGACGCGGATGGCCATGGCGATCTCCTCGACCGCGGCATTGCCGGCGCGCTCGCCGATGCCGTTGATCGTGGCTTCGCACTGGCGCGCCCCCGCCATGATGGCGGCGAGCGTGTTGGCGACGGCGAGGCCGAGATCATTGTGGCAATGGGTGGAGAAGATCACCTTGTCGGCATCGGGGACGCGGCCGATGACGTCGCGGAACATGGCGCCATAGGTTTCGGGCGTGGCATATCCCACGGTATCGGGCAGGTTGATCGTCGTGGCACCGGCGCGAATCGCGGTTTCCACCGCACGGCACAGGAAGTCCGGATCCGACCGGGTGGCATCCTCGGCGGACCATTCGACATCTTCGCAGAGATTGCGGGCATGGCCGACCGAAAAGGCGATGGCATCGAGCACCTCTTCGGGCGTCTTGTTCAGCTTGGCGCGCATGTGGAGCGGCGAGGTGGCGATGAAGGTGTGGATCCGCGGCTGGCGCGCGCCCTTCACGGCCGCCCAGGCACGATCGATATCGGGAATGGCGGCGCGGGCGAGGCTGGCGACGATGGCGCGTTCGCACTGGCGGGCGACGGCCGAAACGGCTTCGAAATCCCCTTCGGATGCGATGGCGAAACCGGCTTCGATGATGTCGACGCCCAGCGCTTCGAGCTGGGCTGCGACTTTCAGTTTTTCTTCGAGGTTCATGGAACAGCCGGGCGACTGTTCGCCGTCACGCAAGGTGGTGTCGAAAATGCGGATATGATCGGTCATGATGGGCCTGCTCGGGTCTGAAGTTTCCGGGATCTGGTCGGAAGGTCCCCTCAGGCGCGGCACCCCGGCCGCATAGGCGCAGGGTCGCTCACGCCCAAGGGCGTGTAAGTCGCAGAATCGGAAGGGCGCGAGCAAGCATGTTTCGATCGAGAATCGATCGGCGCTCCTGCGTCTAGTCCATGCGCCCTTGAAATGCCGTCCCACTATCCCAACACAGTAGAGAAGCGCCAGTACCGGTGCTATTACCGGTGCCACAACCACATCCGATCCCAGCACAGGAGCAACGCATGGCGAGCAAGCCCACCGACACCCTCGAGCCGCCGATCACGCTCGAGGCGCCGCAGCCGGTGTCGAGCATTGCGCCGGCGAGGGCCGCCGGTCTGGTGCCGCTGAAGCCCGAGCAGATGAGCCAGCTCGATGCCAAGGTCGATGCCTTCATCGATGCGCTGGTGGCCGAGGATGCCGCCAGCCCCGAATTCGGCAAGAAGGTCGATGCGCTCACCAACCTCGGTGCCAAGGAGATTGCGGAAGCCGCCGGTCAGTCCAACCGGTTTCTGGATCGGCCGACCCGCGCCATCGACAAGGACACCGGGATCGGCGCCGACCTGACCGCGCTTCGCCGCACGATCGAGGACCTTGATCCGGGTGGCAAGGGGGACCTGACCACACGCAAGAAGCTGTTCGGGCTGATCCCCTTCGGCGGGGACCGGCTGCGCGGCTATTTCGACGGCTACAAGTCGGCGCAGACCAACATCCAGGCGATCCTTGGCCGGCTCAAGGACGGCAAGGACGAGCTGCTGATGGACAATGCCGCGATCGACCAGGAGCGCGCCAAGCTGTGGGAGGCGATGGGGCGGCTGGAGCAGATGGTGCATGTTTCGAAGACGCTCGATGCACGGCTCGAGGAGAAGTCGAACGAGCTGGACTATTCCGACCCGGCCAAGGCCAAGGTGCTGCGCGAGAGTGCGCTGTTCCAGACGCGGCAGCGCACGCAGGACCTGCTGACCCAGCTGGCGGTGAGCGTGCAGGGCTATCTGGCGCTGGATCTCGTCAAGAAGAACAACATCGAGTTGATGAAGGGCGTCGACCGTGCTGGCACCACCACCGTGGCGGCACTGCGCACGGCGGTGACGGTGGCCGAAGCGATGAGCAACCAGAAGCTGGTGCTGGAGCAGATCACCAGCCTGAACGCGACGACGGCGGGCATCATCGACAAGACCGGCGAGCTGCTGAAGTCGAACACGGCGCGCATCCATGAGCAGGCGGCTTCGAGCACGATTCCGCTGGAGACGCTGCAGCGGGCGTTCCAGAACATCTACCAGACGATGGATGCGATCGACACGTTCAAGCTGAAGGCGCTCGATTCGATGAAAACGACGGTGACCTCGCTCTCCAGCGAAGTCGACAAGAGCCGCGCCTATATCGCGCGCGCCGAGGGCCAGGCCCAGGCAAGGGTGAGCGGCCCGACTGCGGCCGAGCTGCCGTTCGAGGCGCTGAAATAATGGCTGATCCCGACATCATCCTGTCGCGCAATGCCGATCGGCTGGAGCGGCTGGCGCGCGGCGAGGCGGCCCAGCGCGCGCGCAGCCGCAACCGGGCGCGGACCCAGGCCAGCTTCGCGCGCCGCTTCCGCCGGGCGCTGATGATCGCCGCGGCGCTGGTGCTGCTTCCGATCCTCTACGGGCTGGTGATCGGGCCGATCGGCACGACGGCGCTGGTGCTGCTGGTGCTGTTCGGCGCCATGGCGATCATGGGCGCGTTCATCTGGGATGGGTCGGCGCCGAGCGCACAGACGATCGATGCCGCCACGATCGATGTGCTGCCCACCGTTACCGATGCCTGGCTGCATTCCAAGCGCCGCGAGCTGCCCGCGGCGGCGGGACCGAAGATCGATGCGATCAGCATGCATCTGGCGACGCTGGAGGAGCAGCTCGCCCGCCAGACCGCGCCCAATGACGTGACCCAGGACATCGACCGGCTGCTGAAGAAGCATCTGCCCGAGCTGATCGAGCGCTACACCAAGGTGCCGCAGGCGCAGCGCACTGGCGACCCGAGCCTTGGGGCCACGCTCGTCTCGAGCCTGACGGTGGTGGAGCGCGAGCTGCACCGGGCGTCGCTCAAGCTCGCCGAAGGGGACCGGGATGCCGTGATCATCCAGGGCCGCTTCATGGAGGAACGCTATGGCGAGGGGGATGGCCCCCTTCGCTGAGCGACCGTCAGTTGGACGGCTCTGCGTCCGCAGCGGCCTCGGCCGCAGCTTCCGGGTCAGCCGCAATGTCAGCCTCGGTTGGAGGTGCTGCATAGTCGGCAAGCGGCGGCGGAGGCGCTTCACCGACGAATACATCCCCCGGCTCCGCAGGCCTGGGGATTGCAGCCTCGCTCTTGGCGGCCAGATCGGCCTCGGCTTCCGCCTTGGTCTGCCCACAGGCAGCTACGGCAAGTGCCAGCACCGCCACTGTCGTCATCGAAATTCCGCGCATCATTCTCTCCCCGGATTTTTCCCAACCAACCGCAAAAGCCGGTTGGCGTCAACGGGTGGCGAACACCCGCTGCAACAGCTGATCATAAACCTCGGCGAGCGCCTCGATGTCGGCGGTGGCGGCGTGCTCGTCGATCTTGTGCATGGACTGGCCCGGCAGACCGAACTCGACGACCGGGCAGAGCCGGCGGATGAAGCGTGCGTCCGACGTGCCGCCCGAGGTCGAGAGCTCGGGGGTGGTGCCGGTGACCGCCGTGACCGCGTCGGAGACGAGGGATGACAGCGCGCCGGGCACGGTGAGGAACGCCTCGCCCGAGATGCGGATGTCGATATCGCTGTTCGGCGCGTGGCGCGCCACCACCGCGCGAAGCCAGGCTTCGAGCGCGGCGCCGCTGTGGAGATCGTTGAAGCGGATGTTGAGCCGGGCGCGGGCCATTGCGGGAATGACGTTGGTGGCGGGATTGCCGACGGCGAGATCGGTGATTTCGAGATTGCTCGGCTGGAACCAGTCGGTGCCTTCGTCGAGCGTCCGGGCCTTCAGCTCGGCAAGGGCGGCGATGAGGCCGGTGATGGGGTTGATGGCGCGGTGCGGATAGGCGACGTGGCCTTGCGCGCCGCGGACGCTGATCCAGGCGTTGAGCGAGCCGCGACGGCCGATCTTGATCATGTCCCCCAGTTGCTGGACCGAGGTGGGCTCGCCGACGAGGCAGGCATCGGGGACCAGATCATGCGCTTCCAGCCATTCGAGAAGCGGCTTGGTGCCGTGTTCGGCGGGGCCTTCCTCATCGCCGGTGATGATGAAGCTGAGCCGGCCCTTGCTGCCGCGGGCGACATGGCGGCGGGCGGCCTCGACCATGGCGGCGAGCGCGCTCTTCATGTCGGCCGCACCCCGGCCGACGAGTTGGCCATCGGCGATGGTGCCGGCGAAAGGATCGACGCTCCAGCCGGCGCGGTCCCCGGTGGGGACGACATCGGTGTGGCCGGCGAAGGCGAAGTGGGGCGAGCCCTCGCCGATGACGGCAACGAGATTGTCCACCGGGCCATCGGGCGGGCCGCCGAAGCGCAGGCGGTGGATGGTGAAGCCGAGGCCGGCGAGTGCTGCGGCCAGCACATCCTGCGCGCCGGCGTCTTCGGGGGTGATGCTCGGGCAGCGGACCAGCGCCTGGGCAAGCGCCAGGACCGGCGCCAGTACAGGCGCCAGCAGGTCAGCCATTCGCCAGCTTCTGGATGTAGTCGGTGATGCGCTCGGCGTTGACGCCGACATCGCCCTGGCCGACGCGCGACTTGGAGCGGACATCGATGCGGGTGCCCTCGTCTTCGGGAGTCAGGCGGATGACGATATCGTCCTTGAAGCCCCACCAGGGCACGGTGTCGGTCGCTTCGATGCGGCCGCTGATCGAATCGGTGGCAACGATCTCCCAGCCCATGGCGCGGGCGGCCTTTTCAGCGCGGAAAAAGGCTTCGGAAGGGGTGACGGCGAGGGTGAGGGGGCGCACAAGCGGGTAGGCGGCGGCCTGCAGCGGGGCGATTCCGGGATTATAGGTGACAGGATTGGTGCCTGGTCCGCGCAACTCCGGCGTGATGGCGACAAACTCGGGCGGGTTGGCGGTGTCGGTGGTGATGTCGTGGATGGGGGGCACGCCGCGCGCCTCGGCGATGAGCGAGGCGGGGATGAGGAAGCCGAGCAGGCCGGCCACCAGTGCGGTCATCACCAGCGGGCTGCGGTGGCGCTTGAACAGTGCCACCAGCATCGCCACGACACCGACGCCACAGACCAGCGCGCCGATCGCAAAGCCGAGCAGGGCGGCCTGCCAAGGGAGGATGCCCGACTTGATGGCGGGGCCGGCGACGAGCACGAGGAAGGCGGCGAACAGCGTGAGCAGCGCCAGATAGCGGGGCCAGCGGACGGGCTTCATGCGGGGATGCCTCCTTCGATCAGGTAGCGGGCGAGCGGGTAGGTTTCGGCACGGGCGTCCGCCTCCCATTCCTGCATCCAGGGGTGCGCCATCATGGCTTCGAGATAGGTGCGGCTGCGGTCCGACAGCGGC
>JBBSPR010000079.1:0-11682 GCA_038258615.1 Sphingomonadales bacterium
GCCGCTCGAATCGGCGATCGCTGCGGTGCCGCTGGTGTTGACGAGGTTGGAAAGCTGGACGGTGAAGGTCTCGTTGCCTTCCGTGACGGTATCGCCGTTGATGGTGACGCTGATGGTCTGCGTCAGCGCGCCGCCGGCGGTGAAGCTGACGGTGCCGCTCGCCGCGACATAGTCGCTGCCGGCGGTGGCGGTGCCATCGGCCGTGGCATAATCGACGGTGAAGGCGCCGCTGTTGTCGGCGCGGGTGACGGTGAAGGTGAGCGTCGAGGTGCCGGCATCGCCTTCGGTGATGCTGACATCGTCGATGGTGACGCTGGTCTCGCCACCGCCACCGATGGTGAAGGCTGCCGGATAGTTGACCGGGTTCGCATCATCGAGCGTCCAGTTGGCGGTGTTGGCGATGTCGGCGAGGATTTCGAGCCGGGTGCCGGTGAGCGGACCGGTGTAGGCACCATTGTCGAGCGGAAAGGCGAGCGCGTTGGTGCCGAAGGTCAGCCCGGTGGGCACGGCCGAGGTGTTCGAGTTGGTGGCATCGCCGGCGAAGGTGCTGTTGCCATCGGCGAAATCGAGCGCGAACAGGAAGCTGGGGCTGTCGGCGGAGCCGGTATAGGCGAGGATCTGGTCCCCGCCGACCGCCGGGTTGAAGCTGCCAGTCAGGCCGGAGATGGTGACGACCGTGCCGGCGGGGGTGTTGGCGGGCACCACATAACTGACCGTGCCTTCATTGGCGCGGAAGCCGCCAGTGGCCAGCCAGCCATTGTCGGTGAAGAAGATGGTTTCACCGGAAAGATCGGCGAGCAGCACAAAGGAGAAGGATTTGCCTGCCGAATCAGCCGAATAGCCGACGAGCGCCAGATCACCGAGAACAGCCATTTTGAAACCCCTTGGACGAAACGACAGACCGGGAAGCCCGGCCAGCGATCACCGCGTGCCATCCCTCCCACAGCTTCGGCATAGAAAGAGATTGTGAACCATAAATGACAGTGATGCGGCGCTTCAGAGTTTTTCTCGGAACGCATTGTCGCGCAGGCGTGTGACCGGAGTCAGGATGTAGCTGAGCACGCTGCGATCACGCCCCAGCACGTCGACATCGGCGATCATGCCGGCACCGATGGGCAGCTTGGCGCCACCCTCTCCGGTGAGCGCCGAACTGCGTGTGCGCACCTGGATGAGGAAGTGCGAGAGCCCGGTGCGCTGGTCGGTGACGGCATCGGGGGCGATCGATTCGACCGTGCCGGACAGCGTGCCATAGACGGAGTAATCATAGGCGCTGATCTTCACATTCGCCTCCTGCCCCAGTCGCACGAAAGCGATGTCGGCCGGGCTGACGCGCGCTTCGATGACAAGCGAATCGCCGGCCGGCACCACCTCGACCAGCGGCTCCCCAGGCCGGATCGAGCCGCCGACGGTGGTGACCAGCACCCGGCCGACCACGCCGGCCACCGGTGCCCGCACTTCGGTACGCTGCATCCGATCGGCAAGGGCTGGCAGGCTGGCGCCCTGGGCTGCGATTTCGCTCCTCGTCGATGCGAGTCCGTCAGAGGCCTGGGCGCGAAAGCGCTGCTCCAGGCTGCGGATTGTGGCATCGGCTTCGCGCCGCGCGGCGTCGGCACGGCGCACGGCCTCGGCTGCGGCGTCCCGGGCACTTGCTGCCTGGCGCTCGGCCGAGCGGGCGCGGACGAGCGACATGGCGGGCTCGGCGCCCTTTTCCACGAGCGGCGCCAGGATCGCGACCTCGCGCTGCGCCTGCGCCAGCGCTTCGGCCTGTGAATCGGCTTCGGCGCGGGCCTGGCCGGCGGAGCGCTCGGCCTGCAGCAGCCGCGAGCGGGCGATTTCGCGCTCGGTGGCGACGCTGGCGAGCTGGGCATTGTGGAGCGCGCGTTCGTTGGCCACGAGCGCCGGCACGGCGGCCTCCAGTTCGGGCGGGAACACCAGCGGCCGGCCCCGCGCCTCCGCCTCCAGCCGGGCGGCGCGCGCCGTCAAGGCATCGATCGATGTGTCTCCCCGCGCGAAATCGGCGGTGGTGGCGGTCGCATCGAGTCGCAGCAGCGGCTGGCCGGCGGTCACCTTGTCCCCTGCGCGCACGAGGATGGCCTTGACGATGCCGCCTTCCAGGTTGGAGACGACCTGCAGCCGGCTCGACGGCACCACCGAGCCGGTGGCGTGTGCGACCTCCTGAACCTTGGCGAGCCCGGCCCAGAGCAGGAGTGACACGGTGAGCGCCACCACCACCCAGAGCAGCACGGTGGCGAAATTGCGCTCCAGCAGGCGATCGGGGGCGGATTCGAGCGTGGTCTCGACAAAGTTGCTCATGTCAGTTCTGCCCCACCGCGAGCGACCGCAGCACATCGTCGCGCGGGCCCTGTGCTGCGATCTTGCCGTTTGCGAGAATGATGACCCGGTCCACCAGCTTGAGCATCGGCTGGCGATGGGTGACGAGCAGGAAGGTGCGGTCCTTCAGTTCGGCTTCCAGCCGCGACACCAGCGCGTTCTCGGACTGGCTGTCCATCGCACTCGTCGGCTCGTCGAACACGACCAGCGGCGGCCGGCGGCCGAGCGAGCGTGCGATGGCGATCGACTGGCGCTGGCCGCCCGAAAGCCCCTCGCCGCGGTCCGCCAGCCGCAGGTCATAACCGTTTGCCAGCTGGCCGACGAAATCATGCGTGCCGCTGATCCGGGCGAGGCGCAGCAGTTCCTCATCGTCGATCGCCGGGTCATCCAGCGCGATATTGTCCCGGATCGAGCCCGAGAACAGCGTCACATCCTGGAGCACCGAGCCGATGTTGCGGCGCAGATCATCGGGGTGAAGCTGGCGGACATCGGCACCGTCGATGAGCACCTGGCCTTCGCTGGGCTGGTAGAGCCCGAGCACGAGCCGCGCCACAGTCGATTTGCCCGAGCCGACACGGCCGACGATCGCCACCTTCTCGCCCGGCTGCACCTCGAACGACACATCGTCGAGAACGCGGGTGGTGGTGCCGGGATAGTGGAAGACCACGTTCTTGAAGGTGACCCGGCCTTCCAGCCGGGCGCGGCGCACCGGGGCGGCACCTTTGGCCAACTCGCCGCTTGCCGACATGAAGGTATCGAGCCGTTGATAGGCAGCGCGGGTGCCGCTGAGCCGCGTCATCAGGCCCGCCACCTGTGCCAGCGGCGCCACGCAGCGCCCGGCGAGGATCGAGGCGGCGATGAGCGAGCCGCTCGTCAGCGACCCCTCGGCGATGAGGAACACGCCGTAGAGCACGACGCCGACATAGGCGATCTGCTGCGCCGACGCCGCGACATTGGTGGCAAACGCCGAGAGCAACCGGCTGCGAAGCGCCACATCGGCGCTCTCCTGCACCGCCGCCTGCCAGCGGCCGCGCAGCATGGTGCCGGCCGCACTCGCCTTCACCGTCTCCAGCCCGGCGATCGTCTCGACCATGACGCCCTGTTTCGAGAAGCCGGCGCCCAGCACGCTGCCGGCCAGCCGGTCGAGCCCCGGCTGCACGACCAGCGAAGCGGCGATGACGACCGGGATCATCAGCAGCGGGACCAGCACCACCGGACCGGCGATGGCCCAGACAACGAAAAGGAACAGCAGCACGAACGGCACATCGACGAGCGCCATGATGGTGGCGCTGGCGAAGAAATCGCGCAGCGTCTCGAACTCGCGCAGCAGCCCGGCAAAGGCGCCACTGGAGGCCTGGCGGTCGGCGAGCTTCATCGAAACCAACGACTGGAACACGCTGGCGCCGAGCTTCGCATCGACCTCGCGGCCCGCCACATCGACGAAATAGCCGCGCAGCATGCGCAGGATGAAATCGAAGGCCAGCACGATGGCCATTCCGATCGACAGGGCGATGAGCGAATCGGTGGCGTTGTTGGGAACGATGCGGTTGTAGACGGTCATCGAATAGAGCGACGTCGCCAGCGCGAAGACGTTGGTGAACACGGCAGCGATGCCGACCTTGATGAAGGTGGCGCGGTGTGCCGCCAGCGGCTCGGCAAGCCAGGGGGAGAGACGCATCATCGGTCATCCTCGTCTGCGAGCACCGCGGGGGTGAGGCCGAAACGTTCGATCAGTCCGCCCTGCCGCGCCAGCAGCGTGAAGCGCGCGACATCGAGATCATAATGGGTGCGCGCCAGGGTGAGGGCGGCATCGAGCAGGTCCCGCTCGGCGCGCAGCACATCGAAGAGCTGACCGCGCGACACGCGGACCTGCTCGGCGAACAGGTCGCGCGCGCGACGGCTTTCGAGATAGGCGCTTTCCAGCGGCGGCAGGGCGGCGGCTAGGCCATCGACATCGGCTTCTGCCGTGCTGCGCTCGCGCCCGGTGGCGGCTTCGATGCGGCTTACCGCCAGACCTGCCGCCTGGCGACGGGCGGACAGCTCGGCGACGCGGGCGGCTTCGGCGCCGCCGGTGGAGAAGCGCTGGCGCAGCGTCAGCAGCGCGCGCACATCATAGGCGGGTGTGGTGCCGCGCAGCACATCATAGCCGGCGCTGCTGATGCGCGCATCGAGGCGCGGCAGCCGGTCGGCGCGGGCGGCATCCTCGGCCGCCGCCGCCGCGCGCTCCTGCGCGCGGGCTGCGACAAGCTCGGGGCGCACGCCTTCGGCCGGCTGCTCGGTGCCATGGAAGGGGCGGGCAAGCGGGCCGGCGGCGGCGCCGAACAGCTCGAGATAGCGCGCCTCTGCGTTGCGCAACTGGCGGGTGGCGCTGACCGACTGGCTCTGCGCGGCAGCGAGATAGGAGCGGGCGCGCGAGACGTCGCCACCGCTGTCAACGCCCTGCTCGAAGCGAAGCGCTGCGCCTTCCGCGAGCGCCTGCATGCGTGCGACATGGCTCTCGACCAGCCCGGTGATGGTCTGGGCGGCGAGCACGTCGTACCAGGCATCGACAAGGGCGAGCAATTGACTGTTGCGGCTGGCATCGAGGGTGGCGCGCGCGGCATCGGTGCCGGCATTGCCGGCGCGGATGCGCGCCGAACTGGCGCCGAAATCGGTGATCAGCTGATCGACCGAGCCGATGACATCGTTGCGGCGACGCGGGGCGAGGTTCTCGACCTGGGTGGTGGGCAGTTGCAGATCGCGGGTGATGGTGCGCGAAGCAACCAGATCGACGCCGAGCGTGGGGAACAGCCCCGACCGCGCCTGGTCCCGCACGGCCTGGGCGGCGGCCACATCCTGCGTCCGCTCGCCGATTTCGGGGAGCGCCTGGGCGGCGGTGGCCACCTGCACGGTAAAGGCGGTGGTGCCGCTGCGATCGACAAGCGCGCGGAGAAACCCGTCTTCGGCGGCATTGATCCGCTGCGGCGCCTCGGACGGCGGCGGCAGCGCCACGGGCGCCGCGACGGCGGCTGCCGGCAGCACGATCGCCACCAGCACCGCCCAATTGCCCGGCGCGCCGAACCCCATCATCGCCTATCCCTGATGCCGCTGCCCATGCCCGGCTCCCGCATCGCCTATCGCCAGAGTATGACATTTGGGTGACAGCTTTGCCGGGGCGCTCACCTCCCGTAAGGCATGATCCATGTCGCCATCGATGCCGCTCCCGGTCACAACCATCCTGCCCGAGCTTGCAGCACTGCTGCTGGAGAACCGGCCGGTGGCGTTGGTGGCGCCGCCGGGGGCCGGCAAGACGACGGCCATCGCCCCTGCCCTGCTCGGCGAACCCTGGGTGGATGATGGCGTGCTGATTCTGCTCTCGCCGCGCCGGCTTGCCGCGCGCGCTGCCGCCGAGCGCATGGCCGAACTGGCCGGCGAGCCGGTGGGGCAGACGATCGGCTATCAGACGCGGATGGACAGCCGGGTGAGTGCTGCGACGCGGATCATCGTGATGACCGAGGGCATTTTCACCCGCCGGCTGGTGGCGGACCCGGAGCTGGCGGGCGTGGCGGGGGTGCTGTTCGACGAGGTGCATGAGCGTTCGTTGGAGAGCGACCTGGCGCTGGCGCTGACCCTTGATGCGAGGGCGGCGCTGCGGCCCGATCTGCGGCTGCTGCTGATGTCCGCGACGCTCGACGGGGCGGCTTATGAGGCGATTGTGCCCGGTCTGGCGCGGCTGGAGAGCGAGGGGCGGATGTTTCCGGTGACGCTGCGGCATGTCGGGCGCGATGCCGGTGTGCGGATCGAGGATGCGATGGCGGCGGCGGTGCGAGGTGCCATCGCCGCCGAACCCGGGTCGGTGCTCGCCTTCCTCCCCGGGGCCGCCGAGATCGAGCGCACCGCCGAGCGGCTCGAAGGCCGGTTGCCGGAGGATGTCGACCTTCACCGCCTCTATGGTGCCCGCGAGGGCAGCGACCAGCGCGCCGCCATTGCGCCACCACCCCCCGGCCGCCGCAAGGTGGTGCTCGCGACCAGCATTGCCGAGACGTCGATCACCATCGACGGGGTGCGGGTGGTGATCGACAGCGGCCTGTCACGGCGCCCGCGTCTCGACCGGGCGGTGGGGCTGGCGCGGCTGGTGACCGAGCGGGCTTCTCAGGCGGCGGTGACGCAGCGCGCCGGGCGGGCGGGGCGAACGGCGCCGGGGGTGGCGGTGCGGCTTTGGGAGGCGGCGGAGACCGCGGGCCGGCCGCGGTTCGACCCGCCGGAGATTCTCGAGAGCGACCTGGCGGGGCTGTTGCTGGAGACGGCGCGGTGGGGGGTGCGCGACCCGGCGCAGCTGAGCTGGCTCGATCCGCCGCCGGTCGCGGCGATTGCGGACGCGCGCAAGCGGCTGGAAAGCATTGATGTACTGCATGGCGATGGTCGGCCGACCGCGCATGGCGAGGCGGTGGCAGCGCTGCCTTTGCCGCCGGCGCTGGGGCATATGCTCATCCTTGCGGGCGGGCGCGGCTGGGGGCGGCAGGCGGCGCAGCTGGCGGTGCTGCTCGGCGAGCGGGGGTTGGGGGGGCGCAGTCTCGATGCCGACGAGCGGCTGCGCCGCTGGGCGCAGGAGCGCGGGCAACGGGCCGAGGCGTCGCGGCGGCTGGCGGCGCGCTGGGCGCGGTCGGTTGGTGGTGGGGTGGACGCCGACCCGCCGGCGGACCTTGCGGGGCAGTTGCTGGCATTGGCGTTCCCCGATCGGGTGGCGCGGCGGCGGGGGGCTGCGCATCTGATGGCCAACGGGCGGGCGGTCACCGTGCCGGCCGAGGACGCACTGGCGCGGGCGGAGTGGATCGTGATGGCTGACGCTGCCGGGGCGGCGGCGGGAACACGGCTGCTGCTTGGGGCTGCGATCGAGGCGGTGAGCGTGGAGGCGCTGCTGGGCGAGCGGATCGAGACGCGGCCGCACTTCGGCTTCGATCTGGCGAGTGGCGGTGTGATTGCCGAGACGACGCGGCGGCTTGGGGCGATTACCCTTGCGCGGCAACCACTTGCGCGGGCGGACCCGGAGGCGGTGCAGGCGGCGCTGCTTGGCGGGGTGCGCGCACATGGGCTGGGGCTGCTGGCGTGGGGCGAGGCGAGCCTGGGGCTGCGTGCCCGCGCCACTTTTGCCGCTGGTGCAGGGCTGGAGGTGCCGGCGCTCGATGATTCCGGGCTGCTCGAATCGCTCGATGACTGGCTTGCGCCGCTATTGCATGGCCAGCGTAGGCTGGCTTCGATTGACGACCATGGGCTGGCCACCGCGCTGCAGACCCTGCTTGGCTGGGAGGCGACACAGGCGCTCGATCGCTTCGCGCCGCGGCAGTTCGAGACGCCGGCCGGCAGCCATCATGTCATTGATTATGCTGCCGAAGGTGGTCCCGCCGTCAATGTGCGGGTACAGGCGCTGTACGGGCTGGGGCGGCATCCGATGCTGGGCGATGGCCGGGTGCCGCTGACGCTGCGGCTGACATCGCCGGCGGGGCGGCCGATCCAGGTGACGCGCGAGCTGCCGGGCTTCTGGGCCGGGAGCTGGGCCGATGTGCGCAAGGAATTGCGGGGGCGTTATCCGCGCCATCCATGGCCGGAAAACCCTGCCGAAGCGCCGCCGACGTTGCGGGCGAAGCGGCCGGGAGAAGCAGGCTAGGCCGCCCTTGCGGCGCGACTGGCGAGCAGGGCTGCGATGTCTTCCTCCGAAAAGCCGGCTTCGGTGAGGACGGCGACCGTGTGCTCGCCGAGGTGCGGGGGCGGGGTGATGCCGGGGCGCTGACCGTCGAATTTCACGGGCACGCCGGGGTATTTGAGGGTGCCCGAGGGGGTGTCCAGGGACTGGAAAAAGCCGGTAGCGGCCAGATGCGGGTCGGATTCGAGGGCATCAAGGGCGATCATCGGGGCGCAGGGGACTTGTGCCGGTTCGAGAGCGGCGAGCCACCAGGCGGTGGGGCGGCTGGCGACGAGATCGGCGGCAATGGCATAGAGCGGTTCGATATGGGTCGTGCGGGTGCCGATGTCCGCGAAGCGGGGGTCGTCGATGTGGTGCAGTGCCTGCGCAACCGTGAAGAAGCCGCACCAGTGCGCATTGGTGTAGGGCATCAGGCAGAGATGGCCATCGGCGGTGGGCAGCGGGCGGCGCCAGGGGGCCATGGCGCGGGCATAGCCGAGCGGGCCCAATGGCGGCGCGAACTGGTGGCCGTAGAAATGCTCGACGAGGTTGAATGCCACCATGGTTTCGAACATCGGCACTTCGACCGTGCCGCCCGCACCCGTGGACGTGCGCCGCACCACGGCGGCGAGGATGGCGATGGCGGCGGTGAGGCCGCTGACCTTGTCGGCCATGATGGTGGGCAGATACTGCGGGGCGCCGGTCTTCTGCGCCATCAGATCCGCCATGCCGCTCATGCCCTGGATGATGTCGTCATAGGCCGGCAGGCCGGCATAGGGGCCATCGGCGCCGAAACCGAGCAGGTTGGCGACGATGAGGCGGGGATTGCGCGCCAGCAGCGCCTCGGACGCCAGCCCTAGCGCTGCCAGTTTCTGCGGGCGGATCGAGTGGAGCAGCACATCCGCACCTTCGACGAGGCGCGCGAGGGCATCGCGTCCGTCGGCAGTCTTCAGGTCGAGGACGATGCCGCGCTTGGAGCGGTTGCAGCCGAGATAGAGGGCCGACATGCCGCGTGTCAGTGCGGGGCCGGTGAGGCGCGTGCTGTCCCCCTCCGGGGCCTCGATCTTGATGACATCCGCACCCAGATCGGCGAGCCATTGGCTGCAATAGGGGGCGAACACCACCGATCCCAGGTCGAGGACCTTGAGGCCGGCCAGTGGCCCGGGAGCAGGCGACGTCATGCAAGCCGCTCGGCGTGGAAGGCGATGTGATCCTCGATGAAGGTCTGGATGAACCAATAGCCATGGTCATAGCCGGCGCGGCGGCGGAGCCTGAGGTTGATGCCGGCGCGGGCACAGGCGGCTTCGAGCCGGTCGGGGCGGAGCTGGGCTTCCAGAAACTGGTCGGCCATGCCCTGATCGACGAGGATCTCGTCGACGCGCTTGCCGCCGGCGATGAGCGCGCAGGCATCATGGGCTGCCCATGCGGCACGGTCCTCCCCGAGAAAGGCGCCGAACGCCTTCTGGCCCCAGGGGACTTCGGACGGGGCGCAGATCGGCGCGAAGGCCGAGACCGAGCGGAAACGCCGCGGGTTCCTGAGCGCCAGCGTGAGGGCGCCATGGCCGCCCATGCTGTGGCCCATGATGCTCTGGCGGGCGAGATCGACGGGGGCGAGTTGCGGCAGGACTTCGGGCAATTCGTCGAGCAGCCAGCTTGCCATGCGGTAATGGGGCGACCATGGCGCCTGGGTGGCATCGAGCCAGAAGCCGGCCCCCTGCCCCAGATCATAGCTGCCATCATCGGCGACATCCTCGCCGGCGGCGCTGCGGGGCGAGGTGTCGGGGGTGACGAGGATGAGGCCATGATCGGCGGCGAAGCGCTGGGCGCCGGCCTTGATGGCAAAGGTCTCCTCGGTGCAGGTGAGGCCGGCGAGGCACCAGAGCACCGGGCGCGGGCCGGAGTGCGCGGGCACGAAGAGCCCGAAGCGCATCTGGGTGCCGGTGACCCGCGACTGATGGGCATGGAAGGACTGGCGGCCGCCGTGGCAGCCCGAGGAGGCGAGCGTCTCGATCATCAGAATACCACCACTGACCGGATGCTGGTGCCGGCGTGCATCAGGTCGAACGCCTTGTTGATGTCTTCGAGGGGCAGCACATGGGTGATGAGCGGATCGATGGCGATCTTGCCGTCCATGTACCAATCGACGATTTTCGGGACATCGGTGCGGCCGCGTGCACCGCCGAACGCCGAGCCTTTCCAGACGCGGCCGGTGACGAGCTGGAACGGCCTTGTGGCGATCTCCTTGCCCGATTCCGCTACGCCGATGATGATGCTTGTCCCCCAGCCGCGGTGGCAGCATTCGAGCGCCTGGCGCATGACATCGGTGTTGCCGGTGCAATCGAAGCTGTAGTCCGCACCGCCATCGGTGGCGTCGACGACGGCGGCGACCACCTTGTCGGTGCCGATCTCAAGCGGGTTGATGAAGGCGGTCATGCCGAACTGGCGCGCCATCGCGGCCTTGGCCGGATTGATGTCGATGCCGATGATCCGGTCCGCCCCCGCCAGCCGCGCGCCCTGGATGACGTTGAGGCCGATGCCGCCGAGCCCGAACACCGCGACCGTCGCACCCGGCTCGATGCCGGCGGTCCAGATGGCAGCACCCACGCCGGTCGTCACACCGCAACCGATGTAGCAGATCTTCTCGAACGGCGCGTCGGACCGCACCTTGGCGAGTGCTATTTCGGGCAGCACGGTGAAGTTGGAGAAGGTGGAGCAGCCCATGTAATGGAAGATCGTCTGCCCCTTGTAGCTGAAGCGGCTGGTGCCATCGGGCATCAGGCCCCGCCCTTGCGTGGCGCGGATGGCGGTGCAGAGGTTGGTCTTCCGGCTGAGGCAGCTTTTGCAACTGCGGCATTCGGGGGTGTAAAGCGGGATGACGTGGTCACCGACCTTGAGTGACGTGACGCCCGGGCCGACTTCGCGGACGATGCCGGCGCCCTCATGGCCGAGGATGGAGGGGAACAGCCCCTCGCTGTCCTTGCCTTCGAGCGTATAGGCATCGGTGTGGCAGATGCCGGTGGCGATGATCTCGACAAGCACTTCGTGCGAGCGGGGGCCTTCCAGATCGACTTCGACGATTTCGAGCGGGGTGTTGGCGGCGAAGGCCACGGCGGCACGGGTTTTCATTCGACATCCTTGGGGGCGCAAAATTGGGGAGTGCCCTAATCGGGCGGCAGGGTGAAGCGCGAAATTGCCTTACAATTCGTTGGCAGGCCGTGATTCTTTTCATTCTGCCGGGTCGCTGCCTGATTTTTGGCGCTCCTGGGACCGCAGGCTTGATTTTTTGCGCCATTCGGCGGCGCAGCTTGATTTTTTGCGCCATTCGGCGGCGCAGCTTGATTTTTTGCGCCATTCGGCGCATGGCGCTGCTTCCCGCAGCCCGATTGGCGGGTTTCCATCCACGACAAGGCGGATCCTTATGACGCAACCGACCACCCTTCGGGGCTTTTGAGCTGCATGCCAAAAGAAGAGATTATCAAGATCGAAGGCGAAATCACCGAAATCCTGCCCGATGGCCGGTTCCGCGTACGCCTCGAGAACGACCATGAAATCATCGCCTACACTGCCGGCAAGATGCGCAAGAACCGCATCCGCTCGATCGTGGGCGACCGGGTGCATGTCGAAATGACGCCCTATGACCTCGACAAGGGCCGCATCGTGTTCCGCGAGAAGACCGCGCCCATGCCGATGAA
>JBBSPR010000080.1:0-11643 GCA_038258615.1 Sphingomonadales bacterium
CACCCGCTTCGCCAACGGCGACGCAATAATCCTGTTCCCGTCAGCCCTCGCAGGAGCCTCCTTCCCCTCTCCCCTCGCGGGAAGAGAGCCTGCCCCGGCGGAGGCCGGGGGCGACTCCGCCGCAGGCGGAGCGGGGTGAGGGGCCGCTTCCGGTTCGGGCTCAGGCTTCGCCTCAGGCTTCGATTCAGCCTTCACCGGCGCCGCTTCATCCCCCTCATCCTCGCCCTTCATCCGCAAAATAACCGCCCCGACCTTCACCTCCTCGGCGCCCTCCGCCACAACAAGCTCGACAACCTCGCCCTCGTCGATCGCCTCGAACTCCATCGTCGCCTTGTCGGTCTCGATCTCGCACAACAGGTCGCCCGATTTCACCCGGTCCCCCGGCGCCACCAGCCACTTCGCCAGCGTGCCCGATTCCATCGTCGGCGAAAGGGCGGGCATTGTTATCTCAATAGGCATAGCTTTTCCTGATCCCGCCTGACTTGTCAGACCAACTTTGTTTCGCGAAGAGCCTGTAAAGTTTTTCGAACATCAAAAATTGAAACTCTGCTCGCACTGTACATCTCTGCAGCCACTGGCGTGTCGTATCCGGCCGCGCGCTTACTACCTTGGTAAGTTCCGTACGAATGCTCGACGCCATTATCGTCGTCATAAGTCAGCCAATAATTTGGCGCCTTACCTTCGCCGGTGATGCCAATTCTGACGAAGATCTCGCGATCCAGCTCTGCTCTGCACACGGCCATACTCTTCGAAACCATACGGACATACTCCGTACGATCCTCCCGAGTTGACCCAACGTCGACAAACGTAGCGTTCGCCGGGAGTCTCCGCTTTGGTATCAAGCCCCCCGTCACCGGTAACAAACCTTCTTCGCCGCAGCCACCACATCGGCCGCCTTGAGCAGCGCCGCCTTCTCCAAATTCGCCGCATAAGGCAGCGGTACATCGACATTCGTCACCCGCAGCACTGGCGCATCAAGGTCATCGAACCCCTGCTCCATCGCCACCGCCATGATTTCGGAAGAGATCGAGCACACCGGCCAGCCCTCCTCCACCACCACCATCCGGTGCGTTTTCGCCAGCGACGCCAGCACAGTCGCCGTGTCGAGCGGCCGCAACGTCCGCAGATCGACCACCTCGGCCTCGATGCCTTCCTTCGCCAGCGCCGCCGCCGCCTCCAGCGCCACGCCGACGCCGATCGAATAGCTCACCAGCGTCACATCCGAACCCGAACGCACCACCGAAGCCTTGCCGATCGGCACCACCACATCATCGCCCTCGGGCACATCGAAGCTCTGCCCGTAAAGCAGCTCATTCTCCAGGAACACCACCGGATCGGGCGAGCGGATGGCACTCTTCAGCAACCCCTTCGCATCGGCCGCCGAATATGGCGCGATCACGATCAGCCCCGGCACACTGGCATACCAGGGCCCGAAATTCTGGCTGTGCTGTGCCGCCACCCGGCTCGCCGCCCCGTTCGGCCCGCGGAACACGATCGGGCAGCGCATCTGGCCGCCGCTCATGTAGAGCGTCTTGGCGGCCGAGTTGATGATATGGTCGATCGCCTGCATCGCGAAGTTGAAGGTCATGAACTCGACGATCGGCTTCAGCCCGCCCATCGCCGCCCCCGCCCCAAGCCCGGCAAACCCGTATTCGGTGATCGGCGTATCAACCACTCGGCTAGCCCCGAATTCCTCGAGCAGCCCCTGCGTCACCTTGTAGGCGCCCTGGTACTCGGCCACCTCCTCGCCCATCACGAACACTTCAGGCGTCGTCCGCATCTCCTCGGCCATCGCATCGCGCAACGCCTCGCGCAGCGTCTGCCGCTTCGTCGGCCCCGAGGGTGCCGGCGGCTGCGGTGCCTCCGCCTTGATCACCGGCGATTCCGCCACCGTCGCCTCGGCCTTCTCGTCGCCGTGCCCCTTCAGCGGCTCGGCTGCCTTTTCGGATGCCTTTTCGGGCACCTTCTCCGGGGCCGGCTTCTTCGCCGGTGCCGGTGCCGGCTCCTCATCCTCGCCGGTGATGGTGGCGATCACCGTCCCCACCTTCACGCCCTCGGCACCGCCCTCGACATGCAGCGCCGCCACCACGCCGCCATCATCGGCTTCCAGCTCCATCGTCGCCTTGTCGGTCTCGATCTCGGCGAGCACATCGCCCGGCTTCACCGTGTCGCCCACCTTCACCAGCCATTTGGCCAGCGTCCCTTCCTCCATCGTCGGAGACATTGCGGGCAGCTTGATTTCGGCCATGTCAGTAACGTCCCAGCAACACGTCGGTATACAGCTCTTTCAGCTCGGGCTCGGGCGCTTCCTCGGCAAAGTCCGCCGCCCCCGTCACCTGCGCCCGCACCGCCTTGTCGATCTCCTTCAGCGCCGCCTCATCGGCATGGCCGCCATCGATGATCTCCTTCTTCAGCGCTTCAATGGGGTCGGACTTTTCGCGCACCGCCGCCACTTCCTCGCGGCTGCGATATTTCGCCGGGTCGCTCATCGAATGGCCGCGGTAGCGATAGGTCTTCATCTCGAGCAGCAGCGGACCCTTCCCGGCGCGCACCCACTCAACCGCCGTCTGCGCCGCCCCGCGCACCGCCAGCACGTCCATCCCGTCCACCTGCATCCCCGGCACCCGGAAGCTCTCGCCACGCCGGAACAGCTGGTCCTCGGAGCTCGACCGGTTCACCGAAGTGCCCATCGCATACTGGTTGTTCTCGATGATGAAGATCACCGGCAGCTTCCAAAGCTCCGCCATGTTGAAGCTCTCGTACACCTGGCCCTGGTTCGCCGCCCCATCACCGAAATAGGTCACCGCAATCCCGCCATCACCCTTGTACTTGTGCGCAAACGCCAGCCCCGTCCCCAGCGGTACCTGCGCCGCCACAATCCCGTGCCCGCCGTAAAATCCATGCTCCACCGAGAACATGTGCATCGAGCCGCCCTTGCCCTTGGAGATGCCCGCAGCGCGCCCGGTCAGCTCCGCCATCACCGCCTCCGGCGGAATCCCCGCCACCAGCATATGACCATGGTCCCGATAGCCGGTAATAACCGAATCGGTTTGCTCCAGCGCTGCCTGCATCCCCACCACCACGGCCTCCTGGCCGATATACAGGTGGCAGAAGCCGCCGATCATCCCCATGCCATACAGCTGCCCCGCGCGCTCCTCGAAGCGGCGCACCAGCACCATCTGCCGATAATATTCGAGCAACTCTTCCTTCGAAGCCGTGTACCGCTCCGGTTCGTCGGGGCGCGGCCATCCACCACGCGCTTCCAGGTTGCTGCCCTTGGTCTTCCCCGCCGATGCACGCGCCATGGTCTTGCGACTCCTTGCTTGCCGCGATGCTACGCCGCAGCCCCGCCCGTCGCAAGCAAAGCCAGTCAATTAGCCCGGCAATTCGCCATCTTTATCCGGAAGGGTTATAATCACCTCATCGGGCTTAACCACATTCAAATTCCGGCGCACAAGTTCATCCGCCATGTCGGGGTCAACGCCATTCGGGTCGAGCAGCGCAACCTGCTTCTCCAGCGCGGCCTTCTCCTGCGCCCGCAAAGCCGCCTCGCGTGTCAGATCCACCCGCTCGCTCTCGAAGCCCCTCCAGGAGAGCATCCCCGTCGGCCCGGTCACCGCCGCGGTCACGAAATAGCCCATCGCCAGCATGCAAAGCGCCGGAACGATCGCGCGCTTCACCAAGTCGAAAAGGCCGGCATCTCCCTGCATGGCCCCAGCGTAACCCGCACCACGCCCGCCCGCAAGCGGCTCAGCCGGCATAAACGGTCCGCCCGCCGGTCACTGTCTCGACGATCCTGATATCCTTGATCGTCTCCGGGTCCACCGTCAGCGGGTCCTTCTCCAGCATCACATAGTCCGCCAGCTTCCCCGCCGTCAGCGATCCCTTGATGTCCTCTTCCTTCGAGGCATAGGCGCCGTTCAGGCTGTTGATCACCAGCGCCTCGGTCACGTTCACCCGCTGGTTCAGTCCCCAGGTCTCGCCGTTCCAGCCCTTGCGCGTCACCATCCCCTGCACCCCCATCAGTGGCGCAAACGGCCCCGGCGAAAAGTCCGATCCCGCGCACGCCCGGATGCCATTGTCGAGAAACGAGCGGAACGCCATGCAATTGGCCATCATCGCCTCGCCGTAAAAGCCGAACTTGTCCGAATTGTAATAGGCATAGGAGGTGAAGGGTGCGGGCACCACGCCCAGCGCCTTCATCCGCTTCAGAATGCCGGGGTTCACCAACGTGCAATGCGTGATCTTCGGCCGCGCATCCGCCACCGGGTGCAGCTTCTGCGCCCGCTCGAAGGCATTGAGCACCATGTCGATCGGCACATCGCGATTCGCATGGCAGTTCACCTGCACCCCGGCACGATGCACCTTCTCCACCCAGGCATCGAGCACCTCCTGGCTTTCGGTGATGTTGCCATAATAAGGCGGGTTCGAGCCGGCATAGGGCGTCGAGATCGCCATCGTGCGCTCCGAGAACGAGCCATCGACGGTATGCTCGCTCGTCGCCCCCAGCCGCACCATGTCATCGCCGAAGCCCGTCCGCAGCCCATTGGCGATCATCGCATCGAGCATCGCCCCGTTCGTCTCGAAGCTCACCCGGTGCAGCAACTCGTCGCTCCCGCGGATCGCCTGGATCGCCGCCATGTCGCCGCCCTGATGATGCACCCCGGTCAGCCCGTAGCGCACGAACTGCTTGGAGATATGCGCCATCCCCGCCCGGCTGCGCTCGGCAATCTGCGCCGGCGTAAAAACCGGCCGCGTCCCCACCTTGTCGAACGCCAGCCGCCCGCGGTCGGTCACCCGCCCGGTCAGCCCATTGGCGTCGCGATCATAAGTCCCGCCGACCGGGTTGGGCGTCTCCACCGTCAGCCCCGCCATCTCCAGCGCCTTGGAATTGTAGAAATAGGTATGCCCGCCGCGGTGCCGCACGATCACCGGATGCGTCGTCGACACCTTGTCGAGGTCGAAGCGGTTGAGCGGCCGCCCGTCCTTCACCTTGGTATCGTCGTGGAAAAAGCCTTCCACCCAGGTCCCCGGCGGCAGCGTCGCCGCCTTGGCCTTCAGCTTGTCGATGATCGAGGCGATGGTGACGAACTCGACCTCGAACGGGTTGCCGACCAGCACCTCATACAACAGCACCTCGCCGCGCGCATGATTGTGGCAATCGATGAACCCCGGCACGATCGCCGCCCCGGCGGCATCGCGGCGCTTCGTCGAAGGCCCCACCAGCGCCTCGAGGCTCGCGGCAC
The DNA here is from genome assembly GCA_038258615.1 of Sphingomonadales bacterium. GTDB lineage: Bacteria > Pseudomonadota > Alphaproteobacteria > Sphingomonadales > Sphingomonadaceae > Sandarakinorhabdus. The sequence goes on from JBBSPR010000080.1 coordinate 5,247, forward strand.
TCCCCAGCGCCACGATCCGGTCGCCGGCAATCGCCATCGCCGTCGCCGCCGGCATTCGCGGGTCGAGCGTATGGATCTTCGCGTTATGGATGATCAGATCGGCCTTGCCCGCCTCGGCCGCCAGCAGCGGGCTGAACATCGCCCCGCCTGCCACCGCCACCGATCCCCGCAACAACCCCCGCCGGCTCGCCAATGTCGTCATCATGCCCCCCAAATCACCGTGCAGCCACCTCGGTCGCCCGGTCATAAACCTGTTTGCCCGCAATGAACGTCCGCTCCACCTTGATGTCCTGGATGCGCTCGGGATCGATGCCGAGCAAGTCCGCACTCAGCACTGCAAAGTCCGCCGCCTTGCCCACCTCGATCGAACCGAGCGTTTTCTCGTCGAAGGTCATCCACGCCGATTCCGCCGTATGCATCCGCAGCGCATCAGCCGCCGACACGCCCTCCTCGGCCAGCCCCTTCACCGTCCCGTTCCACGTCCGCCGCGTCACCGCTGCATAAATCGCCGCAATCGGCCCATAAGGCCCGGCATCGGACCCGAAAGAGACCCTGATCCCGCGCTTCACCAGCGATCCCGCCGGCTCCTGCGTCAGCTCGCGCGCCGGCTCCAGCGCCTCATCGGCATAGGAACCCAAAGACAGCAGAAACCCCGGCTGGCTCGCCACCGCCAGCCCCAGGTCGGCCATCTTGTCGATTGTCGCCTGCGGCGGCTTCACCGCCACATGGTGGAGATAGTTGCGATGGTCCGCCTTGGGCAACTCGGCCAAAATCCGCCCGAACTCGTTCACCGTCATCACCACCGCCGCATCGCCCATCACATGGATGCCGAGCTGCCAGCCCAGCTCATGCGCGCGCTTCGCCGTGCGATAAAAGGCCGAGTCCGGAATCCGCTGCTCGCCCGTGAAGCCGGGGCGGTTTTCATATTCCTTTGTCGACCAGAAGATCGGCGCGCTCATCCCGCCATCGATGCTCATCTTCACCGCCCCCATCTTGAGCTTGGGGTGGCTGAACACATTGTTCCGGTCGATCGCCTCGATCTCCCTGATGCTCACCCGCACCCCCTCCTCGGGGTCATCATGGCGATCGTAACCGGGATAGACGCGAAGCTGGGTGCGCAGCCGCGGCAGCTCGTCGCCCACCACGCCATAGATGAAGTCGAGCGTCTTGAAATCATCGCCGCGCAAACCCGCCACATTGGCCGTCGTCACCCCGAGCGACACCAGCTGCCGAAGCTGGGTGCGCCAATCGGCCATCTTCTGCTCAGGGCTGCTCACCCCGCGCAGCTTCTCGGGCGGCATCGCATCCCAGATCACCCACCGCGCCGCTTCCAACACCTTGCCGGTCGGCTCGCCGCGCGCATCGCGCACGATCTCGCCGCCCTTGGGGTGGGTGTCCTTCGTCACCTTCGCCGCCGCAAGTGCGGCACTGTTCACCAGCAGCGTGTGCGGCCCGCGCGCAATCGACACCGGGTTGTCGGGCGCCACCGCATCGAAATCCGCCTTGCTCGGCAGTGCGGTGTTCGGCCATTCCTCGCGGGACACTTCGCCGACGATCCACTCCCCCTTCGGCGTCTTCGCCACCTGCGCCTTGATCGCCGCCACAAGTGCGGGAATCGTCGTCACCCCCACCAGCCACTCGGGCACCGCCTCGATCATCGAGCTGTAGCGCCACGGCTGCAACGGCCCGCTCAGATGGATATGGTTGTCATAAAAGCCCGGCACCATCGTCCGGCCGCCGAGATCGACCGTCTTCGTCCCCGCCCCCGCCAGCTGGCCGACCGCATCGGCCTTGCCCACCGCCACAATCACCCCGTCCCGCACCGCCACCGCCTCGGCCCTCGGCGCCTTGGGGTCCACGGTCAGGATATTGGCATTGGTCAGGATGAGGTCGGGCGCCTGCGCAGCCCCCGGTACCGCCGGCGCCAGCAGGACCAGTGCCATCGCCACCAGATAGATGCGCATGCCCGACCTCCCCTTTGCAAAGGTGTGCCGCACCCCTCCGGGCGGCAGAATGTTTTACAGCCTCCCCAAGCCGGACCGGCCTGCTATGGTGCCGCAAAACACCCAAGGGGACTAGATCATGCCGGCCATCAATTCAGTTGTCAGTCTTGAAACAAACGGCGACATCGCCATCATCCGCGTCGACAGCCCGCCCGTAAATGCCCTCGGCGCCGATGTCCGCGATGGCCTCGCCGGCGCCATCGACGCCATCAAGGCCGATCCGGCCGTAAAAGCCGCCGTCCTCGTCTGCGGCGGCCGCACCTTCATCGCAGGTGCGGACATTTCCGAATTCGGCAAGCCCCCGCGCGGCGTTCCCCTCCACGATGTCCTCGATGCCATCGAGAGCGCCCCCGTCCCCATCGTCGCCGCAATCCATGGCACAGCGCTGGGCGGCGGCCTCGAAACCGCACTCTGCTGCCATTACCGCGTGGCGGACGCCAAGGCGAAGTTCGGCCTCCCCGAAGTCAAGCTCGGCCTGCTGCCGGGTGCGGGCGGCACCCAGCGCCTGCCCCGCGTCATCGGCGCCGAAGCCGCCGTCGCCATGGTCACCAGCGGCGCGCAGATGAACGCCAAGGCGGCCCTCGCCGCCGGCCTGATCGAAGAAATCATCGAAGGCGATCTCACCGAAGGTGCGGTGGCCTTCGCGCAGAAGATCGCCGCCGAAGGCCGCCCCCTCAAGCGCGTCCGCGATGACAACAGCAAGCTCGGCGGCACCGCCGACAGCCTGGCCCCGATGTTCGCTGCCTTCCGCTCCAAAAACGCCAAGGCCTTCAAGGGCTTCGAAGCCCCCGAGGCCAACATCAAATGCGTCGAGGCCGCCGTCGCCCTGCCCTTCGACGAGGGCATGAAGGTCGAACGCACCGAGTTCATGAAGCTGATGCAGGGCCTGCAGGCCACCGCCCAGCGCTATGTCTTCTTCGCCGAGCGCCAGGCCGCCAAGATCGAAGGCCTCGATCCCGCCACCCAGCCACTCCCGGTCAAATCGGTCGGCATCATCGGTGCCGGCACCATGGGCGGCGGCATCGCCATGAATTTCCTCACGGCTGGCATCCCGGTCACCATCGTCGAAATGAAGCAGGAAGCGCTGGATCGCGGCGTCGCCACCATCCGCCGCAACTATGAGAACAGCGCCAGGAAGGGCCGCTTCAGCATGGACGAGGTCGAGGCCCGCATGGCCCGGCTCACGCCGTCGCTCTCGCTCGAAGAGCTCGGCCAGGCCGATCTCATCATCGAAGCCGTATTCGAGAACATGGACATCAAGAAGGACATCTTCGGCAAGCTCGACCGGATCGCCAAGCCCGGCGCCATCCTCGCCAGCAACACCAGCTATCTGGATGTGGACGCGATCGCCGCCAGCACCTCGCGCCCCGAATCCGTGCTGGGCATGCACTTCTTCTCGCCCGCCAACGTCATGCGCCTTCTCGAAGTCGTCCGCGGCGCCAAGACCTGGCCGCAGCTGCTCGCCACCGCGATGGCGGTCGGCAAGCAAATCGGCAAGGTCAGCGTCGTCGCCGGCGTCTGCCATGGCTTCATCGGCAACCGCATGCTCGCCGCCCGCCAGGAGCAGGCCAACAAGCTCATCCTCGAAGGCGCCAAACCATCGGACGTCGACCGTGTCCTCACCGATTTCGGCTTCCCGATGGGCCCCTTCCAGATGGCCGACTTGGCCGGGCTCGACATCGGCTGGTCCGCCGAAACCAGCAAGGGCGAAACCGTGCGCGATCGCCTCTGCGAAGCGGGCCTTCGCGGCCAGAAGAACGGCAAGGGCTTCTACGATTATGACGAAGCCCGCAACCGCACGCCATCGCCGGTCGCCGAGCAGATCATCCTCGATTATGCTGCCGAAAAGGGCATCAACCGCCGCGACATCGACGATCAGGAAATCCTCGAACGCTGCCTCTACCCGATGGTCAACGAGGGTGCGAAAATCCTCGACGAAGGCATGGCGCAGCGCGCGTCGGACATCGATATCGTCTGGATCAACGGCTATGGCTGGCCGGTCTATCGCGGCGGCCCGATGTTCTGGGCCGAGAACGACGCCGGCCGCGCCACCATCGCCGAAGCCCTCGAACGCATGGGCCATGACGTCTCGCCGAAGCTGGTGAGCGGCTGGTAATGCGGCTCCTGCTCGCCGCCCTCGCCCCCCTCCTCTCGTCAACCGCCTCCCCGGCGCTGGCCGAGGGGCCGGCCCCCGATTACGCAAGCGACAGCGCCTGGCTCTGCCGCCCCGTTCGCACCGATGCCTGTGCGGTGCCCATCGCCCTCACCACCGTCGAGGCCGATGGCACCACCCGCCCCGATGCCCGCCCCATCTCCACCAAACCACCCGAGATCGACTGTTTCTACGTCTATCCCACCGTCAGCACCGACCAGACCGGCAATTCGGACCTCGTCATCGATGCCGCCGAGCGCAACGTCGCCCGCGTGCAGTTCGCCAGCATGACCCCCGCCTGCCGCCTTTATGCCCCCATGTACCGCCAGGTCACCCTCAAAGGCCTTCGCGACGCAATGACCGGGCAAGCCACCACCGCCGACCGCGCCATGGCCTATCAGGATGTCGCCGCCGCCTTCGCCCATTACATGAAGCACGACAACAAGGGTCGCGGCGTCATCCTCTACGGCCACAGCCAGGGCAGTGGCGTCCTCAAGGCGCTCATCGCCAACGAGATCGAGGGCAAGCCCGCCGCAGCCCAAGTCATCGCCGCATGGCTCCCCGGCAACAACGTCCTCGTCCCCGAAGGCAAGGCTGTGGGCGGAGACTTCAAGGTAATGCCGCTCTGCACCAGCGCCGACCAATCGGGCTGCATCCTCAGCTGGGTCAGCTACCGCAACACCACCACGCCCCCCGCCGGCGCCCGCTTCGGCCGCACCAGCCAGCCCGGCATGAAGGTCGCCTGCACCAACCCCGCCGCTCTCGCAGGTGGCCCCGCCGCCTTGGCTGCCATCCTCCCCACCGGGCCGAGCATCGTGGACAACAGCACCCCCGTGCCCGTCTGGGCCACCGGCGTCAGCGTCACCACCCCCTTCGTCACCCTGCCCGGCCTGCTCACCGGCGAATGCGTCGATCAGGATGGCGCCCAGCGCCTCAGCATCACCAACAATGCAAATCCCGCCGATCCCCGCACCGACGATATCGGCGGGGACGTCAAGGTCGGCAACCAGATCCTCGCCGATTGGGGCCTCCATCTCATCGACGTCAATCTGGTGCTCGCCGATCTCGTCACCCTCGCCGGCCGCCAGGCGGCCCATTGGCAAGCCCCGCGAGAAGCCATGCGACAAGCCGCTCAGTAACCATTCAGCCGACCGCTGCGTATAAGAGAGCATGATCAACCGCCGCACCCTTCTCGCAGTCGCTGCTGCCGCCACCGCCCTGCCCTTCGTCCGCCGCTTCGCCGAAACCCCGGCGCTTGCGGCCGACGCCAAAGCTGCAAAGTTCAGCTACACCCTCACCGATGCCCAGTGGCAGAAGAAGCTCGGCCCCGATGCCTACCGCGTCCTCCGCCACGAAGGCACCGAGCGCCCCTACACCTCGCCGCTCAACAAGGAGAAGCGCGCCGGCACCTATATCTGCGCCGGCTGCGCACTGCCGCTGTTCAGCAGCACCACCAAGTTCGAAAGCGGCACCGGCTGGCCCAGCTTCTGGCAGCCGCTCAAGGGCGCCGTCGGCACCGAAACCGACAACAGCATCCCCTTCATGGTCCGCACCGAAGTCCATTGCGCCCGCTGCGGCGGCCACCTCGGCCATGTCTTCGAGGATGGCCCCAAGCCCACCGGCCTGCGTTACTGCATGAACGGCGTTTCGCTCGATTTCGCTCCCGCAAAGGCCGCCTGATGCGCATCCTCCTCACCTCGCTCCTCCTCGCCACCGCAGCCTGCAGCAGCGCCATCGGCGCCGAGCGCATGGTCCTCGCCCCTGCCCCCGCGCAGGACGAAGCCCTTAAAACCGGCCCGCTCAAAACCGCCGTCTTTGCCGGCGGCTGCTTCTGGGGCGTCGAAGGCGTGTTCGAGCGCGTGAAGGGCGTCCAGTCGGTCCGCTCGGGCTATGCCGGTGGTAGCAAGGGCACGGCAAACTACACGCTCATCGGCTCGGGCCTCACCGGCCATGCCGAAGCCGTCGAGATCAAATATGATCCCGCCAAGGTCAGCTACGGCACGCTGCTACGCGTCTTCTATTCGGTCGCCCACAACCCCACCCAGCTCAACTACCAGGGTCCCGATCGCGGCAGCCAATATCGCAGCGCCATCTTCCCCCAATCCCCCGAACAGGCAAAGCTCGCCCGCGCCTATGTCGCGCAGCTCGAAAAGGCCGGCACCTGGGAGAAGATCGTCACCACCTTCGAGGCGAACAAGCCCTTTTACACGGCCGAGGACTATCATCAGGATTATCTCCGCGG
>JBBSPR010000081.1:0-11424 GCA_038258615.1 Sphingomonadales bacterium
GCGCTGCGCGAGGCCAAGCTGCGATCTTCATGGGAAGCGCCCGACGCCGCGTATGAAGCGCGCGCACAGCGGCTGGTGGAACGGATGCTCGATCCGGCCACTTCGCCCGAATTTCTGCGCGACATAACGGGCTTTGTCGCGTTCGCGATGCCGGCGGCCAGGGCGAACACGCTGGTGCAGACGGCCCTGCATTGCACCGTGCCCGGCGTGCCCGACATTTACCAGGGCACCGAATTGCTCGACCTGAGCCTGGTCGACCCCGACAATCGCCGGCCGGTCGATTACGACCGGCGCCGCGCGATACTTGGCGGGGGTGCTGCGGGCAAGTTCGCGCTGCTGCGCGACCTGCTTGCCATGCGGCGTGCCGATCCCGCGCTGTTCGCCGACGGCAGCTACACCCCGATCATGGCGACGGGATCGCGCGCCGCCAATGTGCTGGCCTTCGAGCGGCGGCATGGGGCATCGCGCCTCGTCTGCGCGGTGGCGCTGCGATGCGCAGCACCGCTGGTGGGAACTGCGGCGGCCGTTCCACCAGCATCATGGTGGGGGGACACCAGGCTGTCGATCGGTGGCGAGTCGGTTGCTGTCGCCGGGATGTTCGATCGCAGTCCCGTTTGCGTGCAGGTCGACTGTCTGCCGGAATTGGAAGGTTGAGGTCACCAGGCCGTGATGTTCGTGCAATGCAAGCGGGGGAGGCCGAAGCGCTGATGACATCAAATCATGATAATATATATTATGTTTAATTTGTGCCGTTACAGGGTTAAGGTGAGACCGTCATGGGCGGGCCTGGTGAGCGGCGGCAGCTCGGCGCAGAGCGTGGCATGGTCCATCGACTGGTCCATGTGCGTGAGCAGTGCTGCTTTCGGTCGATAATGTTCGATCCACGCCAGCGTTGCGTCGAGATGGCTGTGGGTCGGGTGCGGCGCGCGGCGCAGCGCGTCCACGATCCAGAGGTCGAGGCCGGTGAGCGCCGGCGCCGCGCGATCATCGAAGGCTTTGACATCGGTGGAGTAAGCGATGCTGCTGCCGCCGGCGTCGAACCGCAGGCCGGTGGATTCGAGCTCGCCGTGAATCTGCGGAAATGGCGTGACCGCGATGCCGCCGATGGTGATGGCGCCGGTGAGATGACGGGTGGTGCAGCTTGCCGGATAGCCAGCGGCCCCCTCGAACACATAATCGAAGCGCTTGCCGATGACGGCAAAGGTCTCGGGGCTGGCCCAGACATCGACCGGGCGCCGCATGGCGTGGAAGACCTGCCGCAGATCATCGATGCCGTGCGCGTGGTCGGCATGATCATGGGTGATGAAAACGCCATCGAGATGCGCGACCCCTGCCCCCAGAAGCTGCTCGCGCAGATCCGGGCCGGTGTCGACGAGCAGCCTTGTGCCGTCATGCTCGACGAGGATCGAGACGCGGCGGCGGCGGTTCCTGGGGTTGGCGGGATCGCACAGGCCCCAATCGCCAAGACCATCGGGACCGCCGATGCGCGGCACGCCGGACGAGGTGCCACAGCCGAGAATCGTGACGCGCATCAGGCGGCCGGCTGCGCCTTGCGGAACAGCTTGAAGAAATTCTCGGTTGTTTTTGCTTGCAAAGCACTTTCCGGTTCACCGCGCAGGCCGGCAAGGAAGCGCGCGGTGTGGGCGACGAAGGCTGGCTCGCAGGTCTTGCCGCGCATCGGGACGGGAGCAAGGAACGGCGCGTCGGTTTCGACGAGCAGGCGGTCGGCGGGGATGGTGGCGGCACTTGCCTGGAGATCGCGAGCGTTCTTGAAGGTGACTATGCCCGAGATCGAGATGTAAAAGCCGAGATCGAGTGCGGCTTCGGCGAAAGCCTGGCTGGCGGTGAAGCAGTGGATGACCCCGTGGAGGGTCCCCTCCCCCGCTTCGCGCAGGAGCGCCAGCGTGTCGGCCTCGGCATCGCGGGTGTGGACGATGATCGGCAGGCCGGTGGCGCGTGCGGCGGTGATATGGGCGCGGAAGCTGGCGCGCTGCCGATCGCGATCGGACTTGTCGTAATAATAGTCGAGCCCGGTCTCGCCGATGCCGATGACGCACGGGTGGGCGGCGGCATCGACCAGCATCGCGGTGTCGGTGTCGGGGTGATGGTCCGCCTCATGCGGGTGGATGCCGATGGTGGCCCAGATGTCGGCGTGCGCGTCGGCGAGGCCGATGACTTCATCCCATTCATGGCGCTTGGTGGAGATGCCAAGGAAGCCGCCGATGCCCGCATCACGGGCGCGGGCGAGGACGCCGGACACGTCCTCCCGAAGGCCCGGATAGTTGAGGTGGCAGTGGCTGTCGATGAGCATTACACGGCCTCCAGCGTGAGCCGCGGGAAGACGCCCTGCGGCGGCGGGAGCTGCGTGCCGGTGGGAACTGGTGCACCGAGTGCCTTGAAATCGCGTGCGCCGGTGGCCACGCCGAGCAAGTCGAGCAGCTTGGCGGCACTCTCCGGAATGAACGGCTGCGCGAGCATCACGATCCGGCGTGTGGCGTCGAGCGTGGTGCCGAGCACCTGTGCCATGCGCTCGGGATCGGTCTTGGCGAGGGCCCAGGGCGCGCTGTCGGCGAAATAGCCGTTGGCGGCGGTGACGAGCGCCATGACCGCTTCGAGGGCGCGGTGAAGCTGCAGCGCGTTCATCGCGGCAAGATAAGCCTGGGTGAGGATGATGAAGCGCTCGTGAAGTTCGGCCTCGGCGTCACCGCCCTGCCCCGGCTCGGGCATGGTGCCGCCCAGGTTCTTGGCGACCATGGCGAGCGCGCGCTGGGCAAGATTGCCGATGCCGTTGGCGAGATCGGCGTTGGTACGCTCGACAATCGCCTCGTCGGAGTAGCTGCCATCATCCCCGAAGGCGATTTCGCGGCAGAGGAACCAGCGCAGCCGGTCGACGCCGAAGCGCTCGGCCATCGCTGCCGGATCGACGACATTGCCGAGCGACTTCGACATCTTCTCGCCGCGGTTGAGCAGGAAGCCATGGCCGAACACCTGCTTCGGCAGTGCGAGCCCTGCGGAGAGCAGGAAGGCCGGCCAGTAGATGGCGTGGAAGCGCACGACATCCTTGCCGATGACGTGCAGGTCCGCCGGCCACCATTCGCCATCGAGCCCGCCGGCGCCGGTGAGGTAATTTGCCAGCGCATCGACCCATACATACATGACATGGCCGGGCGAGCCCGGCACCGGGACGCCCCAATCGAAGCTGGTGCGCGACATCGACAGATCCTGAAGTCCGCCGGCAACAAAGCTGCGCATCTCGTTGAGACGGCTTAGGGGCTGCACGAATTCCGGGTTGCTTTCGTAGAGCGCCAGCAGCTTGTCGCCATAGGCGGAGAGTTTGAAGAACCAGCTTTCCTCCACCGTCCATTCGACGGGGGCACCTTGCGGCGAGAGCTTGATCGGGCGGCCTTCGCTGTCCTCCGCCACGGTCAGTTCGGTCTCGTCGAAATAGGCTTCGTCGCGGACCGAATACCAGCCTTCATATTTGCCGAGGTAGAGGTCACCCTTGTCGGCCATCCGCTGCCAGAGCGCCTGGCAGAGCGCCTTGTGATCCTCATCGGTGGTGCGGATGAACCGATCGAAGCTGATGCCGAGCTGGCGGCCGAGATCGATGAAGGGTTGCGAGGTGGCATCGACATATTGCCGCGGCGTGGTGCCGGCGTTGCATGCAGCTTGCGAGATTTTCAGGCCGTGTTCGTCGGTGCCGGTGAGGAAGCGCACCTCATGGCCGTCGAGGCGCTTGAAGCGGGCGATGACATCGGTGGTGATTGCCTCATAGGCATGGCCCATGTGCGGCTTGCCATTGGGATAGGCGATGGCGGTGGTGAGATAGAAGCGTTTCGACATGCGCGCCGCAATGCGGCAATCGCGGGACCAAGGCAAGTTAGCTGCCGAGCCGGGCAATTCTTCGCGCGATATCGTGCGACACGGTGAGGGGATCGAGGGTCAGCGGGCCGGCGCTGGCGGCGAGCGTGGTGACGGCGTGCCAATCCTCGATCGTTTGCGCCAGCCGGGGGCCGGACTGGGTGCGTGCCGCCTCGGCGAGCAGCGTGGGGGCGCGGGCGAGGAAGGCGGCGTAGCGGCCGGTGGCGGTCTTGCCGGCGAGGCTGCGGGCGAGCGCCAGGGCAGCGGCGTCCGCCTCGGCAGCGGGCATGGTTGCCAGCTGGACCATCGTGGTTTCGAGCGCTGCGACGCCCGGCTCGGCCATGCTAAGGGCGCGGCCGGGCGCGCCGCCGGCCATGCGCACCAGCGCGTCCCGATCCGCATCGTCGAGATCGTCCACAATGTCTTCGAGCACGCGCCCCACGTCGCTGTCGGCAAGCGGCTGCAGGCGCAGCACGCGGCAGCGCGAGCGGATGGTGGGGAGCAGCCGGCCGGGCGCATGGCTGACGAGCAGGAAGATCGTCTGCGGCGGCGGCTCTTCGAGATGCTTGAGCAGGCTGTTGGCGGCGTTGAGGTTCATCTCGTCGGCGCTGTCGACGATCACCACGCGCCAGGCGGCGAGCGAGGGGGTTTGGGCGAGCACCGCCTGCATGGCGCGCACCTCGTCGACGCGGATGACGGTGCGCAGCTTGCCCTTGTCGTCGGTGGTGCGGACCAGCCGGCGGAAATCCGGGTGGGTGCCTTCACGCACCAGATTGCCGGCCTGGGCGGCAGCGGCGGCGTTGAACCCCCTGCCCTCGGGCGCCCCGGCGAGCAGCCAGATGGCGGCGGCTTCGGCGAAGCTGGCCTTGCCGATGCCGGGCGGGCCAGTGAGCAGCCAGCCATGATGCGGACGGCCACTGGCGACGGCCTGCTTGAAGGCCGCAACGGCGGCTTCGTGGCCGATCAGTTCCAAGTCCAGCTTTCGACGGCGGCGCGAACGCGGCGGCCCACGGTGGCCATGGTGCCGCTGGCATCGATGCCGACGCAGCGCCAGGGCTCGGCTTTCGGGAGTGAAGCGAAAAACGCTTCGACGCGGCTGTGGAAGCCGGCTTCATGCGCCTCGAAACGGTTTTCGGCGGCGCCAGCGGCGCTGCGGGTGGCGGCACGGGCGAGGCCCTGCTCCACCGGCAGGCCCAGCACCAGCGTGAGATCGGGCCAGAGGTTGCGCGTGACCTGCGCGTGCATCGCCTTCAACGCATCGTCATCAAGGCCCTTGCCGGCGCCCTGATAGGCGCGGGTGGAATCGATATAGCGATCGCACACCACCCAGGCGCCGCGGCGCAGCGCGGGGCGGATGACACGCGCCACATGCTCGGCGCGGGCGGCATTGACGAGACAGGCTTCGGACCAGGGCAGCCAGCGGCCGGGATCGCCTGAGACGAGCAGGCTGCGGACCGCCTCGGCGCCCTCGGTGCCGCCTGGCTCGCGGGTGAGCAGCACTTCATGCCCGGCGAGGGTGAGCGCCTCGGCAAGCCGGTGCGCCTGGGTGGACTTTCCGCAGCCCTCCCCGCCCTCGAGGCTGATGAAGCGGCCGCTCACGATCCGAAAAGGCCTTTCAGCCAGTTCCAGCCGCGCAATACCGGCCCGGCTTCCTCTACGGCAACGCCGGCAACGAGCGGCAGCCTGGTTTCCCCGCGGCCGGGCACGCCGATGATGAGCGAGCCGAGCTTCTGACCCTTGGCGACGGGGGCGACGACCGGCTTGTCGAGCACCATGCGCCGCGTCTGGTTGCCGGCGGCGCCCTTGGGGACCACGACGAACAGATCACGCGGGGCGACGAGGCTGACCTGGGCTTCGGCGCCGCCTTCCACGGGGGCGTTGCCGGCGCTGGCACCGGCTTTCAGTACCGGCATCTTCGAGAAGCCGGTGAAGCCCCAGCTGATGAAATCGACGGCGGACGATGTGCGCTGGCTCATGGAATCGAGGCCGGCGACGACCATCACCAGCCGCCGGTCCCCCTGCACGGCGGAGCCGGTGAAGCCATAGCCGGCTTCCTCGGTGTGGCCGGTCTTGAGGCCATCGGCGCCGGTGACACGGCCGAGCAGCGGGTTGCGGTTGGGCTGGGTGATGGCCTTGCCGTCTCCCAGCGTCTTGCCCCAGGTGAAGCTGGGGCGGCCATAATAGCGCCTGTAGAAATCCGGATGGCCCTTGATCGTCGCCTCGGCGATGGTGGCGAGATCGCGTGCGGTCACGAACTCGTCTGGATCGGGCCAGCCGTTGGTGTTGGCGAAGCGCGAGCCGCGGAGGCCGAGCTTGCGGGCCTTGTCGTTCATGAGTTCGACGAAGGCGACTTCCGAGCCGGCAAGGCCCTCGGCGAGCACGACACAGGCGTCATTGCCGGACAGGGTGACGATGCCGTTGAGCAGATCGTCGACGGTAACCTGTTCATTTGCCGAAAGAAACATGGTGGAGCCCTGGCTGTGCCACTTGCGCCAGGTTTCGGGGCGGACGGTGATCTTCTGGTCGAGCCGGGCTTCGCCGCTGCGGATGAGATCAAAGGCCACGAGGACGGTCATCATCTTGCCCATCGAGGCGGGGGGCATCTTCGCGTCGGCATCCTTGGCATAGAGTATGGTATTGGTCGAAATATCCTTGAGAAAGGCGCGCGGGGCGGGGGTCGTGAAGCCCGAGGTCAGGTCCTGCGCCGCCACCGGTATTGCGGCGAGGAGTGAGGAGACGACGATAAGTGTCTGGATACGCACGGTCACTGGATAATCTCCGGGTCAGGGGTTCACGAGCCTTGCATCGGCATAGCCAGCACCGCGGACATTGGCCAGTGCAGTGTTGGCGGCCGCCGCATCGGTGAAGGGGCCTAGACGGATGCGGGTGAGGCCGGAGGGGCCGGGCTGGGTGACGACGGGGCCGAAGCTGGCGAGAAAGCCTTTGAGCCAGGCGATGCGGCCGGGCTCGGACAGGGCCGCCACCTGCACATAGCGGGTTGCGGCAGGGGGCGCGAAGGGTATCGGCGCGGAGGCTGCGGGGATGCCGGCGGGCAGTGCGACAGTGGTGACGGGGGGTGCGATGCCCGCAGCAGGCAGGACGGGTGGCGGGATTGCCGGAGCCGGGGCGGGAGCCTGGGCCGGGGCCGACGCGAAGACGGGACCGGGAGCAGCGGCGGGATAGACGCGGCGGACGCGGACCTTTGCCAGCCCGACACGATCGACGCCCAGGAGTTGCGCCGAGCGGCGGCTGAGATCGATGATGCGGCCATCGACAAAGGGGCCGCGGTCGTTGATGCGGACGACGAGCTTGCGGCCATTGTCGAGGTTCTCGACCTCGACCCAGCTTGGCATCGGCAGGGTCTTGTGGGCGCCGGTCACATCGTCCTGATTATAGACTTCGCCGTTGGCGGTCGCGAGCGCGTGGAAGCCGGGGCCGTACCAGCTGGCGATGCCGCGCTCGTCATAGCGTTGGTCGTCGGCGGGATAATAGGTCGTGCCGAAGACGACATAGGGCTTGCCGATCTTGACGGGTGCGGTGGCGGCGGTGGACGCGCGTGCCGGCTGGGGCGGCTTCGTGGCCGTGGCGCAGCCGGCGAGTGCCAGCAGCCCTGCCACCGCCAATACATTCTCAGCGCGGCGGGTAGAGCGCATCGCCGAGCAGCGCCACCGAGAGCGCGTAGAAGTTGGAGCAATTGTAGTTCATCAGCGCCCGGTAGCTGGCGGTGACGAGATAGGCGCCCTGCCCCGGTCCGTCGGGCTCGATGAGCGTGAGCGGTGCATCGGGCAGCGGGCGGGGAGCGGCGATGCCGCGTGCGGTCCATTCGGCGGCCGAAAGCGGCAGCGAGTGGCGCTCGAGCGGGCGGATGCAGCTGGTGGGCCTGACCGGATTGCGGACGGTCTCGCGGTCGAAGCTCTCCGGCACGGTGACCGGCATCCCCCAGGGCACGCCGGGCTGCCAGCCGTTTTCGCGCAAGTAATTGGCGATCGAGGCGAGCGTGTCGGGCTCGGACCCCCAGATGTCCGCCCGGCCATCGCCGTCCCCGTCGCGGGCGTAGGCGAGATAGGAGCTGGGCAGGAATTGCGGTTGGCCCATGGCGCCGGCCCAGCTGCCCTTGAGCTGGCCGGGGGTGGCGAGGCCGCGATCGACGATGGTGATGGCGGCGTCGAGCTCCTTGGTGAACAATTCGGCGCGGCGGCAGTCCCAGGCGAGGGTGGCGAGGCTGCGCGGTACGTCGAAATTGCCGGTGAAGCTGCCGTAGTTGGATTCCATGCCCCAGATGCCGAGCAGGATGGGGCCGGGCACGCCATATTGCGCCTCGATGGTGGCGAGACTGGCGGAAAGGCGTTCGGCGGCACCCTGGCCGGCGGTGATGCGCACCGCATCGAGCCGGCGCGCGAGATAGCTGTCAAAGCGCGCCGGCGCCGATGCGATGGCGCTTTCATCGGCCTGGTTGCGATCGAGGCTCACCACGCGGTCGTTGGCGGTGACGCTGCCGAGCACGGCATCGAGCGTCGCGTTGCTGACACCGCGCGCGGTGGCGGCGGTGCGATACTCGGCCAGCCACGCCGGAAAGTCGGGCTTGGCCGGCTGCGCGAATGCCGCGGCGCCGAATGCCAAGGCGGACAGGAGGGAAACACGCTTCACGGCACGGATGTGCCACAAGCGGCTGCGGGTCGAAAGGCGGGGATTTTGCATTTGTTGTGGATGAACCGCCGGCTCTTGCCTCGCGGTGAACGGAACGGCATGACGTGCATCGCCCGGAGAGGTGGCCGAGTGGTCTATGGCAACGGTCTTGAAAACCGTCGTGGGTGAAAGCTCACCGTGGGTTCGAATCCCACCCTCTCCGCCATCATGCCAACCTAGAGACGTCCAAACCGGTCCTAAAGGGCTTGATTTGCAACGTAAAATGGGGCGGTATGCGTTCAGTCCGGTCCATCCCAGTACCCCTGCATCCAAAGGAGATTGGGGGCATATTGGGGGCACGGATCAGAATGCTGGGGGTATCATGGCACTGACGGACATCCAGGTGAAAGCCGCAAAGCCTGCTGCCAAACCGTACAAGCTTGCCGATGCCAAAGGCCTCTACCTGTACGTGGCCCCGAGTGGGCTTCGATCCTGGCGAATGAAGTACCGATTCTGTGGCGTCGAGAAGACGCTGACCTTTGGTCCATATCCCGAGGTCAGGCTGAGCGAGGCCCGCGAGAAGCGTGATGCAGCGCGCGCCCTGCTGCGCGATGGCCGCGACCCTGGCCTCGAAAAGCGGCTGGCTGCCGCTGCTGGCGCCCAAGATGCTGAAAACCACTTCAGGACTGTCGCTATCGCCTGGCACGAGTTGCACAAGGCAAAGTGGAGCTCAACGCACGCTGCCGATGTCATTGGCAGCCTCGAGCGTGATGTCTTTCCTGCGCTGGGCGGCCTGCCGATCGCGAAGATTACACCGGGAATGGTGCTGGAAACGCTTAGGGCAGTTGAACAGCGTCCGGCGATCGAAACAGCAAGGCGACTTCGCCAACGTATGTCTGGTGTGTTCGTCTACGCGATTGCCTCTGGCTTTGGGCAGTCAGATCCTGCCGCCATCGTCCGAAGCGCGATGAGGCCGTTGCCGGCCAAGGGGCGCCAACCGGCAATTGTTGATCTGGAGGACGCAAAAAAGCTTCTTGCTGAAGCCGAGGCGGCCGCGGCCTCGCCTGTGACCAAGATAGCCTCGCGCCTGCTGGCGCTGACTGCGGTACGGTCGAATGTCCTCCGTCGGGCAGAATGGACAGAGTTCGAGCAACTCGATCGCGCTGCGCCTGTCTGGCGCATCCCGGCTGCGAAGATGAAGCTCACCGCAGCTCGAAATGTCAAATCGCATCCAAACGCGACCCCCTTTTCGCGTCCAATTTCGACCCCCTGACGGCGTCGGCATGGCATGGTTCGAATGGTTTTGGTGTGGTGATGCGGATGGCGCTGCTGGAGGGGCTGGAACGCAGGGAGGGCGTAGCCCGACCGGAGTTTCAGCCCCTCCAGCAGCAAATTCGGTTCCCTGTTGACCGCGGAGTTAGCTGCGGTTCTTGAAGCGCCAGGAGTCGTTGCCGGTTTCGATGATGTCACAATGATGGGTCAAGCGATCGAGCATGGCGGTCGTCATCTTGGCGTCGCCGAAGACCTGGGGCCAGTCGGCGAACGCGAGATTGGTGGTGATCAGCAGCGAGGTGTTTTCGTAAAGCTTGCTGATCAGGTGGAACAGTAGCTGCCCGCCCGACTGACTGAACGGCAGATAGCCGAGTTCGTCGATGACGATGAGATCGTAGCGCAGCAGCTTCTCGAGGAGGCGGCCGCTGCGGCCGGCGGTCTTTTCCTGTTCGAGCTGGTTGACCAGATCGACAAGGTTGTAGAAGCGGCCGCGGGCTTGGGCGCGGATGACTTCTGAGGCGACGGCGATGCACAAGTGCGTTTTGCCGGTGCCAGTGCCGCCGATGAAGATCGCGTTGCGCCGAGCATCAAGGAAGCTGCCGGAGGCCAGTTTGCGCACCCGGCCTTCGTCGATCGGCGTGCCGGTAAAGATGAAGGCGTCGAGATCCTTGAGAACCGGGAACTTGGCGCCGCCGATACGATAGCTGATTGATCGCGCCTGGCGGTGTGTGCGCTCTGCGCGGATCAGGCTGGCGATGAGCGGATAAATGTCCTCGCGCCGCGCCAGCCCCTTGCCAGTGATCTCATCGAACCCGGCGCGCATGCCATAGAGCTTCAGCTCGGTCATGGCCTCCATGATCTCGTGGCGTTCCATCAGGCAAGCATCCTTATGCTGTCGTAGCGACCGCAATCGGCCATCGGTTCGATGTTCAGGCGCAACGCAGCCGGAGTGCTGATGCTGGCGGGCGCCGCCGGCTGCCGCTGGCGGGCCAGGACGGTCAGAATGACATCGCCGCTGGCGATGCCGGCCTCTAGCGCTTCGGCGCAGGCAGCCTCGACGGCATTGAGGCCGTGATCGAGTACCGCACCCAGCACCTTGACGAACTGCCGGTCACCGTCGGTGTGGAGCTTCAGCCTGGCACGGACCCTGGCCAGCCCCGGCGGCAAATCCCAGTCCTTGAACGGCGCGCCGTTGCGCAAGGCGCCGGGCTTCTTCACTAGCACCGGCAGATAATGCCAGGGGTCGTAGATGATCTGGTCGCGCCGGAAGTGCCGCGGGTGGTCGGCGACCACTTCGTTGTCGAAGAGCACGACGATGCGCTCGGCATGCGAGCGCACCAACACAGTCTGGCCGGCGGCGCGGGCATCGACGCTGTACCGGTTGTGATCGGCCATGATCAGGCAGGTGGTGGTTGCGCGCACCGCCTTCTCGACAAAGCCGTCGAACGGCCCGCGTAGCGGCATCAGGCTCGCCTGTTCGTCCTGGAACACCTCCCAGATCGTCCGGTCCTTGAACTCAGGATGTCGGGTCCGCTTGGCATAGGCGATACATTGATCCTCGAGCCAGGCGTTGAGCTCGGCTAGGCTGGTCACCCGTGGCTTGGGAAGGAACAACTGGTCGCGCATGTTGCCGACCTGGTTCTCGACCTGGCCCTTCTCCCAGCC
>JBBSPR010000082.1:0-11394 GCA_038258615.1 Sphingomonadales bacterium
CAACGCCGCCAACCGCAACGAGGCGCTCCCCGCCATCCGCACCCGCCAGTTCGATGCCGGGCTGCGCTTCGCCATCACGCCGGACGTCAAGCTCGTCGCCGGCGTGTTCGAAATCAGCAAACCCTATTTCAACCTCAATGCCGCCAACCGTTTCACCGCACTCGGCGATGTCATCAATCGCGGCATCGAAGCCTCGGTCGCAGGACCCCTCACCCCCACGCTCAGCATGGTCGCGGGCGCCGTCCTCCTGCAGCCGCGCGTCACCGGCGAAGCCGTCGAGGCCGGCCGCATCGGCAACCGCCCCGTCGGCGCCATCAGCCGCCGCGTCGAAGCCAGCCTCGATTGGCGCCCTCCCTTCTTCCCCGGCGCCTCGCTGGACACCCGCGTCGCGCATCGCAGCGCGGAAACCTCGACCGTCAGCAACCTCACCGCCATCCCCGCCCGCACCCAGCTCGATCTCGGCGCCCGCTACCGCTTCCGCACAGCCGGCCGCAGCGTGCTGCTCCGCCTGCAAGCCACCAACCTCTTCGACGTCCAGGGCTATGAGCTCCGCGGTGCGGGCGTCTACAACCTGTTCCCCGGCCGTCTTGTCCAAGGCTATGTCACCGTGGATTTCTAAAGACCACGCGCAGTCGACCGACGAAGATGGACTGGGCTTCCCTTGCATCGCTGCTCAAATGAGCTATCTTTTCGCTCAAAGGAGCATTTCCACCATGCCGGCCTCCCCCGTCCGCCGCATCGCCACCACAGGCGCTGTTGCCGGCGACACTTACATCGATATCTTCCGCTTCACGCCCCAAGCCCGGATCGACATGATTCGCAGTGGGGTAAAGGCTGGCGATGCCAAGCGGATCATCTCCGATCTCCACTTCGACCAGCAGGCGCTGTTTGGCGCGCTCAACCTCAAGACGGCAACCGTCAATCGCAAGGCTGCACGTGACGAAGCCCTGTCCATCGAAGAGAGCGAGCGGGTGCTCGGCATCGCCAGCTTGGTCGGTCAGGTTCAGGCGATGATCGAGGAGTCGGGCGATCCGCAAGGCTTCGACGCAACGCGGTGGCTGTCGCAATGGCTTCGCGAGCCGCTGCCCGCACTGGGTGGTGAAACGCCGCTTTCGCTGCTCGACACGATGGAGGGCCAGTCGCTTGTCGCCGACACGCTGGCGAAAATGCAGAGCGGGGCCTTTGCGTGAGTCACACCGTCTGGCGGATCGCGGCAGACACCAAGGATTATTCCGCCGACGACCTGACCGGCAAGGGCGCCGAAATCACCGGCGGCCGCTGGAACCGGAAGGGCACCGCCCTTCTCTACACAGCGACCAGCCGCGCCCTCGCGTGTCTCGAGACGTTTGTGCACCTCAATGCTGGCGGTCTCCCGCTCAACCGCTATCTCGTCGCCATCGACATCGATGATAATCTGTGGAGCGCCATGAAAGTCGAAACTCCCACGACCTTGCCGGTCGGCTGGGACGCGGAACCCGCGAGCCTCACCAGTATCGATGTCGGCACAGCATGGGCGCGGGCGTCAACCGCATTGCTGCTCTCGGTCCCGTCGGTGATTGTGCCCGAAGAGGCCAACATCCTCATTAACACGCGTCACCCGGATGTGGCGAGGATCAGGGCAACCAAGCTGCGAAAATGGCTCTACGATCCTCGACTTCTCAGATCGTGAAAGCTGAGCAAACCCGGAGCGATAGATCAGCCCGTCCTACAGCAGCCCCAAAATCCGCTCCGCAACCCCGGCCGAAGACGCCGGATTCTGCCCCGTCACCAGCTTGCCATCCACCACCACGAACGGCTCCCAGTCAGCACCCTTGCGATACTCGCCCCCCTTGGCCTTCAGCATGTCCTCCAGCAGGAAGGGCACCACATCGGTCAGCCCCACGCCCTCTTCCTCGCTGTTGGTGAAGCCCGTCACCGTCCGCCCCGCCACCAGCGGCGTGCCATCCGCCGCCTGGGTGTGCCGGAACGCCGCCGGGGCATGGCACACCGCGCCCACCGGCCGGTCGCTCGCGGCAAAGGCCTCGATCAGCGCCCGGCTATGGGCATCTTCGGCCAGGTCCCACATCGGGCCATGCCCACCGGGGTAGAACACTGCGTCGAACCCTTCAGCATCGACTTGCGACAGCACCACCGTGCTGGCCAGCGCTGCCTGCGCGGCCTTGTCGCCCTTGAAGCGTTCGGTTGCCTCGGTCTGCGCATCCTCTTCGTCGCTCTTGGGGTCGAGCGGCGGCTGCCCGCCCTTGGGAGACGCCAGCACGATCTCCGCCCCCGCATCCCTGAACACATAATATGGCCCGGCAAACTCCTCGAGCCAGAAGCCGGTCTTCTTGCCGGTGTCGCCAAGCCGGTCGTGCGATGTCAGGACCATCAGGATCTTCATGGGCTTGCCTCATATGCTGGGGGGCCGCAGTCGCGCGGCATCCCACCCGCAACCGCTGCCCCGGCATTTGGTTCCGTCAGACAGGGTCTTGACCGCGCCGCCCCGCCAAGGCTCATGCCTGCCATGGCGATCGACCTCGCGCACGAACCAGCAACCGCCGCCCTGGGCGCCGCTCTCGCCGCGGTGCTGCGCGCCGGCGATGTCGTGGCGCTCTCCGGCGAACTCGGTGCCGGCAAATCCACCCTTGTCCGCAGCGTACTCCGCGCACTCGGCTGGCACGGCGAAGTCCCCAGCCCCACCTTCACCCTGGTGCAGGAATACGACGTCACCCCCCCCGTCTGGCACATCGATCTCTACCGGCTGAACAGTCCGGACGAGGCCGATGCCCTCGGCCTGTTCGAAACCGATGCAGCGCTCCTCATCGAATGGCCCGAGCGGCTGGCGGACCGGCTCCCCGCCGATGCGCTGCGGCTCACCCTGTCGGGCTCGGGCGACGCACCGCGCCGCTTGACTTGGGAGGTGCCTGCGGCTTGGAAGGGCCGGTGGCCACCTCTCCCGCACTCATGATCCCCCCCGCAACCGCGCCCGCCTTCCTCGCCGCCAACGGCTGGGCCGGGGCCGACATCCGCCCGCTCGCCGGGGATGCCAGCTTCCGCCGCTATTTCCGCGTGCATGATGGTGGTCGCACCGCCGTGCTGATGGACGCCCCGCCGCATCTCGAGGATTCCCGCCCCTTCCTCGCCATCGGCGCGCGGCTTCACGAGCTCGGCTTCTCCGCCCCCCAGCCGCTCGCGGTCGATCTCGAAGCCGGCCTCGTCCTGCTCGAGGATTTCGGCGATGCCCGCGTCACCCCCGCCCTCGCCATCGACCCTACCCCCGAGGTGCAGGTCTATGAAACCGCGGTGGACATCCTCGCCGCCCTCCACGCCCACCCCCCCGGTGACGTTGCCCCCTATGCGCAGGCCGAGCTCCTTCGTGAAGCCCGGCTCTTTCCGGACTGGTACCTCCCCGCCGTCGCCGTCGCCGAAGCACCCGGCTATGACAGCGCTTGGAACCAACTCTGGCCGCACATCTTCACCCACCCGCCGGTGCTCACACTCCGCGACTATCACGCCGACAATCTGATGATGCTGCCGCGCCCCGGCCTCAAGGCGCTGGGCCTGCTCGATTATCAGGACGCGCTCGCCGGCCACCCCGCCTATGATCTCGTCAGCCTGCTGCAGGATATCCGCCGCGACGTCTCGCCCGCGCTCGAAGCGGCGATGCTCACCCGCTATCTCGCCGCCCGCCCGCACATCGACGAGGCCGCCTTCCGCACCGCCTATGATGTCCTCGGCGCCCAGCGCAACATCAAGATCCTCGGCGTGTTCACAAGGCTCTATGTGCGGGACGGCAAGGCCAGCTACCCGCGCTTCCACCCCCGCCTCTGGCAACTTGTCACGCGAAATCTCGCCCGTCCCGCCCTTGCACCGGTCGCGGAGTGGTTCGCGCGCCACGTCCCCGCCAGCGCCCGCCACGGCGTCCAGGTGCCCGGATGAACGCGACCACCCCCATGCGCATGCGCCCGCGCGTCGATGTCGCCATGCCTCCCGCCGCCATGGTGCTCGCAGCGGGCCTCGGCAAGCGCATGCGCCCGCTCACCGCCACCCGCCCCACGCCGCTCATCCAGGTCGCCGGCCGCACCCTGCTCGATCGCGCGCTCGACCGTGTCGAGGCCGCCGGCATCGGCACTGCGGTGGTCAACGCCCACTATTTCGCCGATCAGATCGACGCCGCCTTGGCATCCCGCTCCGGACCCCTCGAAATCCGCAAGTCGGACGAACGTGCAAAACTCCTCGAAACTGGCGGCGGCGTCGTCAAGGCGCTCCCCCTCCTCGACGCCGACCATTTTGTCGTCGCCAATGCCGACAACCTCTGGATCGACGGCAGCCAGGACACGCTCCGCCTCCTCGCCAGCCGCTGGAACGCGCACGAAATGGACGCGCTGCTCCTCCTCGTCCCCATGGCCCGCGCCCATGGCTATGATGGCCGCGGCGATTTCCACATGGACCCTTGGGGCAAGCTTCGCCCGCGCGGCGATGTCCGCGTTGCCCCTTTTGTCTTCGCGGGCGTCCAGATCATCGCCCGCCACCTGTTCGATGGCGAGCCCGCCGAGCCCTTCTCGATGTGGCGCGCCTGGAACAAGGCGCTCGCCCAAGGCCGCCTGTTCGGCAGCGTCCACCAGGGCCTGTGGTTCCACGTCGGCACCCCGGCCAGCATCGGCGAGACGGAGAGCCTGCTTGGCGTTCTCTAGCCCCCGGCGTAGGGTTCCCATCGAAGCAAGCTTCGATGGGGCCCGGCTTGTGCCGCAGGCCCCAGACCCCATTTTGGGGCTTTCGCATGCATGGACGGCTTCGGGGCAGGGGCGGCGCCAGTCATGGGGTCCGGGGCCTGAGGCCCCAGCCGCCGGAGGCCCCTGAGTGCCGGCCAATCTCTTCAACATCCCGGCCCATGTCGGCTTCGTCGATGCGCTCGCCGCCGGGCTGCTCGCGCGCACCGCCGATCCGCTCGAGCGCGCGCGGATGCTGGTGTTGCTGCCCAACCGCCGCGCCGTGCGGGCCCTCACCCAAGCGTTCGTGCGCCAGCTCGGCCAGTCGGAGACCGTTGGCCTCCTGCTGCCGAAAATGGTGCCCGTGGGGGACCTTGGAGAGGATGATTTCGACCGGCTGATGACCGGCGACATACCCTTGGCACCCCCTGTGGATCCCCTTGTCCGCCGTCTGGAGCTGGCTCGGCTCGTCCGCGCGCTGCCGGCCGACGAAACCGGCCGCAGCGCCATCGAGGCGCTCAGGCTTGGCGATGCGTTGGGCAACAGCCTCGATGCCATGCTCGCCGAGGAGGTGTCCCCGGCAGCCCTGCGCGATGCAATCGCCGGCAAGGAGCTGGCAAGCCATTGGGATCAAACGCTTGGTTTCCTCGAAGTCATCATCACCCATTGGCCCCCCGTCCGTGATCGCATGGGCGCCAGCGACGGCGGCACCCGCCTCGCCACCGCCATCGCCGCCCTCATCGAGCGCTGGCAGGCCACCCCACCGCAAGCCCCTGTGATCGCAGCCGGAATCGTCAGCGGCACCCCCGCACTCGCCCGCCTGCTCAAGGCCGTGCTGACCCTGCCCCAAGGCCAAGTCGTCCTCCCCGGCCTCGACACAGACCTCTCGCCCGCCGGAAAAAGCCGTTTCGATGCAATCATTTGCGCCGAAGCCGAGGAAGACCCGCCACTGGCGCGGGATAGCGAGGCCCACCCCCAACACGCCTTCAAGCTCCTCCTCGCCCGCCTCCGCCGAACCCGCGAAGACGTTGCCGACTGGCGCCATGCCGCCGGCCCCGATGGCCCCGCCGCCCGCACTCCGCTGGTCATGGCCGCCATGGCCCCCGCGGATGCCGGCGAAGGCTGGGTCGACCCCGACACCGCACCCTCCGCCGCCCAAGCCTTTGAAAATGTGCGCGTTGTCGAAGCCGCCACCGCCGCCGAGGAAGCGCAGGTCGTCGCCCTGGCACTGCGCCGCAACCTCGAAACCCCCGGCGCCACCGCCGCCCTCGTCACCCCGGATCGTGCGCTCGCCCGCCGGGTGGCAGCCCATTGCCGCCGCTGGGGAATCGCGGTGGACGACAGCGCCGGCACCCCGCTCCCCCGCACCCCGCCGGGCGCCCTGGTGCTGGCGATGGTGGCCGCCATGGCCGGGCAGTTCGATCCGGTGCGGCTGCTTGCACTCCTCAAGCACCCGCTCGTCTGCCCCGCCGGCAAGCCGGCAGACTCACAAACTGCCGCCGAACCCGAAGCCCGCCCCGCCTGGCTCCGCCGCGTCCGCCAGCTCGATCTGGCGCTGCGCGGCGTGCGCCCGGCTCCCGGCCTCGAAGGCATCGGCGCGCAGATCGACCTGTGGCTCAACGATCCTCGCAGCCCCGGCCGTGACGCGACGCTGGCGGACTGGTGGGATCATGCGGCAGCCGTGCTTGCTCCCCTCGAAGCCCTTGGCAGCACTCACGAAACCCGGCTCGACGGCCTCGCCGAAACCCTCCGCCACATCGGCGAAGCGCTTGCCGGCGATCGCCTCTGGTCGGGCACCGATGGCCGCGCCCTCGCCGCCCGCATCGAGGCGCTCATAGCCGATGGCGCGCTTTTCGGCGCGCTCGACATCGCCGAATCCCCCGCCCTTATCGATGCCCTGCTTGCCGATGTCGCGGTGCGGCCCGGCTGGGGCGGCCACCCCCGCGTCGCCATCCTCGGCCCCGTCGAAGCCCAGCTGGCGCGCGCCGATCTGATGATCCTCGCCGGGCTCAACGAAAATGTCTGGCCCGCCCAGCCCAGCCCCGATCCCTGGCTCGCCCCAGCCATCCGCGCCGCCCTCGGCCTGCCGGGTGCCGCGCGCGCCATGGGGCTGGCGGCGCAGGATTTCGTCCGCGCACTCGGCGCCCCGCAGGTGCTCATCACCCGCGCCAGACGCGATGCCGGCGGCCCGATGCGCACCTCGCGGCTGCTGCTCCGCCTAGATGCGCTGGCGGCCCGGCTTGGCGTGGGTCCGGACGGCCTGCGCCGCGACGAGGCGCTGCTCCACCTCGCTCGCAATCTCGACACCGGCCTGCCCCCCGTCCGCATCCCCCGGCCGGCCCCCGCACCCCCCGCCGAGGACCGCCCACGCACCCTGAGCGTCACCGAAGTCGATACGCTCATCGCCGATCCCTTCGCCTTTTATGCGTCGAAGATGCTGCGGCTGCGGCCGCTGGAGCCGCTCGACGACGATCCGGGTGCGGCCTTGCGCGGCAACGTAATGCACCAGGTGCTTGAGGACTGGGTCAAGGATGGCCACCCCGATCTCGCCAGCCTGGCGCGCCTCACCGAAGCCATGCTGCAACGCGAAGGCCGCGATTTCCCGCTGCTCCGCGCCCTGTGGGGCCCCCGCGCCCGCGCCGCGATCGAATGGGCCGGCACTGCCGTGCTCGATGCCGTCGCTGCCGGCCGCATGCCGCTGGGCGCCGAAACCCGCGGCGCGCTGACGCTCGATAACGGCGTGCTCATCAACGGCAAGGCGGATCGGATCGACCGCGATGCCGAAGGGCATTTCGCGATCATCGATTACAAGAGCGGCACCGTGCCCGCCGCCGGCAATGTGAAGCAGGGCTATGCCAACCAGCTGCCGCTGCTGGCGCTGATGCTGGAGGCCGGCGGCATGAAACTGTCCATCGCCGTGCCCGCCACCGTCACTGCCCTCGAATATTGGAAGCTGGGCGGAAATCTCGCCAAGCCGGGTGAGATCAAGGCGCCGTTCGGCAAGGGGCAGGCGGCAATCATCCCCGACCATCTGCAGACCGTCCACGAAACGGTCTCCGATTTCACCGCGCGGCTGCTCTGCGGCACGGCCCCCTTTCGCTCCAATGTCCACCCCGCACTGGTGTGGGGGGATTACAACCATCTGGCGCGCGTCCTCGAATGGCGTGACCGGCCGCGCGGGGCGACGCTGTGAGCGCCCCCCGCCGGCTGGACCCGTTGCTCGCCGCCCAGGCCCGCGCCGCCGATCCCGCGCACCACGCCTGGGTCGCCGCCTCGGCGGGAACCGGCAAGACGCAGGTGCTGGTGGCGCGCGTGTTGCGGCTGCTGCTCGCCGGCGTGCCGGCCAGCGCCATATTGTGCATCACCTTCACCAAGCTCGCCGCCGCCGAAATGCAGGAGCGCGTGCTGCAGCGCCTCGGCTATTGGGCGCGCGCCGATGAAGCAGCCCTGGCGCACGACCTCGCCGCCCTTGGCGAACCCACCGACGAGCCCACCCTGCTGCGCGCCCGCCGACTGTTCGCCCAGCTGCTCGACAGCCCGCAGGGCCTCGCCGTGCAAACCATCCACGCCTTTTCGCAAAGCCTCATCGCCAGCTTCCCGGTCGAAGCCGGGGTGGCGCCGGGCTTCCAGACCCTCGATGATCGCGCCGGGCTGTCGCTCCGCCGCGCTCTGCTGCGCAGCGCCATCGAAACCGCCGACGCCGAGGCCGACACCGATTTCCTCGCCGATGTCGCCATGCTCAGCCGCCAGGGCGGCGAAGGGCGCCTCACCGCCATCCTCACCAGCCTCGGCCGCCACGCCGAGGCGCTCGCCGGCCTGCGCAACGTCGCGCTCGAGCCGATGCTCCGCCGCGGCTTCGGAATGCCGACCGACATCGACGCCGCCACCGATTTTTCCGCGATGGTGGCACGGCACGACTTGCTGGCCGGCACCCGGCGCCTGCTGGCGTCATGGCTGCGGACAGGAAAGCCATCGGCAGCCAAGGCCGCCGCGCGCGCCGAGGCATGGCTGTCGCAGCCCGATGACGTGGGCAAGCTGTGTGCGCTGTTTCTGACCGAGGGCAATGCCCGCAAGGACGGCGCCGTGCTCAAGGAGCAGGAATCCGCCGAGCCCGGCCTCAAGGCGCATTTCAACCGCATGGCCGAGGCGTGCTGCGCCATCGACGCCCGCCAGCGCCTCCACGCGGCTGTGGCCAACGCCGCCCGCCAGCTCCGCGTCGCCCGCCGGCTGGCCGCCGACTGGATCACCGCCAAGGCGCGCGCCGGCGTGATCGACTATGAGGACATGATCAGCGCCGCCCGCCGCCTGCTCACGGCACCCGGTGCTGCGGACTGGGTGCGCTACAAGCTCGATGCCCGCATCGATCATCTCCTCGTCGATGAAGCGCAGGATACCAACGCCGCCCAATGGCAGATCGTCGACGCGCTGGCGGCCGAGTTCTTCGCCGGCGCCGGTGCCCGTACCCTCGATCGCCGGCTGTTCGTGGTCGGCGATTACAAGCAGGCGATCTTCGGCTTCCAGGGCTCCGATCCCGGCGTCTACCGGGACCAGCGCGAGCATTTCGAGCAACTCGCCGACGATGCCAGCACCCCGCTCGAAATCGTGCCGCTCGCCACCAACTTCCGCTCCGTCGCCGCAGTGCTGCAGGTCGTCGATGAGGTCGCCGCGATCCTGCCGCAGGGCGCCCTCGATCCCGATGGCGTGCCGCCGCACCTGCCGTACCGCGACCCCGCCGCCGGTGCCGTCGTGCTGCTCCCCCCGACCGGCGAAAACGACCCCGAGGAGAGCGACGAGGACGATACCGAGGAAGAAGGCGAGCGCCCCGGCCAGCGCGAGATCGACCATGCCCAGGCGCTGGCGCAAACGATCGCCCGCTGGCTCGATCCTGCCGATCCGCTGCGCCTGCCCCACAATGGCAAGCCCGTAGCCCCGCAGGACATCATGGTCCTTGTCCGCCGCCGCACCGCGTTTTCCGCCGCGCTTGTCGCCGCGCTCCACAGCCACGGCGTGCCGGTGGCCGGCGTCGACCGGCTCAAGCTCGCCGATCCGCTGGCGGTGGCGGACATGCTGGCTCTCATCCGCTTCGTGCTGCTCCCCGAGGATGATCTCACGCTGGCCTGCCTCTGCGTCTCGCCGTTCCTGGAACTGACCCACGACCAGCTCCACGGCCTCGCCTTCGCCCGCCCCGGCGCCGGTTCGCCCGGAAGCCTCTGGTCGGCCATGCGCGCCAGCACCGATCCCGCCATCATCGCCGCGCGCAGCTGGCTCGAAGCCTGTCTGGCCTTCGCCGATTATGCCGCCCCTTACGAATTCCTCGAACGCATGCTCTCCGGGCCACTGCAAGGCCGCGCAAAACTGCTCGCCCGCCTCGGCAGCGAAGCGCTCGATGCCATCGACACCATGCTCGACCAGTCACTCGCGTTCGAAATGCTCGAAGCCCCCTCTCTGCAGGGCTTCCTCGCCTGGGTGGAAAGCGAGGACATCGAGATCAAGCGCGATCCCGATGCTCCGCACGGCGATGTGCGGCTGATGACGGTCCACGGCGCCAAGGGCCTGCAGGCACCGCTCGTCATCCTCGCCGATACCACCCACGGCATGCGCAACCCCGATCCCGGCCTGCTGATGGACTTCGACGGCCGCCAGCTCCCCATCGAGCCCGGCAGCACCAAGGGGCTCACCGGCAAGCTCGCCGATGCCATCGAAACGAAGCGCGCCGACGCCGAGCGCGACCATTGGCGGCTGCTCTATGTGGCACTCACCCGCGCCGAAACCCTGCTCTATGTCGCCGGCGCCATGCCGAAGAAGGGACTGCCCGAGGACAGCTGGTATGTGCAGGTGCAGGCCGCGCTCGCCAACCTTGGTGCGGCAAGCGAAGCCGATCGCTTCCATGGCAGCGATGTCACCGCCTGGCGTCGCGGCACCCCTGCCGCGCCGGCCGATGTCGAAATCAGGCCCGACACCACCCGGCTCACCATCCCCGATTGGGTCCGCCGTCCCGCGCCCGAGGAGGCCCGCCCGCCGCGCCCGCTCAGCCCCTCGGCGCTTGCCCCCGATACCCTTGCCGCACCCCCCGCCGGCCCTGCGGCCGCCGCCGCCGCCCGGCGCGGCACAGCACTCCACGCGCTATTCGAGCGGCTGCCCGGCATTGCCCCCGATCGCCGCCGCGCACTCGGGGAAGCTTGGGCCGCAACCCTCCACCCCGGTGCCGACGCGGTCGAGCTTGTCGGCACCGTGCTCGCCGTGCTCGATGATCCCGCCTTCGCCGCAGTGTTCAGCGGCGAGGCGCTGGCCGAGGCCCCGGTGGCGGCGCGCCTCGGCGAAACCGTCATCGCCGGCCAGGTCGATCGCCTGCTGGTGACCGAGCACAGCGTGACCATCATCGACTACAAGACCGGCCGCCGCGTCCCCCCGGACGCCGCTGCGGTGCCGCCGCCGCATGTGGCGCAAATGGCCGGCTATGTCGCCGCCATCGGCGCCGTCTTCCCCGGCCGCCGCATCGAAGCCGCGCTGCTCTACACTGCGGGGCCAAGCCTCGTCACCCTGCCCGCAGCCCTGCTCATGGCCCATGCCGCCCCGGCACTGCTGCCCTTCGTTACGATTGCGTTGAACTCCTCCGCACACACCCCTATCTTGCTCCCTGAGTGAGCCGGCGCTGGGGCCGGCTGCACCCGAGGACCCTTCTCATGACCCGTCCCGTCACCGACGC
>JBBSPR010000083.1:0-11363 GCA_038258615.1 Sphingomonadales bacterium
ATCGAGGCGCTGGCGCACCTGGCCGAGCGAAATACGCCGTATCGCCATGCGGCCCTGGCGGTCCATCGGTTCGTCGGTTTCGAGCATCACGCCGTGGAGGCGGAAGGCGCCGCCGCTGAAATGCCACAGCGCCACGGCGCGCGGGGCAAGCGGCAGCGGCCAGGGATCGAGGCCGAGCGCGCGCAGCCGGGTTTCGAAGCCGGCATCGTCGGCGGCGGCACTGGCCGGGGCGGTGCCGGGCTGGACCATGGCATCGAAGGGCAGCCGCGGATCGACAGCGAGGTCGTTCACTGCATCGGTCACGGCGAAATTCATCGCGGCAAGCATGTCGGCGGGGCCGCGGTAGCGCGAGGTGCGGAAGTTGGTGCGGGAGATGACCACCGCATCCTCGTCCGGACTGGCGAGCGGCGGGGCGGTGAACAGCAGATCATAGGCAGCATCGGGGGCCATGTCGGCCTCGATGAGCAGCGTGCGGCCGCCGAGCGCCGGCGGCTTGAGGCAGGGGGCAGCCTCGGCGGCCTTCACGAAGCGCGCGTCGGCGGTCTGCATCCGGTCGATGTCGAGCCGGGCGACCGACAGGCCGATGGCCAGATCGGGCGGGCGCAGCGAGGGGCCGGTGCCACCGGGTGCCGCGAGGCTGGAGGCGGGCGGATCGGTGCGCCGCAGCTTGAGCTTCATCGCCCGGCCATAACGGGCGAGCATCGGCTCGACATGATCGACACGCAGGAAGACGCGGAGGCGATCAGCGAGGAAATGCGGCGCCCCGGTGCCATCCGGCGCAAAGCCGATGACGTGGCGGGAAAGCGCGCGCGGATCGAAGACATCCTCCTTGCGCACGTCGATCGGCAGCGCATTGACGGGCGGCAGCGCGAGGCGGGCGGTGCTGAAGCGGTGGACGACATCGGGGAAGGCGGTCCACGCCAGGCCATCGCCCGGCGGCGGTGGCTGGCTGCCGGGAGGAGCGTCCCGATCCCGCCGCCAGCCGGTCCATTCGACGCCGACGACGATCTCGTAATCGGTGCCGGCATCGAGCAGGTTGGGGCGCTCGCTGCCGGTTTCGGGATCGGCCTGTTCGGTGAGGGCGGCGGCGGTCCCGGTGCGCGCCGCCGCATCGGCCTGCTCCAGCAGCTTGCTCTGCCAATCGGTGCCGTACAGCGCCAGCACCGCCACTTCGCCGTGC
Organism: Sphingomonadales bacterium; assembly: GCA_038258615.1. Taxonomy (GTDB): domain Bacteria; phylum Pseudomonadota; class Alphaproteobacteria; order Sphingomonadales; family Sphingomonadaceae; genus Sandarakinorhabdus. The sequence continues at coordinate 1,181 of JBBSPR010000083.1, forward strand.
GCCCAGGCCGAGACCTCGAAGCGCGCCACCGGCTCGCCGGGATCGGCCTTGATGCGCAGCAGCGAGCCCGGCGACCAGCGCTCGCCGGGCCCGCGATGCTGCTCGGCCTTGATGCGGAGCTTCACGGACTTGCCATCGGCGGTGAAGGCGCGCACCGGCGGCATGTTTCCGGCCTGATCGGCGCCGCGCAGCGCCTTGGCGATTTCGGTGGCGATGATCTCGGCGGCGCGTTCGGTGTCGTCTGCCTCCTTGCCCAGGCACAGGCGCAGCAGCGATCCACCGGATTTTCGGGAAATGCCGCGCGAATTGGGCTGGATACCGCCGACGAACTGGACCCAGGCGATGCCCTTGGCCTCGATCACCAGTTCCTGCGGTTTTTCAGGGACAGGGTTGGCCGTCACCTGCCCGATGCGGCGGTTGTTGGCATCATGCGCCATCATCGTCACCGCGTCACTGCCGGCCCATGCGACTTCGGCGGCCACCCGGTCGACGGGCTTGAGGAAGCGCGCGATGAGGCCCTTGCCGCCGAACCACAGTTCGGCGCGGCCATCGCCGCGCTCGGGGAAATGATCGACGACCGGCGAATTGCCGGGCACTTCGGGCGATTGCCATTCGTAGCGCGTCTCGCCGCGCTGCCAGGGGCCGTCGGACACCTTGTCCCCGACTTTCAGATCGCTGAAATCGTCGCAGCGCGAGGGCTGGCCGGCGAGCCCCGACCCGGCGCAGACACGCAATGTGAGGACGGCGTCGAACAGCGCCATCGTGGGCACGATGCTGGCGCCCAGCGTGGCGACGAACTGCCGGCCATCGGTGATCCGCGCCAGCCGATAGCCGGCGGTGAGGCCGCGCGGGCCGCCGGGCAGATCGAGCGGGCTGGCGAGCGGGTGGGTGCTGCCGGGGGCGATCTCCCAGCCGGCCATCGACACGGCGGCCATGGCATCGGCGATCGAGCCGGCGCCGGGCATGGATTCGGTGATGTGCGCAGCGAAGCGCGTGGCGGGATCGCCGCGCAGCCGGGTGCGGCCGAAGCCGTGCGGAGTAGCGCGGTCCCCGCGCACGCAGCCGCGGCTGGCGACAAGGGCGGTTTCGCAAAGTGCCGTGATGGTGTTGACCGGATCGGCGCTGGTGCCCTCCCCGCCGCCGATCATCGAGCGGCTGGTGGGGGCAGGGTGCCAGCTGAGCAGGGCGAGCTGGCGGCCCTCCTGCTCCGAGGGCGCGGGATCGTCGGGCAGCAGCACGCCGCCGCGGTGGGTGGGCCACCACCAGACGCTTTCGAGCGGCCCGGCGAGCGCAGCGCCGCCGCGCCGGCGCAGGACCAGCTTTTTGAGGCGGAAGGCGTATTTGAGCTCGGCGCTGCCGCTCCAGGCGGCGCCGGGCAGCTCGGCAGGATCGGGCGCGAAGGCGGAGCCCTGCAGCGCATTGGCGATGGGGAGCGCGAAGCCGAGCACCGGCACGGTGTCGGGCCAGACGGTGCTGCCGAGATCGGGCACCTGGGCCTCGTTCGGCTTGTAGGCGCGGCCGGTGATGCTGCCATCGCGCGCGGTGAGATCGACCTGGGTGAGCGGATGATCGGGCACCGGGATGCCGGGATCGGCGCCGCCGCCGAATTCCACCTCAAGGCATTCCTCATAGGAGATGAGCCACAGATCGACCTTGCCGCAGAACTTGCCGGTGAAGCTTTGCGACGTTTCGGTGATGAGTGCCTTGATCTCGCCGCGCACCGAGATCGACACCACGAACAGCCGCAGCTCGCCCTCGACGAACAGCCCGGCGACGATGGTGAGCGGCTTGGTGCCCATGCCGGCGAGCACCTTGGCCGAAACGCGCAGCATGATGGGCTTTGCACCCCAGTGCATGGTCCAGCCGGCGCCGAAGCCGATCGAGAAGCCGCGCAGGTCGAAATCATCGACGCCGCCGAGATCGAGCAACTCGCGCGCCTCGACCATGAGGAAGGCCCAGACCTTGATGTCGAGCGTATCGGGCAGCAGCGTGAGCGACACCGGCTCGCCGAGGCGGCCGCCGGCACCATCGGCGCCGATGCGCAGGAAGGCGGCATCATTGTTGCCGGGCAGCGGGAAATAGGCACCGAAGGGAACGGCGAGGCGGAGCACCTTGGGGACGAGATACTCGCCCTTGACCGCCACCACCACGGCACGCGGGCTGATGGCGATCATGCCGAGGATCCTGAGGCTGGTGGCGGCGCTGGGCTTTTGGGCGGCGGGCAGCTTGGGCCGCTGGAACAGGCTGACATCGACGCTGAGCACGACATCGGGATCGGGGACGCCGATCGACAGCATGCCGAGTGCGTTGAAGGTGAAGCCGGTATCCGGCATGGTGCCGACGCTGACGCCGAGGCCGAGCGCCCATTGGCCCTGTTCGGCGGTGTATTTGTCCTGCCCCGGCAGCTCGTACCAGCCGAGCTCGCGCAGCACCGGATCGCTGGCGGCAGGGCCTTGCAGGCGGGAGAAATCGCGCTTGCCGTTGGTGACGAAGCGGCCGATGAAACCATAGATGGCGAGGCCGGACTGGGCGAGCGGGATGCCGACGGGCAGCATGACACCGACTTCCAGCGCGAAGAAGTTCTTCGGCGGATCGAAGGCGAGGCTGGCCATGGCGGCGACGCCGATGGGGATGAGATCGGCCTCGACGCCGGCGCGGATCTCGCCGCCGGCGCCGAGCGAGACGCTGCCGCTGCCGGTGAGGACGCCGGGGACATCGACGGCGGCCGAGAAGCCGCGGAACTCGATGCCGAGGCCGCCCTCGCTCATGGTGGCGCGCAGCGTGCAGCCGGTGATCTTGACCACGCCGAGATCGAGCGCGAACACCAGATCGAGCTCGATCCAGGTGCTGCCCGAGCCGGCACGGCTGCCGGCCACGCGGATGAGCCGGCCCAGCGGGCCGTTGATCGTCCACTGGCCGGGATCGGCGATATCGAAGGTGGCATTGTCGTAGACGATCGACACAGCTTCGAAGCCGGACTTGCTGCTGTCGACGGCGAAACCGACGTTGCGGTAGCGGATGCTGAGCGGGCTTTCGGCGGTGATGGTGATGCCGAAGGCGGAGAAATCGAAGCCGATCGACACGGTGTAATCGAACACCAGCTTGAAGGCCGCACCTTCGAGCGTGGAGATGGCCTGTTGGCGGGTTTCGATCCTGATGCCGTTGAGCACGACCTTGCCATCGCGCCCATAGACGGCGGCAAAGGCGATGGCGCCGACGAGCGCGCCGGCGCGGACTCCACCTTCGGCGACATCGGTGCTCTGGATGCCGGCGAGCAGGGCCGGGCCGAGGCCGAGCGCCATGGCGGCGGCGTTGAGGGCGGCACTGTCTCCCTTCAGGTCGGCAAGGCCATCGGGGGTGCCGGCGGCGCTGATCGACAGGCTGAACTGGGTGGCGGTGGAGCGGGGATCATAGGTCCAGCCGCCGACGAAGGTGAAGATCTTGGGGCCATGGGTGGCGCGCGGCTCGGGGGTGACCTGGCCGCCGGTGCCGGGGACATTCTGGGCGGCGGCGGGCCAGGCGATGGTGATCTCGGCCTGGGTGGGGATGGCATCGGCAAGCTGGGCGACGCTCGGACTGTCCCAGCGGATGACGAGGCGGACGCGGTAGGGGGTGGTGCTTGCGGTGGCGGTGGGCAGGGCGAGATCGGCGGGGAGCGCGCCGGGGACGAGCACGCGGCGCTGGCCCAGGCCGATCTCGATGGTGCCGCCGGGGGCCGGCTGGACGTTCTGGCCCCAATCGATGGCGTGAATATCGACGCGGCGATAGCGCGGGCGATTGTGCGCTTCGGTGTCCCGGCTGCTGAAGCCGCCGCGATTGCGGATCTTGAAGAGCCAGCCGTCATAGTCGGGGGACGAAGCGACACTGGTGTCTCGTTCGCGAATGAAGCTTGCCTTCATGTCGGCAGGGATGTCTGCGTTTTCCTCCAACGTGGAGGTATTGGTGAGCAGCCGACGGCCGGTGCTCAGCTCGTCCCAGTGGTACCGCTCCCCGCGTGCGGCGGTGAACGCCTGATCGTCGAGCAGCCGCCAACCTTCGGCAGCGCGACGCCCCGACAATTCGGCGTTGTAATCCTCCTCGCCCAGATCGCAGGTGCGGCCGACGACGAGGAAGGCGATGTTGCGAAACCGGCCGCGGTTGAACCGCGCGCGCCATGTGTGGAGCAATTGCAGCGTGAACGGGACGGCGAGGCTGTTTTCGCGCGAGCCATCGGCGACGAAATGGGTGGGCGTGGTTTCGTTGAAGCCCATCAGCAGCTGCACATGGCGGGTGACGGGCAGGACGGTGATGTCCCCCTCTCCGACGAGCACCTGGGCGAGGGTTTCGGATGGCACCTGCAGGGTGGTGCCGTGCAGCGTGGCAGGGGCCGCGGCGGGGAGCTTCTCCCGCCGGCTGTGGAAGGCGGCGAGCTGGAAGCTCGCCTCGACACTGCGGATCGGCACCGGGCCATTGGCATCGAAAACGCCGGCGCGGCAGCCGATGAGGGCGGGGGCGCCGGGGATGATCTCGATCTGGACATGGCGGCCTGGCAGGGGTGCCTTGTCCTGGAAGCCGCGCAGGGCGAGGATGGTCGTGTGCTTGTGGCCGCGGAACTGGGGCCGGGTCTCGGTGCTGACATGCGGCGCTGCGGTGAGCGGTTCGTCGTAGAGCCAGCGCCATTCCGCCGGCGGGTTGACCGGGGCCATGTGGACGAAGAAGCGGGCGCCGGCGAGGTCGGCGGCGTCCCCCGAAAGGCTGACGACATCCTCGTAGATGGTGCCGCCGAGATCGAGATCGATCCGGGGTGCTGCTTGCAGCCCGGCGGCCTTGAAGCGGATGATGATGGGCGGGGATTCGAGCGTTTCGCCATCGAGCGTCTCGAGGCCGGTCATCTCGATCTGGTCTTGCGGCTTGACGCGGAACTGGCCCGATTGCAGCCCTTCGACGCGGCTGCCATCGGGCAGTTTCCAGCGGAAGCTGAAGGTCCGCGGGTCCCCCTGCGCGGGAGGGTTGAGGACGCCGGTGATGGAGACGGCTACCTCTTCGGTGCCGTCGGCGACCAGGCTGACTTCATGGACGCGCTTCTTCGTGTCCCCGACCGGGAGCGGCCGGCCGAGGACGCGATCGTTGAAGACATCGGTGCCTGCGGTCCGCACATCGTGCTGGACGATGTTGATGGCGGCGGGGGCGACCGGGGTGATGCCGAAATCGACGCGGACCTCCCCCTGCATGCCGAGCGGGCTGCCGAGCAGGACATCGCGCACACCGGTGCTGACATCGCCGAGCAGCGGGGCGTTGCGCGGCATGAACAGCGTGGCCTCGCGGATGGCGATGCCGCGCCAGTCCGGTCCCTGGCCGCGCGCCTCGATTTCGGCGGGAGTGAAGGTTTCGCTGTCGTCGTAGAGCAGGCGATCGACGGTCATGCCGAAATCGCTGCCGCCGAAGAAGAAGTGCGGTGGTTCGAAGCCCAGCGTGGCGACGGCGCCGGTGGGGGCATCGGGATCGAGCGGATCGGGCGGGGCCACGAAGCGCAGGCTCGGGGCACCGCCGCCGGGCGCGCTGCTGATGCGCAGCGTGGCGGAGCCGATGATGAGCACCGGCTTTTCGAACAGCGGCTGGCCTTCGATGGGGGCGACAAGGTGCGCTGCGGTGACGCCGGCGGAGGGGACGAGGATGGCGGGGCGCAGCCCGGGGACCTCGATCGACACCCGGTCGAGGGTCAGATCGAGCTGGAAGCCATCGGCAGCGGGTTCGAGATCGGTGCCGTCGGCAACGGCGACGCGCTTGCGCACGAGCTGGAAGGGCACGCCGAGATTGAGCAGCGGCAGCTTGATGGGCCAATCGAGCGTGCTGCGGAACAGGGTTTCGCCGAGCGACTTGACGGTGCCCGAATAGATGAAGGCATCGGCGCTGGTGTTGACGACCAGATCGACAACGGCGAGGCGGGCGAGTTCAGCGCGAAGATCGGGCGGGATGAGGGCGGTCGAGCCGGGAGGCAGCCCCAGCAGATCGACAATGGAAAGCCCTCGCGCTGGCATCCCGCCCCCCAAGAGCTTCCAAACACTGTGATTCGGAGGCTAACATGGACAAGGTAAACGGGTCGTTAACTCTTCTGGCCGAGGTTTCAGCGGTAGAAGATATGGTCCTGCAGCTGGACGAGGCGCTCGCGGGTGCGGAAGAAGCTGTCCGGGCGCACATAGGTGGCGTGGAAGAACATGGCACCCTTGCTGGTGTCTTCGGCTTCGCCGGTGAGGGCGGCGAGGGCGACTTCATGGGCGGCGGCCCACATGGCGGTGTCGCGGCGCGGATTGTAGCTGGAGAGCTTGAAGAACTGGCCGGGCTGGTTGGCGACGTCGCACACTTTCGAGGGAACGCGGTTCGAGCGGATGCGGTTGAGCACGACATGGGCGACGGCGAGCTTGCCGGCGCGGGACTGGTTGCCGGCCTCGCGGTGGACGACCTTGGTCATGCATTCGAGCTCGGTGGCGTCGACGGCGGGGGCGCTCTGGGGGGCTTGCGGGGTCGTCTCGGGGCTTTCGAGGGTCACCGGCGTGATCTCGGCGGTTATTTCCGGCAGCTGCACAGGCAGTATTGCGCTCGGCTCGGCCATGGCGATCTGCGAAATCGACAGCATGGCGGCGGCGCTGCCGGCGAGGATGGCGGCGGCTGCAACGGAACGGGCAATCAGGGTCATTCATCATTCTTCAGGGGCGCAGCCGGGGCAGACGATCGGGAAACGCGGAACATGCGATCGGTGCGACAGCGACGACTTGGTGAGGCGATGGGCATTCCGACTGCGGAAATCCCACCAACTCGCCCGGTGATGGCGGCGCGATGAACCCTTGGGCTGGGCAGTTCAATGACAAAACGATGAATGGTGGCTGGCGTGCGGCCAGATGAATGACGGAACTACACTGACGATGACGTTATTTTTCTGTACTACACATAACCGAATAGGTTATTTGCCTGCTCCGGTTGGGAGGAGGCAGAGCATGGGCGAGATGGCTTGGATGGTAGAAGCTCGTGCGGCGGTGGGGGTACGCGAGGTGCCGGGGGTGGGCAATTCGAGAGTCATCATGGGCTGGGCGCAAGCGCTGGGGCTGGCTTATGGCGCTGATTCGACGCCGTGGTGCGGGCTGTTCGTGGCGCATTGCCTGCGGGCTGCGCTGCCGAAGGAAAGGCTGCCAGTGGCGCCGCTGGTGGCGCGGCGGTGGAGCGGGTTCGGGGTGGCGTGCGACCCGCAGCCGGGCGCTGTGCTGGTGTTCTGGCGGGGGTCGCGCAAGGGCTGGTCGGGGCATGTGGGGTTTTATGCCGGCGAGGATGAGGACGCGTTCCTGGTGCTGGGGGGCAATCAGGGGGACCGGGTGTCGCTGGCGTGGCTGGGCAAGGAGCGGCTGGTGGCGGCGCGCTGGCCGGTGACCGCGCCGGCGCCGCTGGGGGGTGCGGTGCAGGTGGTGCGGCGGGGCGCGCTCTCGGTGAACGAGGCCTAGGCCGGCCCGAGCACCAGCAGCAGATCCTTGGCGTCGACGGCCTGGGCGGCGCGTACGGCAAGCTCGGTGATGGTGCCGGCGCGGGGGGCGGTGATGCTGGTCTCCATCTTCATGGCTTCGAGGGTGAGCAGCAGATCGCCGGCCGCCACCTTCTGCCCGGGCTGGACGGCGAGCATGGCGACGACGCCGGGCATGGGGGCAGCGATGTGGCTCTCGTTGGCGGGGTCGGCGACGCGGCGCTGGTCGAGCCCGGCGGAGGCGCGCCTGTTGGCCACGACGATGATCCGCGGCTGGCCGTTCAATTCGAAGAACAGCCGCACGCGGCCATCCTCCTCGATGTCGCCGATCGCCTGGAGGCGGATGACGAGCGTCTTGCCCTGCTCGATCTCGACGGCCAGCTCCTCGCCGGGGGCGAGGCCGTAGAAATAGGCGGGCGTGGGCAAGGTGCTGACCGGGCCGAACTGGCGCTCGGATTCGACGAAGGCGGCGAAAACCTTGGCGTACATGAGGTGGCTGGCGAAACCCTCGTCCGACAGCGGCTGGCCAAGGCGGCTTTCGGTTTCGGCGCGCTCGGCGGCAAGATCGACCGGCGCGAGCAGGCTGGCGGGGCGCACGGTGATGGGCTTCACATCGCCGAGCACGCGCTTCTGCAGCGCTGCAGGCCAGCCGCCGGGAGGCTGGCCGAGGTCGCCGCGCAGCATCTCCACCACCGAGGCCGGGAAGGCGATATCGCGAGCCGGATCGAGCACGGCTTCGGGGGTGAGGTCCTGCGTCACCATCATCAGCGCCATGTCGCCGACCACCTTGGAGGAGGGGGTGACCTTGACGATATCGCCGAACAGCGCATTGGCCTGGGCATAGGCGGTGGCGACTTCGTGCCAGCGGGTTTCGAGCCCTAGGCTGCGCGCCTGCTCCTTGAGGTTGGTGAACTGGCCGCCCGGCATTTCGTGGAGATAGACTTCGGACGCGCCCGAGCGCAGGTCGCTCTCGAAGGCCAGATATTGCCCGCGCACGGCCTCCATATGGACGCTCAAGGCTCGGATGGCGGCGGCATCGAGGCCAGTGGCCATGGGGGTGTTGGCGACGGCCTGGACGATGGCGCCGAGGCAGGGCTGCGAGGTGGTGCCCGACATGGCGTCGATCGCGGCATCGACGACATCGATGCCTTCCTCGATGGCGGCGATGAGCGTGGCGGCGGCGGCACCCGAAGTGTCATGGGTGTGAAGTGCGATGGGCAGGTCGGTGGCTTCGCGGAGAGCGCGGATGAGGACGCGGGCGGCGGGAGGCTTCAACAGCCCCGCCATGTCCTTGATTGCGAGCATGTGGCAGCCGGCGGCTTCGAGGTCCTTCGCCAGCCGGACGTAATAATCGAGGCTGTATTTGGCGCGGGCGGGATCGAGGATGTCCCCGGTGTAGCAGAGTGCGCCCTGCGCCACCTTGCCGGTTTCGACCACGGCATCGATGGCGACGCGCATGTTCTCGACCCAGTTGAGGCAATCGAAGATGCGGAAGATGTCGACGCCGGTGGCGGCCTGCTTGATGAACGCCTGCACGACATTGTCGGGATAATTGGTGTAGCCCACACCATTGGCGCCGCGCAGCAGCATCTGGGTGAGGAGGTTGGGGGCGCGGGCGCGGATGGCGTGGAGGCGCTCCCATGGGTCTTCGGCGAGGAAGCGCATTGCCACATCGAAGGTGGCGCCGCCCCAGCATTCGAGGCTCCACAGCCCGGCCAGATGGCTGGCGGCGAAGGCGGCGGGGGCCAGCATGTCGTGGGTGCGCATCCGCGTGGCGAGCAGCGACTGGTGCGCATCGCGCAGGCTGGTGTCGGTGAGCTGGACGTTGGGCTGGGCGCGGAGCCAGGCCATGAGGCCGGCGGCTCCCTTGCGCTCCAACCGCTGGCGGCTGCCGTCGGGGATGGGGCCGGTGGCCAGCAGGTTCGGCCGCCGTGCATCGGCGGCGGGGCGGGGGCGGTCCTTGACGTCGGGGTGGCCGTTGACGGTGACGTCGGCGAGATAGCGCAGCAGCTTGGTGGCGCGGTCCTGCCGTGTGTTGGTCGCCATCAGCTCGGGGTGCTGGTCGATGAACTTGGTGGTGTAGCGGTTGGCGGCGAAATCGGGGTGGGTGAGCAGGTTTTCGAGAAAGGCGAGGTTGGTGGCGACGCCGCGGATGCGATATTCGCGCAAGGATCGGACCATGCGGGCGATCACCTCGTCCGAGGTGGGGGCCCAGCAGGTGATCTTTTCGAGCAACGGGTCGTAGTGGCGGGTGACGACGGCGCCCGAGTAGGCGGTGCCGCCATCGATGCGCACGCCGTGCCCGAAGGCGCCGCGATAGGCGGTGATGCGGCCATAATCGGGGATGAAGTTGTTCTCGGGGTCTTCGGTGGTGATCCGGCATTGCAGCGCGTTGCCGTTGAGGCGGATGTGTTCCTGTGCGGGGATGCCGGTCTCGTCGAGATGGCCCAGCCGGCCGCCTTCGGCGATGCGGATCTGGGCCTTGACGATATCGAGGCCGGTGACTTCCTCGGTGACGGTGTGCTCGACCTGGATGCGCGGGTTGACCTCGATGAAGTGGAAGCTGCCTGTCGTTTCATCGAGCAGGAATTCGACGGTGCCCGCCCCCCGGTAGCTGGTGGCGTTGCCGATCTTGAGGGCGGCGGCGCAGAGTTGGGCGCGGAGTTCCGCGGAGACATAAGGGGCGGGGGCGCGCTC
>JBBSPR010000084.1:0-11271 GCA_038258615.1 Sphingomonadales bacterium
AGCGCAGATGGCACGGGCGGCGGCGATCAAGGGTGACATTACACGCGCGAGTTTTGCTGCGCAGTGATGGCGCGGGTGCTTCTCGGGCTTGCGGGCGGGCTGTTGCTGGGGGCGGCGCCGGCGGGACCTGATTTGAAGCGGCTGCTGGCGGCTGAGCCGGCGCCGACGTTGGGGGCGTATCGGCTGTTTTCCGACCGTGCCGCAAACAGCCCGGCGGCGGGAGTGGAGCGCTACACGCTCAACACGCCGCTGTTCACCGACCATGCCGCCAAGGCGCGGCTGGCGTATCTGCCGGCCGGCACGGTGGCGCGGGTGAGGGCGGACGGCAAGATCGAGTGGCCGGTGGGGGCGACGCTGATCAAGCATTTCGAATATGGCGAGGGCACCAGCGTCCGGCGGCTGGAGACGCGGCTGCTGATCCGCCGCGCCGATGGCTGGGCGCCGGTCTCCTATGTGTGGAATGCGGCGGGCACCGAGGCGAAGCTGCAGCGAGCAGGGATGACGATTCCGATGACGGTTGCTGTTGCCGGCAAGCCGGTGAGCTTCGATTATAATGTGCCCAACCAGAACCAGTGCAAGCAGTGCCACCAGCAATCAGGGGCGGTGACGCCGATCGGGCCGGGGCTGGCGAACCTCAATGATGGCGTGCAACTGGAGCGATGGGCGGCGAGTGGCCGGCTCGCGGGCTTGCCGGCCACGCTGCCGAAGCTGGCGCGCTGGGACGATGCCGCAGCACCGGTCGCCACACGCGCGCGAGCCTGGCTCGATGTGAATTGCGGGCACTGCCACAGCCGGGCGGGGTTTGCCTCCAACTCGGGGCTCTACCTCCAGCATGACGAGGCCGACCCGACGCATCTGGGCGTGGGCAAGCGGCCGGTGGCGGCGGGGCGCGGCTCCGGCGGACACAGCTTCGGAATCGTGCCGGGGGACCCCGATGCGTCGATCCTGGTCCACCGGCTCGAATCGACCGAGGCGGGGGTGATGATGCCGCAGTTCGGGCGGACGCTGGTGGACAGTGAGGCGGCGGCGCTGATCCGGGAATGGATCGAAACAATGCCTCCGGCGGCTGGGGCCGCGGGCCCCAGACCCCATTAGCTGGGCGCGGGAGGGAAAAATGGGGTCTGGGGCCTGAGGCCCCAGCCGCCGGAGGCTCAGTCGATGGCCAGCGTCTCGTAACGCGCGAAGTGGTGGTCGACCGAGCCGAACAGGCCTTCGACCAGCGTGGCGCGCTTGAAATAGTGGCCGACGGCGAGCTCGTTGGAGATGCCGATGCCGCCATGGATCTGCACGGCGTTCTGGCCGACGAACTTGGCGGCCTTGCCGACCTTGGCCTTGGCCATCGAGACGGCGGTGGCGCGCTCGGCAGTATCGAGCTTGAGGGTGGCCATCAGCGTGATCGAGACGGCCTGTTCGACTTCGAGGAACATGTCGACGATGCGGTGCTGGATGACCTGGAAATCGCCGATCGGCTTGCCGAACTGTTTGCGCTGCTTGGCATAGTCGAGCGTCGTGGCCTGGAGGACGCGAAGCAGGCCGCAGGCTTCGGCGCAGACGGCGGCGGTGGCTTCATCGACGACCTGCTCGATGACGGCCAAGCCCTGGTCGGCGGTACCGAGGAGGTGGTCGGCGCCGAGGGCGACGTTCTCGAAATAGATTTCGGACGCTGCACCGCCATCGACGGTCATGTAATCGCGGCGGCTGATGCCGGCGAGATCGGCGGGGATGAGGAAGAGCGAAATGCCGCCGGCATCACGCTGGGCGCCGCTGGTGCGCGCGGTGACGAGCAGGTGGGTGGCATAAGGTGCTGAAGTGACGACCGATTTGTGGCCATTCAGGACCCAGCCTGCACCTTCCGCACGAGCGGTGGTGGTGAGATCGTGGAGGTGGTAGCGGCCCTGCGGCTCGGCATAGGCGAAGGCGATGATGGCGTTGCCGGCGATGATCTCGGGGATGACGGCATCGGCGATGGCGCCGCCGACGGCCTTCAATGCACCGCCGCCGATGACGACGGTGGAGAGATAGGGCTCGAGCACCATGGCACGGCCGATTTCTTCCATGACGATCATGTTTTCGATGGCACCGCCGCCAAGCCCGCCATGCGCTTCGGCGAAGGGCGCGCCGAGGATGCCGAGCTCTTCGGCAAAGGCCTTCCAGACGGAGGGGTTCCAGCCGGCGCCGGAGTGGACCGACTTCATGCGCGCGTCGAAGCTGTAGGTGTCGGCGAGGTACCGCTGCACGGTATCCTTGAGCATGGTCTGTTCGTCGGTCAGATTGAAGTCCATCGGAAGCCTCCCCGGCTGGTGTTTTGCGCGCTTTTGTCGCGGTCTAGACTTTATGTGGAAACGGCGGAAGGGGTCGCCTCCCGCCGTTTCGGCTCAGCTGGCAGGAATCAGAGGCCCAGCACCATCTTCGCGATGATGTTGCGCTGGATCTCGTTCGAGCCGCCGTAGATCGAAGTCTTACGCATATTGAAATAGGTCGGCGCCACGCGGCGGCTGTAATCGGGGCCGATGGCACTTTCGTTGTCGCCCTCGCCGAACGAGCGGAAATAGGGCGCGCCGTAGTGGCCGGCGGCTTCGAGTGCCAGTTCGGTGAGGCGCTGCTGGATTTCGGTGCCCTTGATCTTGAGCAGCGACGATTCAGGCCCCGGGCCCTTGCCCGAGGCTTCACCGGCGAGCGTGCGCAGCTCGGTGAATTCGAGGGCAGCGAGATCGATTTCGAGCTCGGCGATCTTGCGCTTGAAGAACGGGTTGGCGATCAGCGGCTGGCCGCCATCCTGCTCCGACTTGGCGACCGCGCGAATGCGCTCGACACCGCGCTTGGAGGCGGCGACGCCAGCGATTCCGGTGCGCTCATGGGCGAGCAGGAACTTGGCGCAGGTCCAGCCCTTGTTCTCGTCGTAGATGCGCTGGTCGACGGGCACGATCACATCTTCGAGCCAGACTTCGTTGACCTCATGCTCGCCGCCCAGGGTGATGATCGGGCGGACGGTGACGCCGGGCGAGTTCATGTCGATGAGCAGGAAGGAGATGCCCTCCTGCGGCTTCGACGTGGGATCGGTGCGGACGAGGAAGAAGCCCCAGTCGGCGTGCTGCGCCATGGTGGTCCAGGTCTTCTGGCCGTTGACGCGGTAATATTCCTTGCCGTCCTCGCCGGTGAAGCGCTCGGCCTTGGTGCGGAGGTTGGCGAGATCGGAGCCGGCGCCCGGCTCGGAATAGCCCTGGCACCACCACACATCGCCCGACAGGATGCCGGGGAGGAAGCGCGACTTCTGCTCCTCGGTGCCGAAGGTGTAGATGACCGGGCCGACCATCGACAGGCCGAAGGGCATGAGGCGGATGGCATCAGCGCGCGCGGTCTCTTCGGACCAGATGTAGCGCTGCACGCTGTTCCAGCCGGTGCCGCCATATTGCTTGGGCCATGCCGGGGCGATCCAGCCCTTGGCGGCGAGCACCTTGTGCCATTTGAGGAAATCGTCCTTCGAAAGCTCTTCGCCTTCGTCGATCTTGCCGTGCAGCTCGGTGGGATATTCGTCGCGGATGAAGGCGCGCACTTCGTCGCGGAACGCCAGATCTTCGGGCGAAAAGCTCAGGTCCATGGCAGTACTCCCCAATATGCTCGGTGCAAAAAAGCTCGGCAGTTGACGCTTACGTTAAGCGCACTGCCTGGCTTAGGCAAGCGCGCCGAAGTGTCGCCCTAGGGCGCGCTGACCGGGAGGATGAGCGCCACGCAGGCGCCGGGCTCCATGCGGGTGCCATCGGGCTTGCGGGCGGCGGTGGTGCGGACCCGGGGCACGCCCGCGGCATCGGGATAGAGAAAGGCATCGAACACGCAGGGCGGGCGGATGAACTGAAGTTGGCGGGCCGACCCCTCGGTGCGGCTCATCGACGGGGCGCCGAGCAGCGCCACGACCTCGGCTTCGGTACGACGCAGGATGAGCACCAGCCCCGGCGGATCGGGCGCCATGCGTGTCGGCGGCGGGGGTGACTGCACGGTCGGGGTGATGGCGGCGCAACCGGCGAGCAGCAGGCAGGCGACCAGTGAAAGATGCTTGAATGCCATGGCGACCCTCCTAGCCAACCCCCGGCTGTCGCGCTAGGAGCCGGGCATGAACAGCGCCGCACCCACACCCCGCTTCGACGTAATTGCCATCGGCAACGCCATCGTCGACGTCATCACCGCAGCACCGCCCTCGTTCCTGGCCGAGCGCGGCATTGCCAAGGGGTCGATGCGGCTGATCAGCGCCGAAGAGGCCGAAGCACTTTATGCGGTGATGGGCAGCGGCCGCGAGATCAGCGGCGGCTCGGCTGCCAACACTGTTGCCGGCGTGGCCGCACTCGGAGCGCGGCCGGCGTTTGTGGGGCGGGTGGCGCAGGACCAGCTGGGGCAGGTGTTCACCCACGACATTCGCGCGGCCGGCGTGCATTTCGAGACGCCGGCGAGCGCCAATGGCAACCCGACCGGGCGCTGCCTGATCGTGGTGACGCCCGACGGCGACCGCACGATGAACACTTATCTCGGGGCCTGTCAGGAGCTTTCGGAGGCTGACCTCGATGCCGCCACCGTGGCAGCTTCGGGCATCCTCTACCTCGAAGGCTATCTCTGGGATCCGCCGGCGCCGCGCGCGGCAATGAAGAAGGCGATCGAAGTGGCGCGCGCCAATGGCCGGAAGGTGGCGTTCACGCTCTCCGATGTGTTCTGTGTGGAAGGCCATCGCCAGGACTTCCAGGATCTGCTCGCCAGCCATGTCGACCTGATGTTCGCCAACGAGAATGAGGCGCGCGCGCTTTACCAGACCGACGACCTTGCCGTGGCGATGGCCGAGATGGCGAAGCATGCGTGCATCACCGTTATCACCCGCTCCGAAAAGGGGGCCGTGGTGCTGGCGGGCGGCGAGGTGCATGAAGTGCCTGCCGAGCCTGCCACCCGCGTGCTCGACACCACGGGGGCGGGCGACCTGTTTGCCGGCGGCTTCCTGGCCGGGCTGGTGCAGGAGCGCTCGCTGCCCGATTGCGCGCGGATCGGCTGCATCGCGGCCGCCGAAGTGATCAGCCATTATGGGGCACGGCCCGAGGCGGATTTGCGGGCGCTGGTGGCGGCCCGGGTTTAGCCTCCGGCGGCCGGGGCCTCGGGCCCCGGACCCCGTGCATGGCGTTCGCGCCAGGCCTGAACCGTTGTCGCTTGAGGACCCGGCCCATTGATGGGGTCCGGGGCCGAGGCCCCGGCCGCCGGAGGCCTCAAGCGTCCTTGCCGCCCGGCGTGTGGATGCCCGGCAGCGGCGGCACGCCCTGTGGGGGAATGTCGGGATCGAGTTCCGAGACGCCGTCGATGCCGAGCGCCACGTTCGAGCGGCTGCGGCCATAGGCGAAGTAGAAGACGATGCCGGCCGCCGCCCAGGCGAAGAAGAACAGGATGGCGGTGATCGACAGGAAGGAGAACAGGATCACGCAGCCGATGGCGGCGGCGGGGGCGATGACCCACACGGCCGGGGTGCGGAAGCTGCGCGGGCGATCGGGCTGCTTGACGCGCAGCATCATGATGGCGAGCGCCACGAACAGGAAGGCGCAGAGCGTGCCGCCGTTGGAGATGGCAGCAAGCTGGCCGACCGGGAAGAAGGCGGCGGCAACGGTAACGCCGGCGCCGGTGATGAGGGTGACGATGTGCGGCGTTTTGAACCGCGGGTGGACGGTGGAGAGGACGCGCGGCAGCAGGCCATCGCGCGACATGACGAAGAAGACGCGGGTCTGGGCGAACATCATCATCAGGATGACGCTGGGCAGCGCGAAGCCGGCGGCAAGGCCGAGCAGATTGCCCACGCCGGGATGGCCGATCGAGCGCAGCACATGGGCGAGCGCCTCGTTGGAGCAAACCACCGACTGGAGCGCATCGGCAGCGCAGGCGGCGACCAGCTCGGGCGAGCCGGGATAGGGGGCAACGCCATCGACCATGCCGACGGGCTGGGCGCCATAGGAACCGATGACGCCGACACCGACGAAGAGATAGAAGATGGTGCAGATGACCAGGCTGCCGATGAGGCCGATCGGGATATTGCGCTGCGGATCCTTGGTCTCCTCGGCTGCGGTGGAGACGGCATCGAAGCCGACATAGGCGAAGAAGATGATCGCTGCGGCGGAGATGGCCGATGTGCTGCCAAGCGGCATGAACGGCACGAAATTATCGGCGTTGTAGGCCGGCACGGCGAGGAAGATGAAGGCGGTGAGGGCGGCGACCTTGACGACGACGAGGACCGCGTTGACGGTCGCACTCTCCTTGGTGCCGACCACGAGCAGGGCGGTGACGGCGATGGCGATGATGACGGCGGGCAGGTTGATGAGGCCGCCGGCATAGGGCCCGTTGGTGAGGGCGAAGGGCAGATCAACGCCGGCGAACTCCTTGAGGACGCCGACGGCATAGCCCGACCAGCCGACCGCGACCGCACTGGCGGCGACGGCATATTCCAGGACGAGCGCCCAGCCGACGATCCAGGCCATCAACTCGCCGAAGGTGGCGTAGCTGTAGGTATAGGCGGAGCCCGAGACGGGGACCATCGAGGCGAGCTCGGCATAGCAGAGCGCGGCGAGCCCGCAGACGGTGGCGGCGATGACGAAGCTGAGCAGCATGGCCGGGCCGGCGAGCTGGGCGGCTTCGGACGTGAGCACGAAGATGCCGGTGCCGATGATGCCGCCGATGCCGAGCATGGTGAGCTGGAAGGCCCCCAGGGTGCGCGTCAGTGACTTTTTCTCTGCGGTCGCCAGAATCGAATCGAGCGACTTCACCCGCCAATCAGCCAAGAATAATCCCCTTCAGTAACACCGGCTCGCCTTAGCGCCCCCGGGTGCGCCGCACAATCGTAACATAGGGGCAGGGTATTGGCAGCGGGTCAAGCCGATGGCGGCGCTCGATAAGAAATCACAGAAATCCGGTGATGTTAGAAATATCACAGAAAGCGGGTGGCGGTGGGACGGTCGCTCGGCTATCAGTATGCGGATGAGCTTCGAGACCGATCTTTCCGAAGGCGCGGGCCTGTCCGGGGCGGAGGCTGCTGCGCTGGCCGGCGTTGATGGCGCGCGGCCGGCAATGCTGGCGCAGGTGCTCGATTGGGCGGCGATCAACAGCGGCAGCCGCCATGCGGCCGGGCTGGCGACGATGGCCGATCGGCTGGAGGCGGCGTTTTCGCCGCTGGGCGGGGCAGTGCAGCGGGTGGCGCCGGCGGGGGTGACGAGCCTCGACGCCGCCGGGCACGAAGTGCCGCTTTTTCATGGTGACAGCCTGCATGTGGTGAGGCGGCCCGACGCGCCGGTGCGGGTGCTGCTGACCGGGCATATGGATACGGTGTTTCCCGCGGATCATCCGTTCCAGACGTGCCGCTGGATCGATGCCGACACGCTGAACGGCCCGGGCACCGCCGATATGAAGGGCGGGATTGCGGTGATGCTGGCGGCGCTCGGCGTGCTGGAGGCGAGCCCCTGGGCGGACATGCTGGGCTGGGAGGTGGTGATCAATGCCGATGAGGAGGTGTCTTCCCTGGGTTCGGCAGCGTTGCTGGCGGAGGCGGCGCGGCGGTGTGATCTGGGGCTGACCTTCGAGCCGGCACTGCCCGATGGGACGCTGGCCGGGGCGCGGCGGGGTTCGGGCAATTTTTCGGCGGCCTTTGCCGGGCGGGCGGCGCATGCCGGGCGCAACCCCGGCGAGGGGCGCAATGCGCTGCTGGCAGCGGCGGATCTGGCGTTGCGGCTGGCGGGATTGGGGGGCGATGATCTGAGCGTCAACCCCGCGAAGATCGAGGGCGGCGGGCCGAACAATGTGGTGCCGGATCTTGCGGTGCTGCGCTGGAACATGCGGCCGACGAGCCCGGAAGCGCAGGCGCGGGCGCAGGCGGGGGTGGAGCGGCTGACGGCCGAGGTGGCGGCGGCGCATGATGTGCAGGTGCAGCTGCATGGCCATTTTGCGCGGCCGCCCAAGCCGCTTGATGCCAACCAGGCGCGGCTGTTCGCGCTGGTGAAGGGGTGCGGGACCGCACTCGGGCTGCCGATCGGCTGGCGCGATACCGGCGGGGTTTGTGATGGCAACAATCTGGCGGCGACCGGGCTGGCGGTGGTCGACACGATGGGGCCGCGCGGCGGGGCGATCCATTCGGCCGACGAGTTTCTGTGTGTCGATTCGCTCGAGGAGCGGGCGCGGCTGGCGGCACTCGTGCTGCTCCGCGTGGCGCAACATGGCTGGATGCGCTGATGTGGATTGTCGAGCCGGCGCGACCGAGCGATTTCGAGGCGTTGCTGGGATTGGCGCGGATTACCGGCAGCGGCTTTACCAATTTGCCGACCGACGAGGCGGCGCTTGCGGCGCGGCTCGACTGGTCGATGCGCAGTTTTTCCCGCGCGGTCGAGGCGCCCGAGGATGAGCTTTACATTCTGGTGCTGCGGCACAGCGAGACGGGGGCTGTGGGCGGCACGGGGATGATCTTCAGCCGCATCGGGGCGCGCTGGCCGTTTTATTCGTACAAACTCAGCCAGATGTCGCAGGCGTGCCGCGAACTGGGGCGGGTGGTGCCGCTTTCGTTGCTCAATCTGGTGACCGATCATGACGGGGCTTCGGAGGTGGGTGGGTTGTTTCTGCATCCTGACCATCGGTCGGCGGGGGTGGGCAAGCTGATCGCGCGGGCGCGCTATTTGTTCATCGCGCGGCACCGGGCGCGGTTCGGGGAGAAGATCATCGCCGAATTGCGGGGCGTTTCGGACGAAGAGGGCAATTCGCCGTTCTGGGATGCCATCGGCCGCGCCTTCTTCGGGATGAGCTTTCCGGAAGCAGACCGCTTCAATGCCGCGCATGGCAGCCAGTTCATTGCCGATCTGATGCCGCGCCAGCCGATCTATACCGCCTTGCTGCCCGAGGCGGCGCGGGCGGTGATCGGCCAGCCGCACCCCAAGGGCAAGGGGGCGCTGGCGATGCTGGAGGCGGAGGGGTTTGTGCAGGACAATTACCTCGACATCTTCGATGGCGGGCCGACGGTGACGGCGCGGACCGACCGGCTGCGGACGGTGATGGGGGCGCGGACTGCGGTGGTGGCGCGGATTGGCGATGCCGATGACGCGGTGCCTTCGTTGATTGCGGCGGGCAAGTCGCTGGATTTCAGGGCTTTTTTTGCGCCGATGGGGGGCGGGTGCTTGGGCGCTGATGCTGCTGCGGCGGCGCGGGTTTTTGCTGGAGACGAGATCATCCATGTGCCCGCCTGAAATGCTTGTCAGCTCGGACCCCTGCACCGGTGAGGTGGTTTGGGAGGGTCCGGTGGCGGGGGTGGCGCAAGTGACCGCGGCAGTGGAGGCGGCGCGGGCTGCGTCTCCGGATTGGGCGATGGCGCGGGTGGAAGCGCGGCATGCGGTGGCGCGGGCTTTTGCGGATTTGGTGAAGGCGGAAGCCGAGCCTTTTGCGCGGCTTATCGCGCGGGAGACGGGCAAGCCGTTGTGGGAAGCGCGGACCGAAGTGGCGAGCACGGCGGCGAAAGTGGAGATCAGCATTGCCGCCCAGATGGGGCGCGCAGGGGTTGCCGAGGGGGAGGTTGCGGGGACGCGGTCGGTTACCCGGCACAAGCCGCATGGGGTGCTCGCGGTGCTGGGGCCGTATAATTTTCCGGCGCATCTGCCGAATGGGCATATCGTGCCGGCGTTGATTGCGGGCAATGCGTGCGTGTTCAAGCCGTCCGAGCATACGCCGGCGGTGGGGGACTTTTTGGGGCAACTTTGGGAGCGCGCAGGGTTGCCGAGGGGCGTTTTGGGGGTAGTTCAGGGCGCTGTTGGCACCGGAAAAGCACTTGCCGGGGCGGATATCGACGGGCTTTTGTTCACCGGCTCGGCCGGCGGCGGGGCAGCACTGGCGCGGCAGTTTGCCGAAACGCCGGGGCGGATTCTGGCGCTGGAAATGGGCGGCAACAATCCGCTGGTGGTTTGGGACCTGGCGGCGGACAAGATCGAGGCGGCGGCGGCGCTGATCGTGCAGTCGGCGTATCTTTCGGCGGGGCAGCGCTGCACCAATGCTCGGCGGCTGATCGTGGAGGACCGGGCGGCGGGGCCGCTCACTGAGGCGGTGACGGCGCTGATCGACCGGTTGATCGTCGACCAGCCTTTTGCCGAGCCGGCGCCGTTTCTGGGGCCGGTGATTCATAATGCGGCGGCTGAGCATCTGGTGCTGGCGGCGGCGGGGTTGGTGGGGGAGGGGGCGCGGGTGCTGCGGCCGCTGGTGCGGCTTGATCCGGCGCGGCCGTTCTTGATGCCGGGGTTTTATGATGTGACCGGTCTTGGGGCGCGGTCGGATGAGGAGCTGTTCGGGCCGTTGTTGCAGATGGTGCGGGTGGAGAGTTTCGAGGCGGCGATGGATGCTGCAAATGCGACGCGGTTCGGGCTGGCGGCGGGGCTGATCGGCGGGGATGCCGCGCTTTACCAGCGTTTCTGGGCGGCGAGCCGGGCGGGGGTGGTCAACTGGAACCGGCCCACGAATGGTGCTGCGTCTTCGGCACCTTTCGGCGGCATCGGGGCGAGTGGCAACCATCGGCCATCGGCCTATTATGCGGCGGATTATGCTGCCTGGCCGGTGGCGAGCCTGGAGGCCGAGGTGCCGGCGGCGACGATCGGGGTGGGGGTGCGCTGATGTTGCAGGAAATCAATTTCGATGGGCTGATCGGGCCGACGCACAATTATGCGGCGTTGAGCTTCGGCAATCTCGCCAGCCAGACCAATGCCGGGGCGACGAGCCGGCCGCGGGATGCCGCCTTGCAGGGGCTGGCGAAAATGCGGTTCGTGATGGGGCTGGGGCTGCCGCAGGGTTATCTGCTGCCGCTGGAGCGGCCCAACACGGTCTGGCTGCGGGCACTCGGGTTTTCGGGGTCGGACGATGCGGTGTGCGCGGCGGCGCATGCGGCGGACCCGCGGCTGTTTGCGCAAGGGTGCTCGGCTTCGGCGATGTGGACGGCGAATGCGGCGACGGTGTCTCCGGCGCCCGACACGCAGGACCGGCGGACGCATATCTCGGTCGCCAACCTTTCGCGCATGGTCCACCGCAGCATCGAGCATGGCGAGACCGAGGCGATGCTGCGCCGGGCGTTCGCGCATCCGCATTTTGCGGTGCATGCCGCGCTGCCGGCGAGCTTTGGGGACGAGGGGGCGGCGAACCATATGCGGCTGGCGGCGGAGCATCATCTGCCGGGGCTGGAGATTTTCGTTTACGGGGAAGAGGCGCGGCTTTTTCCGGCACGGCAGAACCGGCGGGCGAGCGAGGCGA
>JBBSPR010000085.1:0-11166 GCA_038258615.1 Sphingomonadales bacterium
CCCCCCCCGCCCATTTCGGGCCCGGGCCCCGGCCCCCCCCGCGGGCAGGGCCCGCCCCACACCCCGCCGAGGCCGCGGCGCTGCGCCGCGCCGCGGCCGCGCACCGCAGCCCCGGCCGCTTCCAGCTGGAAGCCGCCATCCAGTCGCTCCACAACCATCAGCGCATGACCGGCGAGCCGCTGTCCGTACCGCTGCTCGGCCTGTATGACCGGCTACTCGCCATCGCGCCCAGCATCGGCGCCGCCATCGCCCGCGCCGCCGCGCTTACCCAGGCCGGTCAGCCTGCAGCGGCCCTCGCAGGACTCGATGCCCTCGCCGCGCGCTGCACCAGCCATCAGCCCTGGTGGGCCGCCCGCGCCCGCGCCCTCCATGCCAGCGACCAGGGCGATGCCGCGCAGAATGCAGCCGCGCGCGCAGCGGGGCTCACCACCGATCCGGCGGTCCGCGCCTATCTGCTTTCAAACAAATTCTTCAGCGATTGAGTCCTTGCCGCATCGGAACGCGAACCCCACAAAGACGACGAAGCAGCGGAAGGACCCGACCATGACCGACTATACCCCGCCCAAAGTCTGGACCTGGAACAAGAACACCGGCGGCCAGTTCGCCGCCATCAACCGCCCCATCGCCGGGCCCACCCACGACAAGGATCTCCCGGTCGGCAAGCACCCGCTGCAACTCCATTCGCTCGGCACGCCCAACGGCCAGAAAGTCACGATCATGCTCGAAGAGCTGCTCGCCGCCGGCCACAGCGGCGCCGAATACGACGCCTGGCTCATCAACATCGGCAAGGGCGAGCAATTCGGCTCGGGTTTCGTCGCCGCCAACCCCAACAGCAAGATCCCCGCCCTCATCGACAACAGCACCGCCCCACCCACGCGCGTGTTCGAGAGCGGCAGCATCCTCGTCTATCTCGCCGAAAAATTCGGCAGCGCCTTCCTGCCCATGAGCGGCACCGCGCGCACCGAAACCTTCAACTGGCTGTTCTGGCAGATGGGCAGTGCCCCCTTCCTGGGCGGCGGCTTCGGGCATTTCTATGCCTATGCGCCGATCAAGATCGAATATGCCATCGATCGCTATGCCATGGAGGTGAAGCGCCAGCTCGACGTGCTCGACAGGCACCTCGCGGAAAACGAGTATCTGGCCGGCAGCGAATACACCATCGCCGACATGGCAATCTGGCCCTGGTACGGCCTGGTCGTCACGTCGGGCGCCTACAACGCCGCCGAGTTCCTGAGCGTGCACGAATATACCAACGTCATCCGCTGGGCCGAGCAGATCGCCGCCCGCCCGGCCGTGAAGCGCGGCCGCATCGTCAACCGCACCTTCGGCGAACTCTCGGCCCAGCTGCACGAACGCCACGACGCCTCGGACTTCGATCTGCGGACGCAGGACAAGATTGGGGATGCGGCAGCTGAGTGATTGCTCCCCTGAAGTCGCCGTCACCCCGGCGCAGGCCGGGGTCCACGGTGGTGTCAACACGGTCCTCCCTCAGCCTTGTGCTGACGTTCGGCTATGCTGCGAAAGGCCAGACCTCGACACCGCAGTGGATGCCGGCCTGCGCCGGCATGACGGCGGAGGGGTGCGGCTTCCGCTTTTGGATGAACATCACCCGGCGCAAATCGAGGTCCATACCCGCACCAGTACGGAAATCGGTAAACGAGCCAATTATAACGGATCAAAGCCCAATCCAGGCGCAAGGTCGTGCCAGTCCGGGTTGGAAGCCTCGATCAGCCGCACCTTCCAATCCCGTCGCCATTCCTTCAGCGCCTTCTCGCGCGCGATTGCCAAGGCAATGTCTCCGAACTGCTCGAACCAAAGCAGGCGCTTCACGTCGTAACTCTTTGTAAAACCCGGTATGAGACCGAGCCGGTGCTCCGACACCCTCCGAACAAGGTCGGACGTCACCCCAATGTAGAGCGTACCACGCGGCTGGCTTGCCAGAATGTAGACGAAGCCACCCCTGTCCATGCCGCCAGCGGAGCCACCTTACTCCGCAGCGACCGCCAGCCCCGGCACCGCCACAAAACCCTTGCGCTTCGCAATCCGCCGCTCGATCTCCGGCCGGAAGTGGCGGATCAGCCCCTGCACCGGCCAGGCCGCGGCATCGCCAAGCGCGCAGATGGTATGGCCTTCGATCTCGGTCGTCACATCGAGCAGCATGTCGATCTCGCGCGGCTCGGCGTCGCCGGTCACCAGCCGCTCCATCACCCGCCACATCCAGCCGGTGCCTTCGCGGCACGGCGTGCACTGGCCGCAGCTCTCGTGCTTGTAGAAGTAGCTGAGCCGGGCGATGGCGCGGACGATATCGGTGGACTTGTCCATCACGATCACCGCGGCGGTGCCAAGGCCTGATTTCAGCTCGCGCAAGCCATCGAAATCCATGTGCGCATCGGCAATCTCATGCGCCGGCACCAGCGGCACCGACGAGCCGCCGGGGATGACCGCGAGCAGATTGTCCCAGCCCCCGCGAATGCCGCCGCAATGCGTTTCGACCAGATCGCGGAAGGTGATTCCCATTTCCTCTTCCACGACGCATGGGCGGTTCACATTGCCGGAGATCTGGAACAGCTTGGTGCCCTCGTTCTTCGGCCGGCCGATCCCGGCGAACCAGTCCGGCCCGCGCCGCAGGATCGTCGGCACCACCGCGATCGATTCGACATTGTTGACCGTCGTCGGGTTGCCATAAAGCCCTGCGCCCGCCGGGAACGGCGGCTTGAGGCGCGGCTGGCCCTTCTTGCCCTCCAGGCTCTCGAGCATCGCGGTCTCTTCACCGCAGATATAGGCGCCGGCACCGCGGTGCACGACCACATCGAAATCATAACCCGAGCCACAGGCATTCTTGCCGATCAGCCCTGCCGCATAGGCCTCGGCAACCGCGGAAAACAGCGTCTCGGCCTCGCGGATATATTCGCCGCGGATATAGATGAATGCCGCCGAGGCGCGCATGGCAAAGCCGGCAATGAGTGCGCCCTCGATCAGCTTGTGCGGATCGTGGCGGATGATCTCGCGGTCCTTGCAGCTGCCAGGCTCGCTTTCGTCGGCGTTGATGACGAGATAGCTAGGCCGGCCGGGCGCGGGTGCCTTGGGCATGAAGCTCCACTTCATCCCCGTCGGGAAGCCCGCACCGCCGCGCCCGCGCAGCCCGCTGGCCTTGATCCGGTCGATGATTGCATCGGGGCCATCGGCGAGCAGCGCCTTCGTCTCTTCCCAATCGCCACGCGATCGCGCCGCATCGAGCGCCCATGGCTTGAAGCCATAAAGGTTGGTGAAGATCCGGTCCTTGTCAGCAAGCACGCGTCAAACTCCTTCACCGGGGTTTTGCGCATCCAGCCTGGACGCCCGCCGGTCAAACAACAGCCCTGCCACGAGAAACACCACACTGCCGATCATCAGCAGCGGCGTCGAACTCCGCCCGCTCACCAGCAGCCAGAGCGAAAGGCAACCCGACACGATTGCCACCACGAGTGCCGTCAGCGCCAGCCGCCGCAAAGTCGCAGCGCCGATGCTCACTCCGCCATCTCCTTCAGCGTCGTCGGTCCACCCTCGGGGCAGCTTGCCTGGCGACCGATCGCCGAGCCCGGCGCCGGCGTCTCGCCGCGCTCCAGCGCATCGAGGATCGCCATGGTGCTTTCATAGCCCAGATCCTCGTAATTATCGTCGTTGATCTGCACCATCGGCGCATTGGCACAGGTGCCGAGGCATTCGACTTCAGACAGGGTGAACAGCCCCTCGTGGGTCACCGTGCCCTTGCGCAGTCCCTTGTCCACGCACGCCCGCATCACATCATCGGACCCGCGGAGCATGCACGGCGTGGTGCCGCACACCTGCACATGAAAACGACCGACCGGGCGCAGGTTGTATTGGGTGTAGAAGCTCGCGACCTCATAAGCGCGCATATAGGGCATGCCGAGCTGGCCTGCGACGAACTCGATCACCGGCACCGGCAGCCAGGCACTGCCCGTCGCCGCCGCCATCTGCCCCTGTGCCAGCCACAGCAGCGGCATCACCGCACTCGCCTGCCGGCCTTCCGGATAGAGGGCCACTATCTCCGCCGCCTTCACCGCGTTTTCGGAAGTCCAGGCAAAATCGCTGAAATCGTTCACCGATCGACCTCCCCGAACACGATATCGAGCGAGCCCAAAATCGCCGGCGCATCGGCAAGCATATGGCCCTTGCACAGGAAATCCATCGCCTGGAGATGCGCCATGCCGGTGGCCCGCACATGGCAGCGCCAAGGCTTGTTGGTGCCATCGGCCACCAGATAGATGCCGAACTCCCCCTTGGGGCTTTCGGTCGCCACATAGGCATCGCCCGCCGGCACCCGCATGCCCTCGGTATACAGCTTGAAGTGGTGGATCAGCGCTTCCATCGAGCGCTTCATCTCCGCCCGGCTCGGCGGCGCTACCTTGCGGTCGAGCGTGGTGTGCGGCCCCTCCGGCATGTCATTGACGCACTGGCGGATGATCCGCAGGCTCTGCCGCATCTCCTCCATCCGCACCATGAAGCGCGCATAGCAGTCGCCGTCATTGCCCACGATCACATCGAAATCGACCAGGTGATAGGCGTCATAAGGCTGGCTCTTGCGCAAATCCCAAGGGATGCCGCTCGCCCGGATGCAGGGCCCCGTAAACCCCCAGGCCACCGCATCGGCGGCCGAGATCACGCCGATGTCGACATTGCGCTGCTTGAAAATGCGATTGTCCGCCACCAACCCCTGCATCTCGCCCAGCACCTTGGGAAAACTGTCGCACCACGCCAGAATGTCCTCGAGCAGACCGTCCGGCATATCCTGGTGCACACCACCCGGCCGGAAATAGGCGGCATGAAACCGCGCTCCCGAAACCCGCTCGTAAAACTCCATCAGCTTCTCGCGTTCCTCGAAAAGCCACAGGATCGGCGTCATCGCCCCCACGTCCATCGCGTGCGTCGTCACGTTGAGGATGTGGTTCAGGATGCGCGTGATCTCCGCAAACATCGTGCGGATATATTTGGCGCGCAGCGGCACCTCGATCGCCGCCAGTTTCTCGATCGCCAGCACATAGCTGTGCTCCATGCACATCGGGCTCACATAATCGAGCCGGTCCATATAAGGCAGCGCCTGCAGGTAGGTCTTGTATTCGATCAGCTTCTCGGTGCCACGGTGCAACAGCCCGATATGCGGGTCGCAGCGCTCGATGATCTCGCCGTCAAGCTCCATCACCAGCCGCAGCACGCCATGCGCCGCTGGATGCTGCGGGCCGAAGTTGATCATGTAGTTCTCGATCGCGTTGCCGTCCTTCGCCGGCAGCAGATCGGTCACGTCATCCTTGGTCCAGGCGACCCCGGCACGCTCAAGCACGCTTGTGTTCCTTGCTCAACTCGCTCGCCTTCTCGTCGCCGGGCAGCACATAATCGGTGCCCTCCCACGGCGAGAGAAAATCGAACGACCGAAAATCCTGCGCCAGCTTCACCGGCTCATACACCACCCGCTTGTGCTCCTCGGAGTAACGCAGCTCGACATGCCCGGTCAGCGGAAAATCCTTGCGGAACGGATGCCCCTCGAAACCGTAATCGGTCAGGATGCGCCGCAGATCGGGGTTGCCGTCGAACAGCACCCCATAGCAATCCCAGGTCTCGCGCTCATACCAGCCCGCCACCGGCCACAGCCCGGTCAGGCTCGGCACCGGCGTCCGCGCATCGGTCGTCACCTTCACCCGCAGCCGCACATTGGTGCGCATCGACAACAACTGGTACACCACCTCGAACCGCTCGGGCCGATCGGGAAAATCCACCCCGCAGATGTCGATCAGCTGCTCCATCCGCAGCACGGCGTCGGCGCGGAGCGTCTCCATAACCTCCACCAGCCGCGCCCGCGTCACCAGCGCCGCCACCTCGCCGACATGCACTTCCGTCGCCAGCAGCGCATCGCCGAGGATCTCGCCGAGATACCCCTCGATGCCCTCCACGCTCGCCATCGCCGGCCAGCTGCAGCGGCCGGGCTGTGCTGCAGTCACCACCGGCTTCATCGCTCGAAGCTCCCCACCCGCCTGATCTTCCGCTGCAGCGCCAGCACGCCATACAGCAGCGCCTCGGCGGTCGGCGGGCACCCCGGCACATAAATATCCACCGGCACGATCCGGTCGCAGCCGCGCACCACCGAATAGCTGTAGTGATAATAGCCACCGCCATTGGCGCAGCTGCCCATCGAGATCACATAGCGCGGCTCGCTCATCTGGTCATAAACCCGCCGCAGCGCCGGCGCCATCTTGTTGCACAGCGTGCCGGCCACGATCATCACGTCGGACTGGCGTGGGCTGGCACGCGGTGCCACGCCGAAGCGCTCCAGGTCGTAGCGCGGCATGTTGGTGTGCATCATCTCGACAGCACAACACGCCAGCCCGAAGGTCATCCACCACATCGAGCCGGTACGCGCCCAGTGGAACAGGTCCTCGGTGCTCGTCACCAGAAAGCCCTTGTCGGCCACTTCCGTGGACACATCGCCCAGAAACTGGTCGCGGTTCGTCTCGCCCAGCGCCAGCGCGCCGCCCGGCCGGATGATTTCCGGCTTCGTCACAGCGGGGTCACTCATTCCCATTCCAGCGCTCCCGACTTCCACTCATACGCCAGCCCGATCGTCAGGATGAACAGGAACATCATCATCGACCACCAGGCCTCGGGCCCGCCCCAATGCAGGCTCACCGCCCAGGGAAACAGGAAGGCCGCCTCCAGATCGAAGATGATGAACAAGATTGCCACCAGGTAGAAGCGCACATCGAACCGGTGCCGGCTGTCGGAAAACGCCGGAAATCCGCTCTCATACTCACTCAGCTTCACCGAATCCGGCTTGGCCGTGCCGGTCAGCCCGGACACCAGGATCGGCGCACCCACGAAGATGAACGCGAACACGATTCCCACAACGAGAAACAGCAGGATCGGCAGATACTCAACCGCGATTTCGGACATGGCCAAATGGGCCTTTCACGCTCTGGACGAATTGGTGGATGCTCTAACCCGCCGCCGTAACAGGGGCAAGGTGCCGCCTTGCAGCATTGCGACGCACATATGCCTCAAACGCGCTCAGCCCTTGAGCGTTCCCGACACCATCTTGTGCAGGCGCGCCTGCACCTGGCCATTGCCGGCCACCACCTCGCGCCGCGCCATCATCGCCTCGCCGCCGCGATAGTCGCTCACAAAGCCCCCGGCTTCCTTCACGAGCAAAATACCCGCCGCCATGTCCCATTCGTAAAGCCCGGCCTCCCAGAAGCCATCGAAACGCCCCGCCGCCACCCAGGCCAGGTCGAGTGCAGCGGCCCCGAAGCGCCGCACGCCGGCCACTTCAGGCATCACCGCCGCCAGTTGCCTTGAAAACAGCGACGCATCGCCCTGCCCGCGAAACGGAATGCCAGTGGCGATCACGCAATCCGCCAGCTCACGGCGTGCCGATACCCGCAACCGCCGGTCCGAAAGCCAGGCCCCCCTGCCCTTTTCCGCCCAGAAGCTTTCGCCCGTCAGCGGCTGGTGGACGAGTCCTGCGACAACCTCGCCATTCACCTCAGCTGCGATCGAAATCGCGAAATGCGGCATGCCGTGGAGGAAATTGGTGGTGCCATCGAGCGGATCGACGATCCAGCGCGAATTGACATCGGCACCGGTCGACTCGCCACCCTCCTCGAGCGTCAGCCCCCAATCGGGCCGCGCATGGCTCAGCACCTCCACGATCGTCTGCTCGGCCTGGCGATCGGCGTTGGACACGAAATCCGCCGGCCCCTTGCGGCTGACCTGCAGGGCATCGACCTCGCCGAAATCGCGGCGCAGCTTGGGCGCCGCCTTGCGCACCGCCTTTTCCATGACGGTGATGAGCGATGAGTGAGCGACCACCGACCTTATTCCGCCCGCCGCAGATACTCGCGCGCATAGGTGTCGACCACGATCTTCGTGCCGGCATTGATGAACGGCGGCACCATCACGCGCACGCCATTTTCCAGGATCGCCGGCTTGTAGCTGCTGCTCGCGGTCTGGCCCTTCACCACGGCCTCGGTCTCGGCGATCACCGCCTCGATCTGGTCGGGCAGCGCCACCGAGATCGGCTTCTCGTCGTAAAGCTCCATCGCCACGTCCATGCCGTCCTGCAGGAATTCCGCCGCTTCGCCAAGCAGGTCCTTCTGCATCGAGATCTGGTCGTAGTTTTCCTTGTCCATGAAGGTCAGCGTGTCGCCATCGGCGAACAGGAACTGGAAATCGCGCACATCGAGCCGCACCTTCTCCACCGTCTCCGCCGAGCGAAAACGCTCGTTGGTCTTGCGACCGTCCATCACATTCTTCATCTCGACCTGCATGTAAGCGCCGCCCTTGCCCGGCTGGGTGTGCTGGATCTTGGCAACCTTCCACAGGCCGCCTTCCCATTCGAGGATGTTGCCGGGGCGGATTTCGGTGGCTTGAATCTTCACTTGGGGTCTCTCGATCGGTTTTGCAGGCGAAGCGGTCGCCTTAGCGGCTTCCCCCGCTCCTGCCAACCGCATCGGCACCAGCGTCCGGCCCGGCGCCTCCAGCCGCGCCGCCATCCATCGCCCCGCGCGCCGCCACCACCAGTGCCACCAGCATCAGCGCCGCCCCGCCCAGAAAAGGTGCGGCTATCCCCACGCCGGCATAGATGCTGCCCGAAACCGCCGGGCCGAAGATCCGCCCACCGGCACTCGCACCCTGCGTCAGCCCGTTCACCAGCCCGCGGTCGCGGTCGTCGGTCGTAGCCGCCACCATCGTCTGGAACGCCGGGTTGAACATCCCCACGCCCATCGCCGTCACCGCCAGCGCCACCAGCACCATCGCATCGCCAGCCCAGTCCCCCAGGCCGGTCAGCCCAAGCCCCGCCAGCCCCAGCGCATAGCCGATGATCCCGAAAAGAGCGACCCGGCGCGCGCCGAAGCGCCGGGCGAGCGGTGCTGCAGCACCCGCCTGCATCACCGCCGAGATGGTGCCGATCAGCCCGAAGCTCAGCCCCCCGTCGCGCGGGCTCCACCCCAGCCGGTCATCGGCGAACATCGCGAAGGTCGTCTCCATCATTGCCGCCGAGCCGATCACCAGTGCGGCGACCACCATCAGCGCGATCACCGCCGGCTTGGCGGCCATCACCTCGCGCGCCGTCGGCCCGTCGCCGGCATCCTTCACGGCCTGCCGCCGCTCCGGCCCCAGGCTCTCGGGCAGGCCGAACACCACCATCAGGACACCGAGCCCGCAAATGCCGGCCGCCACATGCGCCACCAGCCTAAAGTCCGCCGTGCCCGGCGCATCGCCCGCCACCAGCCCGCCGATCGCCGGCCCGAAGATGAACCCCATGCCGAATGACGCCCCAAGCAGCCCAAGCGCCCTGGGCCGCGCCTCGCCCTCCACCACATCGCCGACATAGGCAAAGGCCACGCCGATATTGCCCGCCATCAACCCGCCGAACAGCCGTGCCGCCCCGAGCGTCCAGATGTCCTGCGCCTCCGCCATCACCAGATAGCTCGCCATGATGCCGATCAACGATCCGATCAGCGCCGGCCGCCGGCCGAACCGGTCCGAAAACTTGCCCCATAATGGTGCAGCCACGAACTGCCCCGCCGAATAGGCCCCCAACGCCACCGTCACGATCTCCGGCCCCGCCCCCAGCGCCCGGCCCCAGTAGGGAAACACCGGCAGCACCACGCCAAAGCCCATCAGCCCGATGAACACGCTGAGCAGCAGCGGCAAAAGCTGCGCCATCGGCAGCGCGCCGGCAGGTGGCCTCGTTGTGGTCATGGCCATGCGCATAGCAGCCGCTTCGGCATTCGTCAGGAGGCGATGCGACGCGGCCATGGCCCGGGTTTCCTGCACCGCAGGCGGCATGTGCTGCCGCGCTGCTGTTGCCGGTCACCAACCCTGTGCTATGTATGCACTCTGTCGGGGGGAGATGCTGGCATGGCAGCGGATAGTGATCGCATCGGCAAGGTCAGCACCAGCCCCGATCGGAGCCTGTTGCTCATCGGCATGACTGCCGTGGAGCGGCTCTCGGAGCTTTTCACGATCGAGGCCGAGGTCATCGCACGCGGCGGCCCCGTCGATCTGCATCCCTGTCTCACCAAGCCGGTCAGCTTCGCCTTTCAGGGCAAGGCGCACGTCTCGCGGCATTTCCACGGCATCCTGTGCGAATATGTCGAGCTGGGGCGCAGCAGCGACGATCAGGATTTCATCTACCGGCTGGTCATCCGCCCGCAGCAATATATCGCCGCGCTCAACCGGATATCGAAAATCCACTACAAGCAGACCATGGTCAACCTTCTCGGCCTGCTGGCGCCGCAGCGCCCCAGCCTGTCGGCGAGCTACAGCGCGCTCGAGTATCGCGTGCAATATGATGAAAGCGATTTCACCTTCGTCTCGCGCCACATGGAGCGCGAAGGCATTTATTATTTCTTCGAACATGCAGCAGGCAGCCACACGCTCGTCGCCGTCGATGCCCCCGCCGCCCACAAGGCCGGCAGCCCCGATACCGTGCGGCTGGTCAGCGGCACGCCGGAGGGGCGGGAGGGCGTGCTCTTCTCGCTGCGCGAGCACCGGCGCTTCGGTCCGACCGCCTATACCGTGGACGATTATGATTATGAAAAATCCACAGCGGTTCTCAAGAAGCAGAAGCAGACGACCAACCTGGGGTCGGGCGCCTCGCGCTGGCGCAGCGGCGCTGCCGGCGATGTCGGCGGCACCATTGCCGAGCGCTTCGAATATCCCGCCAATTACGATCAGCCAGGCATGGATCGCGGCAGCCGCTATGCCGGCGTGCGTCTCGAAGCCGATCGCGCCGAGATGGCGCGCAGCCATGCCGAGGGTGATGTCTTCGCGGCCGCCGTCGGCACCAAGCTCAAGGTCGCCTATGATGAAAGCGGCAATGGCCACAGCTTCACCGGGGATCAGGAGTATCTGATCGTCGCCACCCGCCACAGTTATCGCGCGAGCAGCAATCGCTCGGGCGGCGGCGGCAATGAGGACATGCGGGTCGAGCTCGAGCTGATGCCGGTGCGCCACCCCTTCCGCCCGGCGCGCAACACGCCGATGCCGCGCATCGCCGGCCCACAGACCGCAGTGGTCGTCGGCCCACCCGGCGAGGAAGTGTTCACCGACAACTACGGCCGCATCAAGGTCAAGTTCTTCTGGGATATCCAGCGCTACGAAGGCGGCGGC
>JBBSPR010000086.1:0-11098 GCA_038258615.1 Sphingomonadales bacterium
GGTGAAGAGCATCAGCGCGCGCTGGCCCAGCTTGTGGCGGCCGGATTCGGTGGGGCTGCTCTCGCGGACGACGGCGCCCTGATCCGAGACGGGTTCGAGGCGGGTGGCGAAGAGCTGCTTGCGCATGAGGGCGGTGCGGGCGGCGTCGGCGGTGTCGGCGGCGATCTGGCCGCGGCGCTCGCGGCCTTCGGCATCGAGGGCGGCGTAGCGGTAGTCAGCCATTTTGCACCGGTGCCAAAACCGGGGGCGGCGCATCGCCGGCGCGCATGACGCGGGCGGCTTCCTCGGGCGTGGTGAGGCCGTCTTCGACAAGGCTGCGCGCGGCGACGGCGAGGGTGGCGGCGTTTGAGAAAGCGACGTCGCCGATGGCGGCTTCATCGCCGCCGGCCATGATGCGCTGGCGGATGGGCTCGGTGATGCGGATGGCTTCGAAGACGCCGGTGCGGCCCTGCCAGCCGCTGTGGCCGCAGGCTTCGCAGCCTTGTGGATTGGGGTGGCGGGCCGGGGTGCCGGGGGCGAGGCCGACGAGGGCGGCGCGAGCGGCATCGAGCGGCGCCCATTGCGCGCAGGCGGGGCAGAGGCGGCGCACGAGGCGCTGGGCGATGACGGCGCGCAGCGTGGAGGCGATGAGGAAGGGCTCGACGCCGAAATCGCGCAGCCGGGTGATGGCGCCGGCGGCATCGTTGGTGTGGACCGAGGAGAGGACGAGATGGCCGGTGAGGGCGGCCTGGACGGCGATGTCCGCCGTTTCGGAATCGCGGATTTCGCCGACCATCACGCAATCGGGGTCTTGCCGGAGGATGGCGCGCAGGCCGGCGGCGAAGCTGAGGCCCACGCGGGCGTTGACTTGCGTTTGGCCGACGCCGTCCATCGCGTATTCGACGGGGTCTTCCACCGTCAGGATGTTGCGGCTGCCGTCGTTCAACAGTTTGAGGCCGGCGTAGAGGCTGGTGGTCTTGCCCGAGCCGGTGGGGCCGGTGACGAGCACCATGCCGTTGGGCTCGGAGAGGGCGGCGCGGAAGACGCTTTCGATGGCACCCGGCATGCCGAGCGCTTCGAGGCCGATGCCGGCATTTTCCTTGTCGAGCAGGCGGAGGACGACGCGCTCGCCTGCGCGCGACGGCAGGGTGGAGACGCGGACATCGAGCGATTTGCCGCCCAGCGCCAGGCCGATGCGGCCATCCTGCGGCAGGCGGCGCTCGGCGATATCGAGGCGGGCCATGACCTTGACGCGGCTGGTGACCATGGGGGCGACCGAGGCGGGGAGGCGGTGGCGCTCGGTGAGCTGGCCATCGACGCGCATGCGGACGACAAGGGCGGATTCATAGGGTTCGATGTGAATGTCCGAAACGCCTTCGCGGGCGGCTTCGGCGATGAGGCCGTTGATGAGGCGGATGATGGGGGCTTCGTCGGCGCTGTCGAGGAGATCCTCGGCGCTGGGGATGGATTCTACCAGCGAGCCCAAACCATCGTCGTTCATGGCGGCGGCGGCGGCGATGCCGTCGCCGGCATAGTGATCGGCGAGCATGCGGTCGAAGCGGGCGGGGGTGACGTGTTCGATGTTGAGCTTGCGGCCGGCGACGCGGCGGACTTCGATCAG
Source organism: Sphingomonadales bacterium (assembly GCA_038258615.1). Classification (GTDB taxonomy): domain Bacteria; phylum Pseudomonadota; class Alphaproteobacteria; order Sphingomonadales; family Sphingomonadaceae; genus Sandarakinorhabdus. The sequence continues at coordinate 1,601 of JBBSPR010000086.1, forward strand.
GGCGGCCGGATCATCGCCTTCGCGCAGGGCCACGTTGGCGGCCTCGTCGGCGAGGCCGGTGATGACGACGCCGTGGCGGCGGGCGAAGCTGTAGGGGAGCTTCATGGCTTCTTCGGGAGTGGCGGCGGCAGCGGGTTGGGGTCGATGGGGGGGGCGGCGCGCATGTAGTCGCGGACCATCGCATCGAGCGAGGATTCGAGGCCATTGAGGCCACGATTGGCGCGGGCCTCGGCCTCGGCGCGGGTCATGTAGTCATAGCGTTCGCCCGCCAGCCGGGCGGCATCGGCGGCGGTCTTGACGATGGTGGGGCGGATGAAGACCATCAGGTTGGTCTTTGTGCGGTTGTTGGAGCGCGAGCGGAAGAAATTGCCGAGGAAGGGGATGTCCCCGAGGAAGGGCACCTTTTCGAGCGTGCGGCGCTCGTTCTCGTCGATGAGGCCACCCAGGGCGATGATCTCGCCATCGTCGACGGCGACGGTGGTGGTGATCTCGCGCTTGTTGATGATGAGTTCGTTCGAGGTGTTGCTGACCGGGCCGGCGACCGAGCTGACTTCCTGGCGGATCTGCAGGGTGATGGTGCCGCCGGCGTTGATCTGCGGGCGGGCATCGAGAAGGATGCCGACATTCTGGCGCTGGATGGTGCGGAAAGCATTGTCGAAATTGTTGCTGAGCGCCTCGCCGGTGGTGATCGGAATGTCCTGCCCGACAAGGATATGGGCGACTTCGTTGTTGAGCGTCATCGCCGACGGGGTGGAGAGGACGTTGGAGGCGGTGTCGGTCTTCACCGCGTTGATGATGACGCCGAACAGCGCGTTGGAGCCGAGATTGCCGCCAAAGCCGAAGGTGCCGCCATTGGCGCCGAGCAGGCTGGAGAGGGCGGTGTCGCGCAGCGCCTGGGTGGTGGGATTGTCCGACCCCAGCTCGCGCTCGGCGACGACGGCACCGCTGACGGCGAGGAGGTTGGGGGCGGCGTTGGTGTAGTTGGTGGCGGCAAAGGGGATGTTGGAGCCGCCGGTGCCGGTGAGCAGATATTGCACGCCGAGGCGCTGGGCGGCGACATCGGAGATCTCGACGATGATCGCTTCGATGAGCACCTGCTCGCGGCGGATATCGAGCTGGCGGATCACTTCGCCGAGCTGGCGCTGCACCTCGGCGGGGGCAGCGATGACGATGGCGTTGGCGCCCTCGAAGCGGGCGATGACGGCGCGGCCGGCGCCGATGGTGGCGCCGGGGACCGGGCCGGTGGCACCGCCGGCGCTTGCGGCGGCGGCGGGGGTGCGGGGAATGGAGGCGGGACCGCCCTGCGCGCCGCCCTGGCCGCTGGCGCCGAAGCTGCCCTGCTGGTTGCTGCTTGCCATGCTGCTGGGCGGCAGGCTGCTGCCGGTGGTGGCGCTGGGCTGCTGGCCGACGAGCTGCTGGAGGACAGGGACGAGCTTCTCGGCATCGGCGTGGTTGAGGAAGACGACGCGGACATCGCTGCCGCCCGCCGCACGGGTGTCGAGATCGCGGATGGTGCGGGCGAGATCGGCGACGAGGCTTGGATCGCCGCGAAGGGCGATGCTGTTCGAGCTGTCGATGGGCACGATGCCGACGCTGCTGCTGCCCTCGCCGCGCGAGGCGTTGGCGAGATCGCGCAAGGCGGCGGCGATTTCGCGGGCGCCGGCGTTTTTGAGGGCGACGACTTCGGTGCCGGTGCGGCTGCGGTCGATCTGGCGGAGCGTCTCGCGCACCCGGCGCACATTGTCGGCATAATCGGCGATGATGACGCTGTTGCCGGCGCGGTTGGCGGTGAGCTGGCCTTCGCGGCTGACGAGCGGACGCAGCGATTCGACCGCGGAAGCCGCGTCGATCGAGCCCAGCGGCACCACCTGCGTGACGAAGGAATCGGCACCGCCGCGCAGGCCGGGGCTGGTGGAGGCGCCATCGGCGGGGGAAATGCGAAAAGCCCCGCCGGCGGCCGGGCTGACGACAAGGCCGTTGGCGCGCAGCGTGGAGAGGAACAGCTCGAAATAGGCTTCGCGCCCCAATGGGCGTTCGGAAATGACGCTCACCTTGCCCTGCACGCGCGGATCGATGATGAAACTGCGGCCGGTGGCGCGGGCGACATCCTGGATATAGGCGCGGACATCGGCATCGCGCAGGTTGACCGTCTGCTGGGCGGCCAGCGGGACGGTCATTGTGCCGAGGAGGAGGGCGGCAAGCGCCTTGCGGATCATCGGGCGCTTCTTCCGGCTTGCGAGGAGTCGAGGGTGAGGCTGAGCGGTCGGCCGCCGCGCTCGATCTGCACCGAAAGCCCGCCGGCATCGAGCCGCCGCACCAGCGCCGCTGGATCGCCGAGGGTGGCCACCGGGGTGCCATCGACGCTGACGAGGACATCGCCGGGTTGCAGCCCGGCCGCGGCAAAGGCGGCGCCCGAGCCCTTGGGGGCGAGCACAAGGCCGGTGATGCGGCCATCGGCGATGCGCGGCGTGGCTTGCAGATCGGCGCCGAGGCGGGGGCGATCAACAGCCGGTGGCGGTGCTGCTGCCGGCATGATGGTGCCGGCGGGGACCGGACCCGACTGGTCGAGATAGAGTTCCTCGCGGTTGCCGGCATTGTCGAGCGTGACGGAATCGAACGCCACGCCGATGAGGCGGACGCCGGGAACCACTTCTTCGCCGACGCCGATGGTGGCCTGGGTATCGTCCGGCAGGACGAGAATGGCGCTGCCGCGGCCGCTGGCACCATCGACACGGGTGCCGACGAGCGTGAGATCGAGGTTGGAGATGGCGGCGGGGGCGGGCTGGGCGCGGGAACGGAGGAAGGGATCGAAGCGACCGAGTGCTGCCGGATCGATGGCAGCGAGGGCGGGGGCGCCGCGCGGCGTGCCGATGGGGCCGGCGGGGGTGAGCAGTGCCCAGCCGAGGCGCGCCAGCAACAGGCCGGCGAGCAGCAGCAGCGCCAGTTCGGCGCCGCGCAGGAGCAGCGCGGGCATGTTGTCGGGTTGGCGCAACGCGTTCCGGCGCAGGGCACGCCCGCTGATCATGGCCTGACCGCCTGTTGTGGAACTGCCATCACCCCGCCCGACTCTCCGAAGCGCCCGACCGTCTGCGCGAGCGGGCAAGGCTGTGCCCTAGACCGGCGGCATGACAGTTCTGTGACGGGAGCATGACGGGAACGACGGGCTGCTGCAAGCCGGAGGGCCGGCATGCTTGACTTTCCGTGAAGATGCTGCGATTGCGAACACGGCTTCACAACAGGCAGTCATGCCTGTCCCCAGCACCGGGTGCGTGATCGGGCCAGCGCCGCGAGAGGTTCTCGCGCCCGCCCAGGCTCCAGACCCGGTTGATCGATGCCCGGATTCTCCGGCGCCACGAGCCTTGAAGCCAGCCCCCAGGGCCACCCCCATCACGCGGGTAGTTCATCCCGCAGGACCGTGCGCCTTGGCGTGCGGCCGCTCCCGGTGCTGTTGCGCTTTGCATCTGCGCCCGAAGACGAGAACCATAGATGACAACCGAAACACTCTCCGGCGAAACGACCTTTGCCGATTTCAACCTTTCCAAGCCGATTGCCGAGGCGCTCGCCTCCAAGGGCTATACCGTTCCCACGCCGATCCAGGTGCAGGCGATTCCGCCGGTGATGGCGGGCCATGACCTGTGCGGCATCGCCCAGACCGGCACTGGCAAGACCGCGGCGTTTGCGCTGCCGATCCTGCACAAGCTTTCCGAAAACCCGCGCGTGCGGTTGAAGCTTGCCACCCGCGTGCTGGTGCTGGCACCGACCCGCGAGCTGGTGTCGCAGATTGCGAACAGCTTTACCGCCTATGGCAAGAACCTGCGGCTCTCGGTGACGACGATCTTCGGCGGCGTGCCGATCCCGCGCCAGGAGCGCGCGCTGTTTCCGGGCGTGGACATTGCGGTGGCGACGCCGGGCCGGCTGCTCGATCTCATCAACCGTGGCAGCCTCGACCTGTCCAAGGTCGAGATCCTCGTGCTCGACGAAGCCGACCAGATGCTCGACCTGGGCTTCATCCATGATCTGAAGCGCATCGTCGGCCTGCTGCCCAAGGCGCGGCAGACGCTGTTCTTCTCGGCGACGATGCCCAAGGCGATCGAAGAGCTGGCCGGGCGTTACCTCAAGGACCCGGTGAAGGTCGCGGTGAAGCCTGCGGCCACGACCGCCGAGCGCGTCGACCAGGCGGTGATTCATGTCAGCGCGTCCGAAAAGCCTGCCCTGCTGCAGCTGGTGCTGTCGGCGGACTCGGTGGAGCGGGCGCTGGTGTTTGCGCGGACCAAGCATGGCTCGGACCGGATCGTTCGCCAGCTCGGCAACGCCGGGATCAAGGCCGAGGCGATTCATGGCAACAAGAGCCAGCCGCAGCGCGAGCGGGCCCTTGCCGCCTTCCGTGCCGGTGCGATCCGTGTGCTGGTGGCGACCGACATTGCGGCGCGCGGACTCGACATTCCGGGTGTGAGCCATGTCATCAACTATGAGCTGCCCAATGTGCCCGAGCAATATGTCCACCGCATCGGCCGCACCGCGCGCGCTGGCCGCGATGGCCAGGCGATTGCGTTCTGCGCCGATGACGAGCGGACGCTGCTGCGCGACATCGAGAAGGTGACGCGCCAGAAGGTGACCGTGCTGGCGCTGCCGGCGAACTTCCGTGCCGCCGGGGAAGCGACGCGCCCGATCGAGACGACTGCGCCGCCGGCGCCGCGTGTAGCGATGCGGGACGAGCGTCGTCGCGATGACCGTGGCCCTTCGGGCGGCAACCGCCGCGCCAACCCGGCCGCCAAGGTGCGGCCGGCAGGTGGACGGCCCGGCGGCAACAGTGGTGCGGGCAAGGGCTCGGGTGGCCAGACCGGTGCCCCGCGCCGCGCCGGCGGCGGTGGCGGTTTCCGCGGGCGCTGATTGATTGCTGCTTGCGTTCGGCGGACAGGGGGCGGACCCCTGTCCGCCGAGCTTTGATGTCTGCTTCGGAACGCGGGCGCGCGCATTCGGCGCGGCACTGCAGGGTCTGCGCCGCCCCAGCCATGGTGGCAGCGGATCGCTGACCCTAACGATCAAGCGAGCCGTTCAGGTGCCTGGCCATATCGGATGCCCGCGGTAGCAGGCTCGCACCTCTGTTTGTTCTCGCATCGGCCGGTGCCCACTTTTTGCGAGACACGCTCTAGCCACCTTGTTGCCCGGTTCTGCCGTTCAGCAGTGACCGCGAAAGCAGGATCAGGACATCCGAATAATAGTCGCCGCCCAAGGCCGGGAGGCCGGCCCGAAACATGTCGCCCGAGCCCAGCAGGCGTGCGACGATGGCATTGCCTCCGGAAGACAGGGCATAAGGCGCCCGCTCGCCGCTGACGACATCGATCCAGGCCGGAATTGGCGCCTTGCTTTGGATCAGGCGGCTCCAATAGCCGATCACGTCGGCGGCCAGCGCCGGGCGGTCACCCGCAACCTGGTAGAGCGGCATCCTGATGGCATCGAAGCCGAACCGTGGCGGCTTGTCGGCTGCAGGAAGCACGATACCGCTCGCCATGATGTCGATCCAGTCGCACGGCAGCCGCGACGGGCCGAAACGGGCATCCAGCGCCAGGCGCTCGCCATCGCGGGCGAGCGCTTCCCAGGCGTCCGACGGGTCCATGCGGCGGAACAGATCGATCGCCGGCCAGATATAGTAGGAGGGGTTGACCGTTGTCCTGTCGGGCAGGACGAAGCCGGTGAGCGCCGGAAGCAGCAGCGATCGACCGGCGTGTTGGCGGATGAGCCGCGTGCGGATCGCCTGGGTGATTTCGCGGGCGCGAGCGATGTAGGTCGGCTGCCGCCACCGTTCATGGGCGCGCATCAATGCCCATGCGACAAGGATGTCACCGTCGGTGGCGTTGTTCGGATCGGCAACCGGCACGGCTTGGCCGGGCGCGTAGCGCCAGGAGTAGAGCGCCACATCGCTGCGGGCGAGCGTCTTCTCGGTCCAGCGCCAGATTCTGTCGAACGCGGCGCGGTCGGCTGCGGCCTCGGCGAGCAGCATGGCATAGCCCTGTCCCTCGCTGTGGCTGATGCCGCCATTGCCATTGTCGACGATGCGTCCATCGGGGCGCAGATAGGCGGCGCTGAAAGCCTGCCAGTCTTGCGAGGATTGCGGGTCGTTTCGCGACGTCTGCCGTTTTTCGCCGGTCTCGCCGCTGGCGCGTCCGCAGGCCGATGTGGTCAGCACGATTGCCGCCAGCATGCTGCGCCGGTCAAATTCCATGGTGGATGACAAGCCGATCGCTCGTTTGCTGCACCAGCCGCGTCTGCAGCACGCCGGCACCGCCGAGTGCCGTGAACCAGCCGCAATAGGCCCCGAACACCACGGCCGCCGTTGCCTGCGGCCAGGCCGGGGAACCGGCCTCGCCGGTGCCGGCATGATTCTCGTGAACGATGGCGATGCCGTCCTTGTCGACCGCCAGCGAAACCTGGCCGAGGCCGAGCTGCTGCCAGAAGCCGTTGATCGCCTGTTCGAGCGACATCAGCCTGTCGTCGGAGGGCATCACCAGCGCCGTGGAGAGGCGCCGGCCGACAGCTTCGAAGAAGCTCACCGCCTGTTCGGAGGTGGCGTTGGCGAACACTTCGTCGACCATCGCAATGTGCAACGCCGGACCGTTCGGTCGAACGGGAACCGCACCACCGCCGTGGCGGGACCCAACAATTGCCAAAGCCATCATCGCTCTCCGATTGCCTGCTTGATGCCGACCGATCCCCGAAACTCCTTGTAGGCACCAAAGCTGTTGTAATTCAGGTCGCTGCCGATCTTCAGGCGCGGGGTGAGCACATAATAGAGTGCTGCATTGGCAGAGAGGCCGAAGCCGGTCTCGCTGCTGCTGTCGAAGGTGGAGCGAACGTCGGTGTTGAGGGCCTTGAGCGCATCGAGCCGTGCCTGGGCAGCAGGATCGGTCGGGTAAAGATCGGCGGCCGACTGGCTGTAGCTCTGGTAGCCCGGTGCCACGTTGATATCGATGTCGAGACCCTGGGGTCGGCGATATTGGTAGTGCACCGGAAAGCTGATGCTGAGGAAGCTCTGCGGGCTGAAATAGCCGCCATGGCCGAAGGTGAAGTAATTCTGCGGATTGTCGAACTGCTGGTAATTGGCATTGATGCCGAGGCTGAGCAGCGAGCTTTCGCCCTTGAGCACGCGCAGATAGCCGCCGGCATTGGCCTGGACGCCGCTGTTGGACCTGACCGCGGTGCCGGTGTAGCGATAATAAGAGCCGTCGGCATAAACGCCGGTGCCCTCCACGTCGTAGGAGAGCGATGCACCGCCGCCGGCGCGCCGGACCGCGCCCCAGAAATCCCCGCTGACGGGATCGCGGGTGCCGGCATGCGAGATGATGCTGTCCTCCACGGCGCGGCGCTCGGCCCAGACCCGGGCGGTGACCGATTCCGACAGGCGCGGTGACACCGACACGCCGCCGACCACATCGGTCTGGCCGAAGCCGAGCGGCGTGGTGCCGACATCGGCCTTGACGAGATCATTGGCCCAGCCGACCGAAATCGCGACGCCGGTCGCCACCTGCGTCTCGGCCGCGACCAGGGCAGAGGGCAGTGCGGCGACAATGGCTTCGGCCTCCGGTGTGGCGTTGCGGCCGAAGCGTGCGAGACCCGATCCGGTGGGGCGGCCGGCATCGATGGTGCTGGCCAGTGCGGACGCGGAAACGCGGCCTCCTGCCAGGCCGGTCGATACCTCGGCGCGACCGCTGATCGATTTCAACTGGCTGAGACCGACTTCGCCGACGCGCTGGCGATACTCGGTCTTCACATCGGCGCGGGTCTCGTCGGCCGATGCGATGTCGCCGAGATCCTGCTCGATCGATTGCAGGATCGGATCGCTGCTCGCGAGCGGACGACCGGCCCGGGCGGCGAACGGGGGGGTGCCGATGGTGATGACGCCGGACCTGTCACCGTCCAGCCCGGCAAGCAGTTCGTCGTCCGGGCTGGCGCGCTGGTTGCTGGACCTGCCGGGGAGGGCGAACGGGTTGAGGGGGGCGGCCGCGATCGCCGATCGCGGGGCGGCTTCGAAGGGGTTGGCAGTGCCGAAGCCACCGCCGACGGTTTGCGCCTGCCGCGTGTAGAGGGCGCGCGCCTGCTTGAGATAGCGCGCTGCGGCGCCTTCGTTGCCGCGTGTCCGCTCCATGCGGGCGGCAGCGAGATAGATGGTGTAGTCCGCAGGATCGATGCGGACGGCGCGTTCGAGCGCCGAGCGAGCCAGCGCATAATCGCCCGAGCTTCCCGCGGTGTCGACGAGCCCGATCAGGGCGCTCTTGTCGTTCGGGAGCTTGTCGAGAACCATGCGATACGTTTGCGCCGCCTGCACCGTGAGACCGCCGGACTGATAGAGCCGGGCCAGTGCCGCGAGAATTTCGACATTGCCCGACGCGCTTTGCCAGGCGTTCTGGAGCAGGTCGAAAGCCGGGGCATATTCGCCTGCCTCGCGCATGCGGTCGGCCTGGGTGACGACGACGACGGCGCCCAGCCGTGCCAGCAACGGCTGGTTGCCGCCGAATGCCCCGGCAGCGGTCGTCGCCTGCTGTATGGCCTGACGCGCCAGATCATCCTGTCCGCCTTGCGCCAGCACACGGATGGTTGCCTCGAAATCGGCCGGGTTGGTCGATCCGGTCCGCAGCGCCTGCAGTGCCAGCGCCGTGGCTGCGGGCTTTTCCCCCAGATCGAAAAGCGCGCTGGCGAGCTGGCCCTGCTTGGCCATCGTCAGGCCGGGCGTCGCGGCCTGTTGGCGGAGCAGCGCCAGCCCTTCCATCGGCTTTCCGCGCCCGGCGAGCGAGCGGGCACGTGCCACGGCAGCATCGATCTTCAGCCCGGCGACAAAGCTGCGCATCGGCTCGGTCTGCTGCGCCTCGGGAATGCGGCCCATCAGCTGTTCGGCAACGCCGTCCTGCCCGATCTGGCTGTTGAGAAGTGCGGCGGCATAGACCGGCTCAGTACCGGGCAGCATGGACAATGCCGAAATGATTGCCAGCACATCGTTCCGGCGGCCGCGCTGGTCGAGAAATCGCGCATAATCATAGCGGATCCAGGGGTCGCCGGGCCCCTCCATCAGGCCGCGCCGGAAAAGCGCCTCGGCCTCGGTGTCGTTGTTGGTCGCGGCCGCCTGCAACGCCAGCGCACGCGTTGCCTGCCGTTGCAGCCGGTCATCGGCGGTGCGCGCCGAGCCCGGGAGGCCGCCAGCGGTCTTGTAGAGGGCGGCAGCTTCCGCGAAATGGCCCTTGCTCTCGTAGATTTCGGCGAGCAGCTCGAGTGCGGGACCGCGGCCAGCGAAGGTCGAGGCCGACAATTGCTCGGCGAGCTTCTGGGCTTCGTCGATCTGGCCTGCGGCGCGAAGCGCGCGCGCGGCTTCGAGGTCTGCGAAGAAGCGTGCCGACGCCAGCGCATCCGCCCATTGCGCGGACCGGCCGCGGGCCGAGGCGCGCGCGAGATTGTCCCGCGCTGCGCCGAATTGCTGGAGCCGAAGCTGCACAAGGCCGAGGCCACCCA
>JBBSPR010000087.1:0-10957 GCA_038258615.1 Sphingomonadales bacterium
GGCGGCATGGATGCCAGCAAGGAGCGGCGCGCGCGCGCCGCCGGCGCGCACAACGTCGTCGGCACGCCCCGCCGGCACCCCCATCAACACCAGCGCGGCGCGCGGCAATTGGGCAGCCGCAAGGTCGCGATTCTCGACGAGGCCGACGAGATGCTCGACATGGGCTTCCGCGAGGATCTCGAGGAAATCCTCGACGCCACCGCTGCCGACCGCCGCACCTTCATGTTCTCGGCCACCCTCCCCAAGCCGATCGTGGCGCTGGCGAAACGCTACCAGAAGGATGCCTTCCGCATCTCGACCGTCGGCGAGGACCGTGGCCATGGCGACATCGCCTATCAGGCCGTGGTCGTGGCGCCGGCAGACATCGAGAACGCCGTCGTCAACCTGCTCCGCCTCCACGAGGCCCCCACCGCGATGCTGTTCTGCGCAACGCGGGACAATGTGCGCCGCCTCCACGCCAGCCTCATCGAGCGCGGCTTCGATGCCGTGGCGCTGTCCGGCGAGCACACCCAGGCCGAGCGCAACTCCGCCCTGCAGGCCCTGCGCGATCGCCGCGCCCGCGTCTGCGTCGCCACCGATGTGGCGGCACGCGGGATCGATCTGCCCACGCTGTCGCTCGTCGTCCATGTCGAGCTGCCACGCGACGCCGAAACCCTCCAGCACCGCTCGGGCCGAACGGGACGCGCCGGCAAGAAGGGCACCGCCATCCTCGTCGTGCCCTATCCAGCCCGCCGCCGTGTGGAAGGCATGCTCCGGGGTGCCCGCATCCAGGCCGAATGGATGAAGGTCCCCGGTCCTGAGGAAATCCGCGCGCAGGACCGCGAACGCCTCATCGCCACGCTGATGGAAACCCCCGCCGAATTCGACGACGAGGACCGCGCACTCGCCGCCCGCCTCATCGCCGAGCGCAGCCCCGAAGACATCGCCGCAATGCTCGTGCGCACCCACCGCGCGAAAATGCCCGCCGCCGAAGAGCTTCTCGACGGCGGCCCCGCCCAACGTCCGGCGCGCCGTGGCAATGACGAAGGCCCCCGCTCGGATGGCGGCGACGTCGATGTCGTCTGGTTCAAGATGGACGTCGGCCGCCAGCAGAACGCCGATCCGCGCTGGATCCTGCCGCTGCTCTGCCGCCGCGGCCATGTGACCAAAGGCGATGTCGGCACCATCCAGATCGGCAGCCACGAAACCCGCTTCGAAATCCCGCGCGCCATCGCGTCGAAGTTCCTCGATGCCCTCCACCGCACCGAGGGCGCCGATCGCTCGCCCGAAGGCGGCATCCGCATCATCCCCGCCGATGGCCCGCCGCCACCCCGCCCGTCACGCCCCCGCCTCGAATCGCGTGGTCCCGGCGGCCCTCGCCCCCACCCCGGCGCCACCGTCCGGCCCGTCGGAAAGCGCCCGCCGCGCTAACCGCGGTTGTCGCAATCGCACGTCCGGTCCAGCATCCCCGACTTGATGAGCAGCGCGATGAAGGTGGTGATCGGCAGGCCCATCCAAAGGTCCTGCACAATCCCCTTGGCAATCGCCACCGCCGCGGCAGCCTCGTTGGCAAAATCGATCTGCGCCCGGTAGCGGCAATAAAGCTCACAGATCCGCTCGAACAGCGGCGAACCGCGTTCGCGCAGCAGCAGGAACAGCCGCTCGGTCTCGGTCCTGTAGCTGCCCATCGCCGCCAGCTCTCCGCGGGACCGCGCGAGCAGTGCCACAAAATCGGCCTCGCTCTCCGGCCAACCCTCCTCGGCGGCTTCCAGCTCATCGGCCAGCTCATAATTCGCGCGCAGGAAGCGCGTGAATTCCAGCCAGGCCCGATATTCGAACCAGTCGACAAGCGGGCGCGGCCCGTCCAGCAGCGTGAACAGGTCGGCCAGATCCCGATCGATGCCTTCGGTTGCCACGTTTTCCATGGATTCACCCCTGCGAAGCCAGCTCAGCCAGTATAGCGGTTCTGTCCGATGCCTCAACGCCCACACGAAAGGCCGCAGCCATGAAGATCTACGTCGATGCCGATGCCTGCCCCGTCAAGGACGAGATCTATCGCGTCGCCATCCGCCACGGCATTGCGGTCGTCGTCGTCTCCAACTCGGGCCACCGCATGCCCGCCCACCCGCTGGTCAGCCAGCACATGGTCGGCCCCGCCTTCGACGCCGCCGATGACTGGATCACGGAAGCCATCGCCCCCGGCGATATCGTCGTCACCGGCGATATTCTCCTCGCCGAGCGCGTCCTCAAGGCCGGTGCCCGCGCGGTGGCGCATGATGGCCGCATCTTCACCAGCGCCATGATCGGCCCGGCGGTGGCGCAGCGCGCGCTTATGGCCGATCTGCGCGCCGGCATGGTCGGCATCACCGGCGGGCCGCCGGCGTTCTCGAAGGCCGATCGCTCGCGCTTCCTGCAGGCGCTCGACCTGCTTCTCGTACGGGGTGGTAGCTGAGCGACGCCGTTGCCTGCGCATCTACCGGCATGAACAACCCCTGGCCGAGCGCTGACACCTGGCCGTTGCGGAAATCGGTGATCGTGGCGCTGAGTGTGAACGCCCTGCCGATCGGAAGTGCCGCCAGCTTGGGCTCGATCTTCGCCATCAGCTTGGCAAGGTCCTTCGAAAAATCCTGCGTCAGCGCATCGGCAATCGATGCCTTCACCAGCGGCTCCTCGCTGATCGCCACCAGCAGGTCGAACCCGGTGCTGTCGGTCCGGCTCGCCACCTCCAGGTCCTTCACCGCCACCCGCTGGCTGCCCGGCGCATTATAGGGCGTGCCGGCCAGCCACAACGTGCCGCGCGCTTCGATCAGCTGCCGCGGAGACTTGGCGATGATGTCGAGCCCCACCGCCACCCGCCCCCGGGTCGTCGGATAAATCTCCACCTTTCCGAACTTCACATCCACCCTGCCATAGTCGGCGACCTTGATGCCCTTGCGGGAGAGCTTCGCCAGCGCCTTCGCCAGCACTGGCTCAAGCGCGTCATAATCCGCCACCACCGGCAGATGCAGCAGCACCCCCTCACCCCCCATCGCGGCCGAGGGGGCGGGCAGCGGCATCGGCGTGGGGTCCTCCGGCCGACGCCCCACAAAGGTCTCCGCCGTCGCGCGCACCGAGAGTGGCAGCACGACATTGCGCCCTTCGATCCGCCACGGGTCGACATGCACCGCCTCGGGCGCCAGCCGCAGCCACACCGCCGGGTTGCGGCGGTTGAGTTCGATTGTCGTGAACGCCTGTGCCCAGTTTTCCACCAGCGTCTCGCGCGTGTGGATTCGTGCGAACTGCCGCGGAATATCGGCCTCCAGCCGGGTGATGACCTCGCCCAGCTTCGGGTCGGCCTTGCCCGTCAGCTTCAGCCGCTGGCCGAGGATGTCGAGCCCCGGCTCGCGAAGCCATTCATAGTCGAGATCGACCTCCGCACTCGGCCGCCAGTCCGTCGTCAGCCCCAGCCGAACCCGCGCTGTCACCAGCGCTTTCGCCGTCGCCGTCTCCTTGATGAGCTTTTGCCCGGCATCGCGCGCCGTCACGCTCGCCGTCACCGGCATCGATACCGTCAGCACATCGCCACGGCCGCCCAGCGTCACCGGCCCGCGCACCGCACTGCCGGTCACATGGCAGGGAATGTCGGGCGTCACCTTGGCATCCTCCACCCCCAGAAACTTCACCGTCACCCGGGCGCCGGCGATGCACTTCGCCACCCGCTCATCGATGCTCCACAGCGTTTCGGGCATGTCGCGGTTGATCGCCGCCTGCAGGTCGTCGAGGCTGGCAGTCACCGGCACGGCGATGGTGCTGGTCAGCGTCGGCACCGGCAGCGGCGTGTCGACGCGCGGCGGGGCGGGGTTGCCGGCATCGCGGCTGCACGCCCCGAGAAGCAGGAGGAGGGCGAGAGCGGGCGCGCGCATGAACTGCGAGCTTACCGTTTTGCCAAAGCCTCGTCATCCCCTGCAAGCGCCAGCAGCGCAAAGCTCGCCAGCCAGTGCGCCCCGGCATAATCGCCGGCGATGTGCGGCAGGCTCGCGTCAAGATGCGCCGCCGCCGTATCCGCTATCGCCGAAGTATCCCCCGGCAGCGCCGCCGCAATGCCGCGCCAGCACCAGGCGCGGCTGAGGTTGAGCCCATCGAGATGCGCGATCTTGCCATCGGAGCGATCGGAGACTTCCGCAGGTGTGAACAGGGTCGCCGGGCGGCATTCGGTTGCTTCAGGCAAATACGCTGCAAACCAGTCGGCAAAAATCCTCGGGTGCAGCCGCGCCATCGCCAGCGCCTCGACCAAGGTCGGCGACAGAAAGGCATCGCCATCGGGCTCCCACGCCTGCGCGTCCTTGTCGCCGCCGAACCATGCCTCCGCCCGCGCCGCCATCAGCGCCAGCAGCGCGGAATCATTGGCCCGCGCCCAGGGCGCGATCAGGCACAGCGCAAAGCCGGTGTTGGCATGCGCCCCGGTGCGAATGGGGTAGGTCAACGCCGGCAAATAGCCATGGAAGCCCCGCGCGATGATCGCCGCCAGCGGGTCCAGCACCGCGCTAAACCCGTGGTGCCGCGCCTCATGGTGGAGCGCCAGCAGCCACGCCCAGCCATAGGGCCGCTCGAACCCCCTCGCCGAAGGCCGCGCAAACCACGCCACTTCGATCGCCACCTTGTCGGCAGTGAAGGTCACAGCCGCCAGGTCCCGCGTTGCCGCCGACGTCTCAAGGTCCGGGTACAGCCGCGCCAGCCGCAACAGCAGCCACCATCCGTGCACGCAACTGTGCCAGTCGAAGCTGCCGAAAAACATCGGGTGCAGCGCCCGCGGCGGCAGCAGGTCTTCATCCGATTCAAGCACTTGCTGCGCAGCATGAGGATATTCGCGTTGCACGTGCCCCAGCGCTGTTTCCGCCATGTGCTGCGCAATATCGGCACCGAGTCTCATGGAAAACCAAACCCCCAGATGATCGCCGTGTTGAACACGAACAGCGGCAGCGCCGTCAGCACCTGCGCGCGGATCACGGCACTCCGGTCGAGGTCGAGCAGCACCGCCGGCACGATGTTGAAGTTCGCCGCCATCGGCGACAGCAGGGTGCCGCAAAAACCCGAGAGCATCCCCACCGCCCCCACCACCACCGGGCTCGCCCCCAGCCCGATAATCAGGATCGGCAGACCGACCGCCGCCATCATCACCGGAAAGGCAGCAAAGGCATTGCCCATGATGATCGTGAACCCGGCCATCCCGAGGGTGTATGCCAGCACCGCCGGCAGCCGCGCGCCTTGCGGAATGGCCCCCGCCACGCCGTCGCCGATGATCTCGCCGATCCCCGCCAGCGCGAATACCGCCCCCAGGCTCGCCAGCAACTGCGGCAGCAGCAGCGCCCAGCCGATGCCATCGACCAGCCGCTTGCCTTCGCCGAGCGCATGCACCGGCGCCAGCCGCAGCCAGCGCAGCAGCACCACAGTGGCGATCACCACCCCCAGCCCGAGGCTGAGCAAGGTCACCTGTTTCGGGTCGACAAATGCCAGCTGCGGCAGCAGCAGCGTGCCGATCAGCGCCGTCGCCGGCACGATGAGCGCGGCGCCGATCAGCCGGTTGCCAAGCCGGGCTGCACTCGCCCGCCGCTCTGCCAGCGGCACCTCCGCCGCCAGCCCGCGCTTCGGAAAGCCCATCGCCGCCAGCACCACCAGCGCCACCACCAGCGCGCCATTCGCCACATCACCGAGAAGGTCGCCGGCAAGAAAGCTCGACGCGATCAGCCCCCAGAACAGCGCCGAGCCGGTGCGGCCGGGGTGGCTGCGGTCGAGCACCACCATCAGCCCCCAGCCCGCAAACAGCAGCCCCGCAAGCGTATAAAGCGCAGGCAAGCCGATCATGCGCGCGCGATCCAGCGGTCGAGCGCCAGCAGCCGCCCGCCGTGGAGCAGAAACGCCGCAATGGCACTCGGGATCGCCCACACCGCCAGCTCGAAAGGCTGCACGATGATCCCTTGTGTCTCGAGCACACCCTTGATGAGCAGGATCGACGCCACCGCGAGGAAAATATCCTCGCCGAAGAACACCCCCACATTGTCGGTCGCCGCCGCCATCGCGCGGATGCGCGCCAGCGCTGCCGCATCGAGGTCGGGCCGCGCCCGCAGTGCCGCCGCTTCCGCCATCGGCGCAATCAGCGGCCGCACCGTCTGTGCATGGCCAGCGATCGAGATCAGCCCGATCGAGGCGGTGATCTGCCGGAAGGCGAGGTAAAGCACGAGCAGCCGCCCGCTCGTCAGCCGCGCACTGCGGGTGATGAGGTCCGCCGCGCGCTCGCGAAGCCCGGCGCGTTCGAGCAGCCCGACTACCGGCAAGATGATCCAAAGCGCGCTCACATAGCGGTTGGTGTTGAATGCCTTGCCGAGTGCGGCGAGCACCGCCACCGGCTCCAACCCCGCCGCGAGGCCAGCGGTGAGGGCAGCCGCCAGCACCACCGCCAACGGGTTGATGCGCGCGATGAAGCCGATCACCAGCACGAGCAGGCCCAGCAGCGGTGTCACGGAGCGCCGAACCCACCGCCACCAGGCGTCAGGATGGTGATGGCATCGCCGGCCGCCAGCTCGGCACGCGCACAGGCACCGAGCGTCTCCACGCTGCCGTCGCTGCGCGTCACAAAGCCTGCCCCCGCCTGTGCAGCACTGCCGCCCGCCAGCCCGAACGGCGCAGTCGCGCGCCGCCCGGCCAGCAGCGAAACCGTCATCGGCTCCAGAAAGCGGATCGTCCGCTCCACCCCGTCGCCGCCGCGCCGTGCCCCCGCGCCGCCCGAGCCGCTCCGCACTGCAAAGCGCTCCACCCGCACCGGGTAGCGCAATTCGAGCACCTCGGGGTCGGTCAGCCGGCTGTTGGTCATGTGCGTCTGCACTGCACTCGCCCCGGCGGCGCGCGCACTTGCCCCGGCCCCCCCGGCAATCGTCTCGTAATATTGGTGGGCGGCATTGCCGAAGGTCAGGTTGTTCATCGTCCCCTGGCCCGCCGCCAGCCGGCCCAGCGCGCCGAAGATCGTGTCGGTCAGGATCTGGCTCGTCTCGACATTCCCCGCCACCACCGCCGCACCGGGGGCAGGGCTGAGGATCGAGCCTTCGGGGATCACCAGCGTCAGCGGCCGCAGCACGCCATCGTTCATCGGCAGGTCGCCGCCTGCCAGCACGCGAAACGCATAAAGCGCCGCGGCGCGCGTCACCGCCTCGGGCGCATTGAAATTGTCCCCCGTCTGCGGGCTGGTGCCGCTGAAATCGAGCGTGGCACTGTTGGTCGCATGGTCGATCCGCACCGCAAGCCGAATGGTTGCGCCGTTGTCCATCGGTGCTTCGAAATCGCCATCGTGCAGCCCGGCAATCGCACGCCGCACCGCCGCTTCGGCATCGTCCTGCACATGCCCCATATAGGCGCGCACCGTGTCCGCCCCCATCTCGCTCACCAGCACCCCCAGGTCGTCGGCACCCCGCGCGCACGCTGCGAGCTGCGCCTGCAAATCGCCCATGCACCGCGCCGGGTCCCGCGCCGGTGCCAGCAATGCCAGCGTCTCCGCCTCGCGCAGCCGCCCGGCTTCCACCAGCAGCCAGTTGGTGATGAGCACGCCCTCATCGGCAATCGTCCGGCTGTCGGCAGGCATCGATCCCGGCGAGGTGCCGCCGATATCGGCCTGGTGTCCCCGCGCCGCCACCCAGAAGGCCGGGGCAGCGCTTTCGGCGAGGAACACCGGCATCACCACGGTCACATCGGGCAGATGCGTGCCCCCCGCCCAGGGGTCGTTGAGCATATAGGCATCACCCGGCCGCACCTGGCCGGCGCGGGCGGCAATGATCGCGCGCACCGAAACGCCCATCGAGCCCAGATGCACCGGCATGTGCGGCGCATTGGCAATCAGCGCACCCTCGCCGTCGAACACCGCGCAGGAAAAATCGAGCCGCTCCTTGATGTTGACCGACCAGGCCGTCGCCTGAAGTGCCGCCCCCATCGCCTCGGCAATCCCCATGAAGCGGTTGGCGAACAGCTCGAGCCACACCGGATCGCGGTCCGTTCCCGGCCGTGGCCGCGCCACTGCTGCCGTTCGCGTCAGCACCAGATTGTGCGCCGCATCGATCACCCCCTGCCAGCCGGGCGCAATGAGCGTCGTGCTGCTGGCATCGAGCAGCACTGCCGGCCCGGCAATCCTGGTGCCGGGCGCCAGTCCGTCACGGCTGCAAAACGGCGTGTCATGCCATTCCCCGCCAAACCGCACCCGGTGGATGCTCGTCGGCCCCACATCGCCCGCAATCGGCAATGCATCGGTCGAAGCCGTCTCGCTCACCGCCTCGGCAGCAAGGCTCTCCACAATCAGGTCTGCCCCATCATGCGCAAAGCCGAACCGCGCCGCCTGATCCGCCAGGAACGCCGCCGCCAGCTCCGCCGCCGATGCGAGCGGAAACTCGGTGCTTGTGTCCGACCCCTTGTGCCGAATCCGCGCCGTCAGCAGCGTGCGCGTGCACCCATGCCCCTGCGCCGCCAGCGCAGCCTCGGCCTCGGCCGCGAGCCGCCCCGCCGCGTCCGCAATCGCTGCATCCGCCGTCGAGAGCGGCAGCGCCAGTGTTGCCTGCGCCAGCGTCCGCACATCCGCCATGCCGATCCCCCAGGCCGAGAAAACCCCGGCAAGCGGATGCAGCAAGATCCGGTCCATCCCCAGCGCATCGGCAACCGCACACACATGCTGCCCCGCCGCCCCGCCGAAGCCCACCAGCGTCGCCGCTGCCGGATCATGCCCCCGCAGCATGCTGATCGCCCGAAGCGCCGCCGCCATCGTCTCCACCGCAATCGCGATGGCGCCCTCCGCCAGATCGAGCGGATCAGCGTCCAGCGCAGTCGCCAGCCCTGCCAGCCGATCCGCCACCGCCCCGCCATCCAGCGCCGCATCCCCCTCCGGCCCGAACAGCGCCGGAAAATGCTCCGGCTGCAATCGGCCCAGCGCCACATTGCAATCGGTGATCGTCAGCGGACCGCCATGCCCATAGCTCGCCGGCCCCGGCCGCGCCCCCGCCGATGCCGGGCCCACCCGCAGCCGGCTGCCCTCGGCGCGCACGATGCTGCCGCCGCCGGCTGCCACCGTGTCGATCCTGAGGCTCGGGCTCGCGATCCGGTAGCCCGCCACCACCGTCTCCTCGGCGCGGTCGAAACGGCCGGCAAACATCGAAACATCGGTGCTGGTGCCGCCCATGTCGAACCCGAGCAGCGCCGTCTCTTCCCCTCGACCTACCGCGGACATCCCCACAATGCCCCCCGCCGGCCCCGAAAGCACCGCGTTTCGCCCATGAAAATGGCCCGGTGCGGCCAATCCGCCGCTCGATTGCATGAAGCCGAGCGGCACCCCCGCCAGCGCCATCGCCACCCCCTCGACATGCGCTGCCAGCGGCGGCGAGAGATAGGCATCGACCACCGCCGATTGCCCACGCGGCACCAGCTTGATCAGCCGCCCGACCTGATGGCTCATCGTCACATGGCTGAACCCGATTTCCCACGCGATATCCGCCAGTTGCAGCTCGTGCGCCGGGTTCACCCATGCATGCATCAGCACGATCGCGACACTGCGAAGCCCGGCGTCGAACCCCCCCTGCAACGCCGCTCGCGCTGCCGCTTCGTCGAGCGGCACCACCACCGTCCCATCCGCCGCGAGACGCTCGTCGATCTCCACCGTCATCGCCTGCAGTGGCAAAGGCCGAACAATATCAAGGGCAAAGATCGACGGCCGCGCCTGATGACCGATCGTCAACGCATCACCATGCCCCCGAGTGATCGCCAGCAAGGTCGGCGCACCCTTGCCTTCGAGCAGCGCATTGGTCGCCACCGTCGTGCCCATCCGCACATCGGCAATCGGGCCTGCCTCGGTGGCGCGCAACCGGGCAATCCCTTCGAGCGCTGCATCGGCATAAAGCTCGGGCGCATGGCTGAGCAGCTTCGCCGTAGCCAGCCGCCCCGCCGGGGAGCGCGCCACGATGTCGGTGAAGGTGCCACCGCGGTCGATCCAGAAATGCCAGCCGCCCATGGGCCTTGGGTGGCGGCTGGCTGCGGGGTCGTCAACCCCGCAGCGGTCAGTACACCCCTGCCGTGCGCAATATGTCGTTGATTTCGTTGACAAGACCGCCGGGACCGGAGATGACGTCGATGCCATTGGCGCGCACCGCAGAATCGTGCCGGTTGTTGAGATAGCTCGATGGGTCGGACTTGATCATCCCGATGATCACCTCGCACACCAGCCGGCTGCCCACTTCGCCCAGCCGCTCGCCATTCTGCTGCACCCGCGCTTCGCGAAGCACATAATACCAGAGCGGCGAGCGTTGGTGGAAGCTGTAGGTCCGCAGCACATCGGCAATGCCCGCATCCTCGCCGTCGAGCAGTTCGGCCGGGCTCAGCGGCAGAATGCCGAAGGCATCGGCAACTGCTTGGCCGATCGGGATCGAAAGATTCTTCGATCGCAACAGGTTGGACCGCGCAAGATGGCCCAGCACAGGGTCCTCCGACCGGCCGTCGAGCGACAGGCTGCCCAGCCCGCGCGAGATCTTGCTGTCCATCTTGCGTGCCATCTGCGTGTCACTGCCGCCCCGCGCGAAGAAGTTCCAGTCGATCACGGACTGCTGGTTGAGTTGCTCGCCGCCGGGTGCTGCGTCGAAGAACTGGTCCTTGCCGGCAAAGCCCAGCATCTCGGTGATCGGCACCAGCGAGGCCGCCGCATTCGCCTGGTAGGATGGGCGGATCATCGTGTGCGCGAAGCGGAACCCCGCCACCGAAAACTCCAGCGGCACGAACGACCCACCCTGACCGGAGGCATCGCCGAAGAAGCGCGGCCCGTTGGCGAGCGTATCCTCCACGATCAGCGGCTCGCACACGGTCTTCAGCCAATCGTGGATCACGACATACTGGAAAGCCCAGGCACAAAGCTGCCGCGCGCGGATATAGGCGCGCGCATCGCCGCCGCTCTGCGCATCGTGCACCCGGTTGTAAAAGGCCATCA